>CAWLAN010000116.1:0-8757 GCA_963854815.1 Planctomycetes bacterium UBA1146
GCAGGCCTCGCCATCTGGTGGTTATTGCGTCCCATCTATGGCAAGAGGGTCGCAGTCGCCGTACTGACGTTGGCGGTGCTGGTCACTTTCGTCGGTTGGCTGGCAGGAACCGGGGGAGAGTCGTGGCTAGAAGGGTTCCCGACCGGAGCACTGATGGCGCTGATGGGAGGTGCCCTGCTCCACGTCATGCTGCACGGATCCGAGCCGAAGGTCGCCAGCGGTAGCAACGGTCCCGCCCTGTCCGCATTCGGTGGTTTGCTGGGACTCGGTTTCGTCCTCTTCACCATTCTCGATCCAGGTCACGCCCAGGCACACTCCGATCACTACGAACCACTATCGCGCTTCTTCGACAACTTCCTGTATCTGGCGCGCGAAAGTGCCCCGGCGCTGCTGATCGCCTACACCGTCGCCGGATTGATCCATGCTTGTCTTCCAAGGGCCACCGTCGACTGGCTAGCGCGTGGATCGACGACAAGGCAAGCGATGAAGGGACTCGTGTTCGGGATCCCACTTCCCATCTGTTCCTGTGGAATCTTGCCGCTCTACAAGAGCCTGGTGAACAAAGGGGTTCCGACGGCGGCAGCCGTGACACTACTTCTGGCCACTCCGGAACTGGGAATCGATGCCATCTTCTTGTCATTCCAACTGGTCGATACTCCATTCGCCATCGCCAGGATCATCACAGCTGCAGTACTGGCACTGACGGTCGGACTGCTGGCGGTCCGTTTCATCCCGCCGATCTCGCCGGAAGATATCGAGACCGTCGATGAGAGCGATCAAAAGAGCCTTCCTGAGCGCCTCCGGCAGGGACTACGAGTGGGTCTCGGCGACCTGGTCGACAACACGGCGCCATGGATCGTGTTCGGATTGGCGCTGGCGGCAGCCCTCAAGCCGCTGGTCGAAGACGGCGAGTTCTTCGCCTCCATCCCCGGAGCGCTGGAAGTTCCCGCCTTCGCACTGCTCGGTTTGCCCGTCTACGTGTGCGCCAGTGGTGCCACTCCTCTGGCCGCGGTGTTGATCTTCGGGGGAGCCTCTCCCGGAGCGGCCATCGCTTTCTTGCTCACCGGTCCCGCCACCAACGTCACCACCTTTGGCATCCTTGGATCGATGCACGGCAAGAAGGCAGCGATCCTGTTCGCCGTCGCCGTCGGAATCGGAGCCATCGGTTGCGGCTATGCCGTCAATGCGTTCATCCCGGAGGTGACCACGAACATCCCGGAGGTGACCGCAAACGACGCGAATCTTGCCACAGGGCATGATCACGAGGCGGGCACTGGATCAGCCAACCAGATCGCTTCTTTCGCCAACCTTCTACTGATGGCCGTCGGATTGCTGTTTGCGGCCAGCGTATTCCGCAAGGGGCCCCGCTCTTTCATGTCACAGGTGTTCGGAGTACCCACCGATGATCCCGATGGCGCCGATGACGCCTCCTGCTGTTCTACCGACGAAGAGCCGACCGAACCGGAACCGGGAAAAACCTGATGTAAAGGTTCCTGAAGATCCGGTCGGGTCTGGTTGTACTCCTTCATGACTACCGGTAGCATCGTTTTCATCAGTCGGAACAGTTATTCCGACAGAAAGGAACCCAGACATGCCATACCCGGATGAACTGGTCGATCCGATGCGTCGTGAACTCTCCGACAATGGAGTGACGGAACTGAAGTCCGCAACCGAGGTCGATGAGTTCCTGAGTCCCGATGGCGGCAGCGCTTTCGTCATCATCAACAGCGTCTGTGGATGTGCCGCAGGAGGGGCTCGCCCCGGAGCGCTGCTGGCTCTCCAGTCGGAAGTCACTCCAGATCGAATCGGAACCGTGTTCGCCGGCCAGGATACCGAGGCCACCGAACGCGCGCGCGAACGCTGCAGCCAGGTTCCTCCCAGCAGCCCTTCGATGGCGCTCTTTCAGGGTGGAGAAATGGTCTGGTTTCTTCCCCGTCACATGATCGAGGGGCGTGATCCTCAGACCATCGCCCTCGACATCGTCAACGCCTTCGAGGAGCACTGCGCGCCCGCGGACGCGTAGTGCCACGAGACGCGGGACGCTCCGGTGGGTACCTTTCACGACGACATGGGAGAGTTGCACGGCATCACCGTGGTGGTCTCCCAGCATGACGGATGTACATGGATCGGTCGCTGTCACAGCGAAGATGATGTCGAGGTGATCCTGCACGATGCAGATCAGCACGACCCTGCAAAGAGCGACGAGAACGCCGAACAGTGGCTCCAGCGGGCGCGCCGTTTCGGCCACTGGCCCCGAGTCTCTACCATCCGGATCCCGCGTCCGGGGGTCTCGAGCCTGGTCCGCCTCGCACAGATCTCTGCTGGCTGAGGCGAGCAGGCTCGTCCCGCTCAGTCGCCGGCCGGAGCCGGAACCGGTGGCTTATCTCCGACAAATAATCTGGTCATCTGGGACAGATCGAGCAGCATCGGTACCGCTGGATCGTCGCTGTTGAGGATCACCTCGGGGATGTTCAGATTTGCCACCGCCGTCAGCGCCAGCAAGATGCGTCCGCCCGGCGAGTCGAGGGCAGTGTTACGCAACTCATCTCGCAAGGCGAGCGCCTTCTCCACCTGCAGGGTACCGTTGGCGATGGAGATGTCCCGTTCTGCAGCTCCCTCGGCACGGGTGTGCTTGTCGTACAGATCTGCAGCGGCCATGATGGTAGCAATCTGGACCTCGAAGTCAGACCTCTCCTGCTGGATGGTGAAATCCCAATCCCGCTCCTTGGCCAGCACTGCTGCGATGATCTTGCGTTTCTGGGTCTGGACCTTCTGATCCTCGACAGCCTGGGCCGTGAGCGCTTCCTCCAGTTTCGATTCCTGGCGCAGTAACTGCTTCTGCTGCAACTTCTGCTCGTATTCGGGGAGGAACCGGACCGACCGGATCAACAGGTTTTCCGGTTCGACATGAAACTTGTCCAGTTCCGTTTTCAGTAACTCCAGGGTTTGCGTCGCTCTCGCGATTCGGTTGGCGGGAATCTGCAGATCCTCGGAGGTCAATTTGGCCAGTTGCGCACGAAGAACATCGAGAACCGCGGAACGAACTCGATCGCGGTAAAATACCCGCAGACCATCCTTGACGAGCATGTATCCCTCGCCCGGCTTGATCCGATAGGTCAGACTCGCATCGATTCCCACGTTGTTGTTGTCGGTGGTCCGGATGTCGAGCGGTGGCTGCCAGTCCTCGATACCAAGCGCTGAACGGTTCTGTCTCAACCGTGTCTCTCCGGTGAAGTGGAGAAAGTGGGTCTGTCGGGGCAAGTGGTACCAGCGATGGTAACCGGGGATTGCCAGTACGACTCCGGTGGAATAATCCGCATCCACGATCCCCTGGCCAGGACCGAATACGATTTGCTTGATCCCGATCACAGCCGGTGGAATCCGGTTGAAGATGAGAGTTCCGCCGATCACGATCAGCAACAACAGGATGGCGAATCCAATCAGGAATTTCATCGGTTACCTCCTGTCCCCCTGGAAGTTCCGGTAGGAACCAGGTCCGGATGGATGCTTCCGATGTGCTCGATTCGCACCGGGGTCGGATCTCTCCGGTAGGGAACCACCCTGAAATTGACCTTTGCAAGTTTCTCGGCGAGTTGTTCCCTCACCAGGATCTCGCCACGCTCCTCCAGCGCTTCGACTCGTGCTCGCAGCCCCTCCGCCTCCTTACGGGCACTCACTTCCAGAGCCCTCGCTTCCTGGATTTGCTTTCCCTCCTGCGCCTTACCCGCATTGACCTGTTCGATCATGTAGGCATCGGCTGTCTTCTCCACCTGCACCTGGTTCTTCAAGGCGATGATCTTGTCGGCGGTGAGAATACCCAGGACCTGCTCGAACTCGGCGGCCTTGGTACGCTCCATCTCCGCCAGTTTTCTGATCCTTTCCTGGGTCAACTTGGTCTGCTCGATCTGCAGGCGCTCCACCTCCTGATTGGCGTTCTTGCGATCCTCGATCGCTTTCTCCACAGCCACATCAAAACTCGGTTTGGGAGTGATGATCTGGATGATCTCGACACCGTGAGGCTCAAGCAGCCGGTTCAACTCGATCTTCGAGGAGGCGGTCGCAGTGGAGTAGTTACTGGGATCCGCGATCTCATCGGAGGAATAACGACCGAACTCGTCTCGCAGAACGGAACGGGCATAAGCGCGTACCCAGTTCCGTTTGAAAGCATCGCCCTCACCGCTGTCCTGCAATACCACCGCTGCTTTCGATGGAATTAACTGGTACTGGATCACCATCTCGTTGAAGCGAAAAGATGAACCGTCACTGGCACGAATCGAGAGTTCCCGGACATGATTGAAATCTCTATCCTGAGTACCCCTCATCACGAACTCGTTGGGCGCCTTGTCGAGGATGAATGCCTCGCTGGCCCAGGGGATGAAGATGGTGACCCCAGGAGTGGTGATGATCGTCTCTTCACCGGTCAAGTAATTGACGAGCACGGCAATTTCGGTATCGGCGATGTCAACGATTCCACCCTTGCCACTGACAAATATGAACACCACGAATGCCACCAACAGAACCATGATGATGACGGGGATCATACCTCTCGGCGGGGTGAAGCCTCTCGCTGGTCCCCGGCCACCGGCACGTTTTCCGGGCGGTGGTGGCCACCCCTCTGGAATGTTCTTCTCGTCTGCAGCCATTGCGGCACTCCTTTCCCCGTCGGGTTCCGCTGATATTTTGCTGTATCATAGTGTCAGAATCGGTCTCCACAAGGAAAGCGACTCAGTCGAGCAGCGATTTTCCCAGTACGCTGGCGATGATTCCTACCGCCACTTCCGCAGTTCGGTTTCCCTCATCGAGAATCGGATTCACCTCTACCAGTTCGAACGATCGAACTGCACCGGTCTCGGCAACCATCTCCATCGCCAGATGCGCCTCCCTGTAAGTCAAACCGCCGGGTCGTGCGGTGCCCGTCCCCGGTGCCCAACGAGGATCGATGACATCGATATCAAAACTGACGTGCAGATGATCGCAATCTTCCTGAATCTTCTCCAGAGCCTCCTCGATCACCTCGGGAAGACCCCTGCGATCAATGTCCTCCATCGTGTAGGCAGTGATCTCGGACTCCTTGATCCTGCGTTTCTCATCCGGATCCAGTTCCCGTAGCCCGATCTGGATGACGCGTCGGGAACTGATCTTGGCACCGGGGAATCCGATCCCTGTCAGCGAGTCCGGTCCTTTCCCGAGCATGCACGCCAGCGGCATTCCATGGATGTTACCGGTTGGAGATGTAGCGGGAGTGTTGAGATCGGCATGAGCATCGAACCACATAACTCCGATGCGTGGCAGCTCCTGGGAGGTATCGGTCCTGAGATGTTGTGCCACTCCCGATATGGTCCCGATGGCAACGGAGTGATCTCCGCCGAGCACCAATGGCAGCCTTCCTTGCGTAAGAGCTTCATCAACTCGCTGTGCCAACAGCTGGCAGGCGGCTTCCACCACATCCAGGTATTTTTGGCTGGGATCTCCAGGATCTCGCACCTCAGGGATGGGGACATCGATATCACCACCATCGTGTGCCGAGATCTCGGCACGACGCAGTGATTCTCTGAGACCTGCAATACGCAATGCAGACGGCCCCATCGAAACACCTCTCCTGCCGGATCCGTGGTCGAGAGGTACGCCGATGATCTCCACAGGCTGACCACTCTGGCTCATCGCGGTTCCTCCTTCTCGGAGTTGTCACTATCTCTTTCTTCCAAACCCGTTCGTAACGCTCCGAGGCGAGTCGCCATACGATCGATCCGCAGCTTGAGATCGGGTCGAGACCCGAAAGCCTTACGGTAAATCGAGACCGCGTGCTGGGCAGTTTTCACATCCCTGGCACTGATTGCACCTTCAAAAACAAGCCGCCAGAAGTCGGAGAAGATCCCCTGGCGAGGGTCATCGAGAGCGATCCCATCCAGAAACAGGGCCAGCATCTTCTCGGAGGCTACTTTGAAAGCGGCGTTTCTGGTTTCTTTGTCTTCTCGCGCAACTGAGCGTATCTTGGCGGCATATTCCTTCAGAATCCTTGAAATGGGATCAACGGCCCGCCAACGACCGAAGCGCTGCCGCACCGATTCGGCAACTCCCTCGATCGCGGCGACACGGTCGAGTTCTGCTGCAGGAATCGGTCGAATTTGCAGAATCGCTTCGAGCATCTGCACTGTGGCTTTCGCAGAAGAACTATCGGGCTGTTCCTTCAGGCCTTTTCGTGCATCGAGTAACTGTTGTGCCACTTCGAGGGCACTCTTCAGCCGATCCTCTGAGGTGGGGCGATACGCTCCCTGGCTGTCATTCCTCAGGATCACCTTGCCATCGGGATCCATGATGACGCAGGTCGGGTAGGAGCGGGATCCGATGGAGCGGAGCAACTCCTGGTCAGGTTTATCGGGTAACTTCGCGCTGATGTTGACATAGGGAACGAACAGATTCGCTGATTTCTTCCACCAATCGGACTGGAGAGGTCCCCCCTCCAGAGCAAGGCAAGGTGGTCACGGCGCATAGGAGCGGGTGAAGTAGGCAACGATCGGAAGATTGTCACGACGTGCTCGTGTCATTGCCAGATCCAGAGTTCTCTCCCAGGAAACCTGCTTGAGGAAAGAAGCAGCCTGTTTGCTCTTCCAGCGTCTCTCCAGTGCTGTTTGATCGCCCTGGGCCGACGACAGGGAGGGAATGAGCACCAGCAGAAGTGCTGCAATCCACTGCGTGCACCGGAGCATGTCGGCCTCCTGTCCAGTCTGGACCTGCTGGCGAAGCGGACCGCGCTGGCAACTGGCCCGCGGTTCCAGGATAGCATACCTTCCGCTACGCCCCCCCTGGATCGAGAGGAGTTTCGACATGCCCGCCACTGCCGGCCAGAGGAGGCCCGCTGTCACTGTCCGGGAGGCCATCGAAAAAGCCCAAGAGAGATTTTTTCTGAAGGTGGCAGACGAGAGTGTCGCCTCTCGTGAGCGATATTGAACAGGGAAGCTTCTTTTCTCTGTCGCCCGAGGAGTAGGATCCGAGGGCGGAAAACGCTAGGATCACAGCGCCGCGAGGATCGTTGTTGCCAGGACTAGGAGTGAGGTTGTCCCCCAAGAAAACTCCCGTGAAAAAATCTTCGAAAAAGAAGAGCACCAGAAAAAAAGTCGTCAAGAGCACCGGGAAGACCGCTCACAAGAAACGCGCCCGTTCGGTAGCACATCGACAGGCGGATCTGTTCACCGAACCACAGCGCAAGAAGAAGAGTGCTGGATCCAGGGAGAAAACCTCCAGCAAGGCGCGCACCAAGTCCGGAGCACGCAAGACTTCATCGCCCAGGGCACGCAAGAGCTCGAATAAGGCTCCCGCCAGATCTCACCCAGTTGAAGGTGCCGCCGAGAAGATGGCACACAAGCAGAAGGACATCTCGGTCAGCGAGTTCTTCGCCAAGAACCGTCATCTGCTCGGCTTCGACAGCCCTGCCAGAGCACTTCTCACCACGGTTCGTGAAGCCATCGACAACTCTCTCGACGCCTGCGAGGAAGCCTCGATTCTTCCTGATCTGTTCCTCGAGGTCAAAGCGAGTGCCGTAGACCAGCACAGGGTCACTCTGCGTGACAACGGTCCCGGAATCGTGCCTGAACAATTACCGCGGATCTTTGCCCGACTTCTGTACGGTTCCAAATTCCACGCCAGAAAGCAGACTCGAGGTCAACAGGGAATAGGAATCAGCGCCGCCGGAATGTACGGGACTCTCACCACCGGAATACCGATGAGAGTCGTGAGTCGAACATCTCGTCGCAAACCCGCTGTCGAACTGATCCTCACCATGGATGTGGCGAAGAACCAACCTGTTGTGCGTAGAGAGAGTGAAATCGACGTCGACTGGGCTCACGGTACCGAGGTGCAGATCGAGTTGGAGGGGACCTACAAGAAGGGCAAGCACTCGATAGATTCCTTCCTGGAACAGGTTTCTCTGGCCAACCCACATCTCCAGATCGAATACCACAGTCCGGTCGACAATGACCTGATCATTTATGAGCGCGTGACCAGGAAACTACCAGAGCCTCCACTGGAGATCCTACCGCATCCTCACGGAGTCGAACTGGGTCTGTTGATGCAGATGCTCAAGGACACATCCTCACGTACCGTCAGTGGCTTCTTGTGCCAGGAGTTCTGTCGTGTAACCCAGAACGTTGTGCGGAAGATCAGCGATGAAACGGAAGAGCTTGGTCGAAGAATCGATACTGATCGTCATCCTCGACGGATTTCTGCAAAAGATGTCAAGATCCTGCACAAGGCGATCGCTCAGACACGGATCATGGCTCCTCCCACCAACTGCCTCTCTCCCATTGGTGAAGACCTGATGGCCAAAACACTGCGCAGAAACTTCGATCCAGAACTGGTCATCACCGTCACTCGACAACCCAGTGTCTACCGTGGTAATCCCTTCCAGGTCGAGGCGGGAATCGCCTGGGGTGGAGATCTCCCAGCGGACGAACTCGCCTCCATCTACAGATTCGCCAACCGCGTGCCACTGCAATACGAGCAAGGAGGCTGCGCCATCACCAGCGCCATCGTCGGCACCCCCTGGCGCAACTACGAGGTCCAGCAATCCCGAGGAGCTCTGCCGAGCGGGCCATTGGCGATTCTCGTTCACATCGCAAGCGTCTGGGTTCCATTCACCTCGGAGAGCAAGAAAGCAGTGGCTCATTACGAGGAAATTCTCAAGGAGTTGCGCCTGGCCATCATGGAAGCGGGAAGGAAACTCGCCACCCACCTGCGCCGAAAGCGTAGGATTGCCGATGC
>CAWLAN010000117.1:0-8736 GCA_963854815.1 Planctomycetes bacterium UBA1146
CGATCCGCCAGCGCCCGGATTCTACCCAGGCGAGCCTCGAGCAACCCATCATCGACTCGAAGACGCGCTTCGAAACGATCGAAAGCTACCTGCTGGGGAAGTTTCACCAACACCTCTTCGAGCGAGGGAATCACCTCGTCCTCGATTTCATCGATTCTCTGCAGACTCGCCAGCAGTTGTGCTCTGGCGGCAGCAATCTGGTCTTCGATGGCTCTCCTGGCCATCATTTGCTGCGCCCTGGCTGATCCGAAACGATTCCGGGCTTCTCGAACACGAAAGTCTTTCCCCTGTCGCCCGAGCGGAAACTCGACTCCCAGGGTGAAAGTCCAGTGCTCCTCTGAGGATCCGGTCACAGGTGCATCGGCATCGGCCTGGCTCTGAGCGCCCACGACGATCTCGGGCCAATCTCCTCCTTCCGTGTCCTCGAGATGAAAGGAAGCCAGTGCCAGTTGTTCAGCGGCGATGATTTCGCGCGGATGCAGTCTCCTGTCGGTCAACTGATCGATGTGTTGAAAACGATCGTCACCTGACTCCACCGAGAGTGGCAACACGGCTCTCGTGGCGCGCCCGAGCAGCGAGTTGATGCGCGAACGGGTTTTCCTGGTCTCCTGTTCGATACCATCGATACGATCGATCCAACGGGTCCGGAGAGTCTCCACCAGGATCGGTGCGGTCGGAGATGCGGGATCGAACCCGACCTCCTGAGACAGATCCAGACCGACGAGGGCTGAGGAGGTGATCGAGATCACCTGTTGCTGGAACCACAGTTCGGACCACTCTTCCCGTAACAGGCGCAATAACTTGCTCTCTGCTCCTCTGAGTTTGGCACTCGCCACCGAGTATCGAGATCTTTGAACCTGCCCTCTTCGATCACTTTCGCGGATCGCCAGTGGGCGCCAGTCGATGGTGAGGCTTCGCTCTCTCTCCAGGCCAACCGAATCCCGCAGGCCTACCATTGAACTATCGCGCACCTCGGATCCCGGGAGCCATTGCTCGTCTTTCTGATTCTGGCGAGTTTCACTCACTTCTGAACGAAGCAAATCGAGCACCGGACTGCGATCGATAAGGTATCGCTCCAGATCGAGAAGTGTGGAGTGTGAACCGATTCCAGCACGAGATTGTGCCGTCGATGCAGCAACCACCTCGGAGGTGGAACGCTTCTCATCAGGGACGTCATCATCGGTGAAGTAATCCATCAGGCCGCAGCCTGGCAGCAGTGACACCAATAACGGGCACAGCAACAGCACATTCAGCAACCGGGAGAATCTCCGCCGGGATGAATCGTGCAAAAGTACATGTGCAGGGAAATCGCACTGCCGCGCTACTGGACCGGATCGAAAGACCACCGCCGACTCCCCTCACCCCCGACCGGGGGATCCCCCGCCGGATCCTACATCCAGAAGCAGGAGAAGTCCCATGCGACCTGTTACCAAATTTTCTTGACGGGATAGAAACCACAGGAGTTACAGAATCCTGCAAGAGCAGTAGATTCGCGTCCGCATCTGGTAAAGACACGTTGTAGCGCTACCCTTCATGGTCGAGGAAGGATCGGAGGATCTTGTGACACGATTGCGCCGTCACAGGCGACTCTCTGAATCGGAAAGCGCACGAGAAGTTCGTGCTCACGATCTGATCGCTGCAGATGGGGGCCACGGTTTTTTTGGTCGCGAGAAGGACATCCTCCTCGAGGTAGGTACTGGAAAGGACACTCATATCCTCGAGCGTTCTTTGAATTATCCCGATCAATTCCACATCGGAATCGAACAGACCCGCAAGAAATTCGAAATGATGCTGCACAAGGCAGAGACACTCGCTTGCAAGGAGAACTTGAAGTTGCTCCATGCGGATGCGTCCGTTGCCGTCGACGAATGTTTTCTTGCCGAATCTCTCGCCGGTGTTTTCCTGCTTTTTCCGGATCCGTGGCCGAAGGATCGCCACGCGCGTCGTCGTTTGCTTCAAACCTCTTTCCTGTCGCAGATCGCCTCGAAATTGCGCCCCGCTGCTCCCCTCGAGATTCGAACAGATGATGGTGAATATGCCCGACAGGCTCACCAGTGCCTTCTCGAAATTGACTCCCTCGAAAACATGATGGATGGACAATCCTGGCTCGAATCTCCCCTCGACCCGCACAGCCATATCGAGACGATCTTCGAAAATCGTTTTCGAACTGAAGGCAAACCGATCTATTACTTCTATTTGAAGAAAACAGAAGATGACAGTCTCACCTGAACTCCCGGAATCACTTCGGAGACAACTCGCGGATCTGCCCGTGGAACCGGGTGTGTACATCTTCACCGATGATCGGTCGAGAACGGTTTACATCGGCAAGGCGGTGAACCTACGCTCTCGCGTTCGTTCTTATTTCAAACCGGGAGCGGGCGATGGACGGTTTCTATTCTCACGCATCGTCGCCAACACTCATAAAATCGACTTCATCGTCTGCGCAAATGAACTGGAGGCGCTTCTCCTCGAGAACAACCTGATCAAGAAGAACCGACCCCTCTACAACCTACGACTTCGTGATGACAAGACATATCTCTCCTTGCGCGTCACGACGGGAGACAAATGGCCAAGAGTGCATCCGATTCGGCGCTGGAAGGATGACGGACACACATATTTCGGTCCTTATTCTTCTTCCCGTTCTGTCTACGAGTTGTTGCGCATGATCAAGAAGTACATCCCTCTTCGATCCTGCACGAATGCATTTTTCGAGAGCCGTCATCGGCCCTGCATCGAATACGAAATCGGACGGTGTACGGCCCCTTGTGTCGGACTGGACGATGAAACTTCTTACAACGAAATGGTGCAGGAAGTCCTGCTTTTATTACGCGGTCGAGATCGCGCTCTGCTGGAGCTGCTCGACACCAAGATGAAAAGGGCCAGCGAAAATCGAGAATACGAGACCGCAGCACGTCTGAGAGATCAGATATCGTCAGTGGAGAAACTCCTGGAACATCAAAATGTACAGGAGCACTCCCAGGGCGACTGCGATGTGATCGGTATCGAGCGTTCTGATGAAATCGCCTCGATTCACGTATTGCTGGTGCGAGAAGGAAGGGTCATCTCTTCTGCCACTCACTCATGCCGATCAGCCCAGAAAGATGATTCTCAATTGCTATCGGCATTCCTCGGTCAGTATTACCACGGCGATAAGTTCATTCCGGTAGAGATCCTGGTCCCCGTACAACCAGAGGGACACGAGCTCATCGAGAAATGGCTCGGATCGAAAGCACGAAGAAAAGTGCAACTGAAGGTGCCCAGGAGAGGATCGAAAGTGCGCCTCCTCGAGATGGCACACAAGAACGCAAGTGTTCGCTCTGAATCTGATGGTCATCGACTGAAGTTGAACGAGCAGATCGCAGCGCGCCTGGGAACCCACCTGGGCATCGACGAGCCGATACGAACCATCGAGTGCTATGACATTTCCAACATCCAGGGGACCCTCTCCGTGGCAAGCCGGGTCTTCTTCGAAGATGGTGAACCCGACACCGAACTGTATCGCAGGTACAGAATTCGCAGCGTTCGGGGTAGTGACGATTTCGCCAGCATGGAAGAAGTACTGCACCGTCGTTTCCGACCCTCGCAGCAGCGGGATCCTCTCCCTGATCTGGTGGTCGTCGATGGGGGCAAGGGTCAACTCTCACGAGCCGTAGCGGTACTGGAGAAACACAAGTTGGATGTCATCGTCTGTGGGCTCGCCAAGGATCGTGTACGAGCGGGGGAACACACCACCGAACGGGTCTATCTACCCGGAAACTCGCAACCGATCGACCTTCCCGAGGACGATCCTGCTTCTCGCTTGTTGCAGAAGGTCCGCGATGAGGCGCACCGGTTCGCAAACTCCTATCACAGGGAACTGAGACAACGCAGCCAACTCGTCAGTGGATTGGAGCAGATCCCCGGAATCGGTCCGCGACGTCGCCGCGCCCTGATGAGGTGTTTCGGCTCGCTGTCGGCGGTGCGTGATGCTTCGCTCGAAGAACTCGCTGCAGTCGAGGGAATGACCTCGACGATAGCCACATCTCTTTACGCATTCCTGAACCCGTCTGATGAATCGGATCTGGAGCAGGAGGTGCTGGAGGTGACCTTCGATGAGGGAACCGAACAAGTGGATCCTCCCGAGCAGGGTTCCTGAGAGGCCGGTTCTGTGCGGCCATCGGCCATATAACCGCGAATGCTGTCGATTCTCGGCACATCCGGCGAACCGATTTGACGAGATGCGGGTCAGCATTCTACTCTTGTCTATAAGGAGATAGGTGAAAATGCGCACCCTTCGTTACAGGGACACATGCGAGATTCTCATCTCGGATGGCCTACTGCTCCCTGCAGACATCGAAGCAGCCCGGATTCAATCCGAGGAGACAGGAGAAGGGATCATCGCGACCCTCCTGCGCGAAACCACATTGACCGAATCCGATCTGGCTCGCTGCCTGTGCACTCATCACCAGCTCCCCATGATTCCTATTTCCCGGTACAGGGTCGATGGGGATCTACTGCTCTCTCTCGATCCTTCCTTTGCATGGGAATACGGAACTCTTCCCCTCTCGCGTGTCGGCTCGACGGTCATCGTAGCCGTCCCTGATATTCCGCCGCCACACGCCATCACCATCTTGAGAGAGAATTTGAAAGCAGAGCCGTTTTTGACCATATCCTCTTTCGATGAGATCCAACTGGAAATTGCCCGACGCTTCGAACTCACAGAAGAGCGAAAGATCGAGATTGATCGCGAGGTCAGAACCAGGCGACGCGGTGGCCGTCCCCCGGATAGAACACCTGCCACGACGGGAATGTCGAGTACTTCTTCTCTACTGGAGGCGCTCGATGATTCCTGGGAAAATATCTTCGAGGAAGCCGAAAAGAACGTGCGCGACGGATCGGCCTAGACTGGCCAGGTCCTCTATTTCTCCACGATCGAGCCGACTGCTACATCAAATTCTACACCCGATCTTGTCAGGAAGAAGTCAGTCGGTCAGAAGATCGAACTCGGCAATCACAGGGGTCTCGACAGATTCGAGAATATTCAGACGAAAGACCTGCGCCTCGAGAGCATCGAAGAGGACATTTTTCTTCGAACCGATGGTCGTGCCGCTGGCCACTTCTACCCACCCTGCTTCTTTCTGAACTTCCACGGTGAACTTCTGAATACGAGGAAATTCACCCTCGTCGAGGCGTACCCCGACAACACGATGGGGCTTCTCGAGAGTGAGTTGAACCCACCCGGTGCGTACTTCCTCGGGGCCAGACCAGATGGTCTCGAGCGATCCGTCATGGACGTGATCGACCGCCAACTCCTCTTCACGACCGGGCCATATCCCACTCGTCTCGACCTTGACGGGAGCCTTGATGGGGATCGGGGCGGGGGCGACGCCGTTGTCGACCAGAAGATCAGGACGCACCCGGGACAGCTGCCTCGCAGCCTCGTTGGTCACCGCAGTCCTCCACAGGTAGACCCTCCGCAGTGACGGCATCCGCTCGAGCAGGGCGAGGCAATCGTCGGTCACCGCTGTACCGAACAGGTTTAGCACCGTGAGATCGGTCAAACTCGCCAGCACCGCCACGTCGTCATCCGTAACAGCCGTCTCCGAGAGGTTCAGGACCCGTAACTTTCCAAAGCGCCATAATCCCCTGATCGAAGCACTGGTCACGGAAGTCCCTGCCAGATCGAGTCGGGTCAGGACCGGCTCCAGCCCCTTCAGGCTCGTCACCATCTCGTCTGTGGCGCTCTTGCGTAGCAAGCGGAACACCGCCTCGTGAGCATCATCGATCTGCGACACGGGAGCAGCACGAACTCCCATATCCCTGAGCACTTCGAGGGCCTTACTGATGTTCGCGCGCACCGAATCGTCAGAGACGACAATTCTGGGTAGATCGGGGAGTTTTCCCGGCGCCAATCCTCGTGGGGTAGGACGCTGAACTTCCAATTCGGTTTCGTCCGGAAGTGGGGAGATCTCGGGATCGGGCCAGTGCGCTCCCGAATCGATCCAACTCCTGAGCGTGGCAACCTCCGACTCAGAGAGTCGCTCTCCCTCCGGCGGCATTCGATCTTCATCGGAATCGGAGAGGGTAACCCGCATGATCATTTCACTCTCCTCGGCATTGCCGGGGATGATGGTCGCAAACTCACGATCTGCCATCGCCGCTTCCCTCAGATCGAGGCGAAGTCCGCTCTTTTGCTTGTCGGGTCCGTGACATTCGTAGCAATTCGCCTCGAAGATCGGTTGAACACGGCCTCGGAAGATGTCTCCGGGTGATTCCGGATCGTCCTCTTTCTTGTCGGCTTCATGCTCGTCGGGGAAGAGATGGGGTCCCTCGACTCCCACCGGTCCCACCGATCCCCTCGGACCTTCCGCAGGCCAGGGAGCTCCCGCTCGTACCCATTCGGCGATCCCTCGCTGCTGGGCTTCGCTGAGACCGGACTCCTCCAGGGGAGGCATGCGATCTTCATCGTCATCCGGGAGCCCGATCAACTCCACCAGCAGGCTCTGGTCAGGGTCACCGGGGATGATGATCAGAGTTTCTCTCGTCAGATCCTTCAGATCGTCGGGGATGTCGAGCCGGAGTTCACCCTTGGTCTTGTCGGGACCGTGACATTTCACGCAATTCTCATCGAGAGTATCCCGAACCAACTCATGATAGAGACGGAGGCCCCGCTCTTCCTGGGGAGCATCAATACTCGCCTGTGCCAGTTGTGAGCTCGATCCTTCATCGGAATAACCGGCGGAAGAATAGAAGACCTTCTCGAACCCTTTCTCGATGTACCCGTCCCCCCACTTCAGTTCCCCGCCGATGTGACCTCCCCATGCGAGAACCGGCACACACAGGAACAGCGCCACGCGATAGCCATTACGGGGAACCCAACGACCTTTCACCATCGCCAGACCCACTCCCGCAGTCGCCAACGCTATTACCGCCGTTGAGACTCCGAGCCACCTGTGCCAATCGAGAGCGGAACTGGGAGTTTCCTGATCGGCCAGCAGCCAACCACTGGTTGCGGCCAGAATCGCGAAGCATGCACCCGGAATCACCATGGGAAGCGAAACCGGACCGTTGGCGGGAATCGGTTGGCGCCGGATCGCCTCGACCAATTCGACGATGCCAGCCCACAGCAGCAGACCGATGGGGAAGTGCAGAAGAAACGGATGGAAACGGCCCAGCAGGTCCGGAATGGCGGTGGGATCGAAACTCACGAAAGAGTCCTCCTGAGCAGGTTCGTTGCGAAGCGGTACAAGCAGGAAGTTTACTCAGTCAAAGCCCAGCCCTCAACGGACCATGAGATCTCTCAATGCGGCCAGAACCGGAACCACGGGAAGCCCCACCACGTTGCTCCAGGAGCCTCTCACCACCTCGACCAGTTCCCTACCCATCCCCTGAATCCCGTAGGCTCCCGCCTTGTCGAGCGGTTCACCCGAATCAACGTAACGATCGATCTGATCGGAACTCAACTCTCGAAAACGCACCTGACTGACCTCGACACCCTCGAGCAACTCATCTCCATGACGGACACACCAGCCGCTGATGACCTCGTGATCGCCCCCCGAGAGAGCGGCAAGCATCTCCCGGGCAACCTGGGGATTCGCTGGCTTCCCCAGAATTTTATCTCGACACGACACAACGGTGTCTCCCGCCACCACCGGAACACCTGGAGTGGAGATGGCGTTGGCTTTCGCGCGAGCCAGCCTTGTCACCAGTTCAGTAGCCGTCTCTCCGTCGGCTGGAGTCTCGTCGATGAGGACGGGGACCACCGTCACCTGATAACGAGCCCATCGCAGATACTGGAGGCGTCTCGGCGATGCCGAGGCGAGGATGATTTCTGTTTCACTCATGGCAAAAAGGGTCACAGGTTCTCCAGAGGAGAGCAACCCCTCCCTTCTCCAGGAACAGACTCACCGATTACACCTTCGATCAGAATCCCTCGAGATCCTGCAAAAAGAGCATTCCCGCACAGACCGAGGTCTGTGCGGGAATGAATCAGTCGATTCTCATCGGCTAGCGAGCCATCCGATCAGGGACAACTACTCGTCACGCAGTCGAGACTGTCAGGCGTTGGATCCACACCACAGTCCGGGAACGGAGCTGGCGGAGGAGCTCCGTTGACAAACTGGTAAGTGAAGATAAAGATCGCATCCGTGATGTCGATCTGGCCATCGTCTGTGGTATCAGCGGCACTCAGACACGGGATCGCACCGCTTGCGAACAGGTATCCGAGAATCGTGATCCCGTCTCCAAGATCAACGCTGCCGTCGCTATTAGCATTACCGCGGATGAATTCAATATCCTCACACTCATCGGGAATACCATTGCCATCGTCATCTGGGGTACCAGCGGCAATATCGCAACTGTCGAGAGCACCGTTCAAGTTGCAATCGTCACCGGCAGTCTGGTCGATATCGCAGACATTGTCGATTCCGTCGCCGTCGAGATCCGGGTCGCCGGCGTCGCACAGTCCGTCACTATCGGTGTCGGTGCCGTCGTTGGCAGGATCGAACGTGCCGCTGGAACAATCGTCGCAACTGTCACCGTCGGTGTCGGAGCAAACAGTGTTATCGAGCGGTGCACTGTCGGCACCGTCCGCCACACCGTCGCCGTCATCGTCCGGGTCGCCAGCGTTGCACAGTCCGTCACCATCGGTGTCGGTGCCGTCATTGGCGGGATCGAACGTACCGCTGGAGCAGTCGTCGCAACTGTCACCGTCGGTGTCGGAGCAAACAGTGTTATCGAGCGGTGCACTGTCGGCAC
>CAWLAN010000118.1:0-8700 GCA_963854815.1 Planctomycetes bacterium UBA1146
AATAGGCGAGAACCTTCTCCACCGCATCGTCCGGAATCTCGCCGAATACCAGCGTCTCCAGCACCGCTTCCTGCAACTCGGGTGCCTCCTGGGCGATCGATCCGAGCAGATCCACGGTACGAGAAGTACATCCGATCGCTCGTGAAGCTGCGATCAGACGCCGAAGTTCTCCGACATCCGTATCCTGCCCACGGGCAGGACGGAATCGTTCGAGAGCATCATCGACGGCACGGGCCACCGGCGCACGCAACGAGGTCGCCATCTTCAGGGCTTCGCGAGCGATCCTCCTCTCTCCATTTGCAGATCCGTGTCTCAAACTATTGATTTGCCCCTTGAGGAGAGCAACCAGTGCCTGATCTTCGCGGAAGGAAGTCATGTGAGAGAGCGAGCCGAAGCAGGCAACTGCAAGTTCCTGGCGTTCGGCCAGTAAAAGAGTCGCATCGGAGTCGTCAAGAAGGGTGATGATCTCCAGCAATCGATCCCGTACCGGAGTGAGCAATTCACTCAATGCATCCGGTTCGACCCCGGAACCTTCCTTGTGCAATTCCCGTGCGAATCTACCGCACTCGATGATCGCAACGGAACGAACATTTCCCGGTTCCGAGTCACGCAACGAATCGAGCAACCAGGACCTGTATCGATTCGGAGCAACTTCACGCAGCAACCGATTCGCTCGTTCCCAGGTTTTCAGTTCTCGGGCCTGAGCGCTCTGGCGTTGACGCTCCAGGATGCCGCTGATGATCGGCTGATCACGGTTGTCTTCCCACCACTGAACCAACTCGAGGTGTGACAGGTCTAGCCCCAAAAATGACGAAAGAGCCGCCACCAGCGCTACAGAAGACCCCTCCGGCTCCGAGGCCAGTCGCACGATCGCCACTTCCACCGTTTTCCTGGGATCCCTCGCTGCCAGGATCGGAAGCAAGCGAGCGATGAGCAGAGCATCCTTGCCCACCGATAACTCGGTGAGCAATCGCTCACGGATTCCGGGAGTGACAGACCAGACCCGCAAGTTGCTCTCGACCTCGGCCCGAAATGGCCAGTTGGCATCTTGTCTCAGCAGCACCAGCAAAATGGGGATACCGCTACTACTGGCTCGTATGAGACGATCCTGGAGGATGGTACGGGTTCTGTCCGGATTCTGTTGCGATTGCTCGGTGAGCAAATCGAGCAGCAATGTGCCAATCCACTGGGGGGGATCTCCCTTGTCGATTCGGGACCCGAGCAGGGTCAGTGCCCTGACCCAGTCTGCCGATTGCTCCGAAGCGAAATATCCGATGACGTCCTGATGCAACTGCTCGTCGGGATCCTTCGGCAACTGCTCCCCGGCAACAGGATCCTGGGGCCCCTCCACCTCGGTCCCAAGATCGTTGGCCGGGATTTCCGATCCCGAATTATCCTGACCCGAGAGAACATCTGGCAGCGACACGGCGAGAATGAGAACGGCGATGAAGAGGACAAGCAGCGACTGCTGCTGAGAGGGCAACCGGCCAGAACCGACCGGGCGGATCGTCCGCCCTTCAATGAACCGCGACATCTTCAATGACTGATCTCCCATTGAAAACTTCCCCGACCAAACTTCCCGAATCCTCAGGTCCACCGTCAGTTCTCAGGATCTAGAAGAGACCCGAACTGAAATTGTCATCCGGTGGAGGAAGATCCTTCTTCTTGCCATTCTGGGGAGAGTTTTCCTGCTCGGTTTCTTTGCCAAGAAACTCCGCTTCCCCGGACTCAGGTGGCGCAGAGGTGTCATCCTCTGAAATCTGCTCCTCCTCGGCTGGACCACGTGGACGCGGCGGTGGAGGGGCAGAACCACCCTGTTCTTGCTGCTCATTGCCACCACCGACAGACTGAACCACCTCGACCGGCTCTTCTTGTCTGTCCTCCTTCTCGACATCCAGATTCTCGAAATGTCGATCGAAGGCGACCAGGACCTGGTCCTGAATCTGTTCGCGAAACTCGGTCAGAATGGGGTGAGCAATGTCTGCGTGTAACTTTGTGCGTCCCCGTTCCACTTCATCGGACAGTGCACGGGGGATTGAAGTTCCGCAATTATTACAATACTGGCTACGAATCACGTTCTTGAAACCACACTCGGGACATCGGATCGACAATTTCCTGCTCGGCATGGCGATGAAGAGACCCTTGGTCCCATCGATGATGCGGATATCGCGCACCACGAAGCAGTCGTCAAAGGTAACGCTGCAGAAAGCTCTTAACTTGTCATCACGATTTCCAACGGGACTGATTCGAACTTCGGTAATGTCCACAGGGGATCTCCTCTTCGTCGGTTCATCGAACTTTGCAGACCCAGCACCTCTAGCAGATCGGCGCCAGGATGGAGACCGTCATGATCTCGACAGGAGGCGGACAGATTCTCCGCGCGCCCTTATCATCTCCACGAAAATGCAGTCGGAGGATCTCCGCATCGTCGGCTGAACCTGCCCGGTCCGTCGCTGCAACGATGAAACAAGAGCCACTGCCGGTCATCGTCCAGCGACCCGGAGAAACACACTCCAGAGCACGGGCGATCTCATCGATGCAGGGCTCGATCCTCCGGGCTCCGTCCAGGAGACGGTTATGAAGGGAATGCACCCAGGCCGTTTTCTCCTGGAAAGCGCCTGCAGGGAAATTGCGATGGGAATCATCGGAAGTCAAGTGATCGCTCAGGGATGCGTACACTGCAGACGTTTCCAGACCGATCTCGGGAAAGATCAAGTTGAAGAATGCACGGTCTCCTCCCAGGAAGGGTTGCTCGACCGCCTCGAGGATCTCTCCCCGTCCGGTGGCCAGTGCAGGTCCCATGCCGAAGAAAAAGGGCACATCCGATCCGATGTCCGCTGCTTGTTGATGAAGTTCCTCACGACCTGGCGGGGCAGGAAATAGCGCCGCCAGAAGCACCAGCATCGCTGCTGCATCACTGCTGCCACCTCCGAGTCCTGTCCGGGGCGGAATCTTCTTGGTGAGTTGAATCTGTAGAGGCGGAATCTTCCTCATCTGCCGCGCCGCCTGTAGCGCCCGCATCACGAGGTTGTCCTGGGTGCTGGGGACATCGATCCCGATGACCGTCAATTTGTCACTCTCCCCCGACACCTGTACATCGAGCCGATCGCGCAGATCGATGGGAGCGATCAGGGTCTCGATGTCATGAAACCCATCCTCGCGGCGGCGCAAGACCTCCAGCCACAGATTCACCTTGGCAGGCGCAAACGCCCAGCCCCCGTTAGCTTCCAGCCCGTGCTCGATGAGCGGATACGGAGTCACCGCGGCTCCAGCATGATGTTATCGATCAGTCGCACTCCACCGACTCGTGCCGCAACACAGATCACCGCACCCCGGTCCGGTTCGATCGAATCGACTGGATCGAGATTGTCCCGGTCGAGCACCTCGAAGTACTCGAGTTCCACCCCGGATCCGTACAAGGAGAAGGCCTCGTCACGGAGCCGACTGGCAGAGTTTTCCCCTGCTTGCCACATCTGCTGGGCTAGCAGCAGAGAACTCGACAGAACAACTGCTCTGGACCGTGCATCAGCATCCAGATTCACGTTTCGACTCGACAACGCAAGTCCGTCCTGTTCCCTGACAGTGGGACACCGTACTACCTCCACATCGAGATCCAGATCTCGCGTCATCTGTTCGATGATGACCAGTTGCTGGTAATCCTTGTGGCCAAAGTACGCCTTGTCAGGGCGAAAGACGTGAAACAGTTTGAGAACGATGAGACAGATTCCGCCGAAGAACTGCGGACGCGAGAGACCACACAGGCGCTCGGAAAGGGATGGCAACTCGATGCGGGTCGCGAATCCATCTGGATACAGTTCTTCGTTGGTGCCCAGGTAGACGAGATCCACTTGCTCGGCTCGGGCGATCTCGAGATCTTGCTCGCGGGTCCGCGGGTAAGACTTGAAATCTTCCCCCGGACCAAACTGCCTCGGGTTGACAAAGATGGTCAGAACGACCACATCACATCGCTCTCTTGCCAGACGAATCAGACTTCGATGTCCCTCGTGGAGAGCCCCCATCGTCGGTACCAGTCCGATCACCTTGTGTGCGGCAATCCCATCACGCCAGTTGTGAAGTTGCGCCATCGCATCGGTCTGTAGATCGGTTCGGTGCGGCTCCGGCAAGATCTTCATCGCCCTGATTCCTCCGGGATTCGATGATGCAAATGATCCAGCAACTGCTGGACCGTCTTTCCCAGCACCGGAACCTCGAACTCAGGTTCGAGTTCAGCCCACGGTGCCAGAACGAAGATACGTTGTCCGATTCCCGGGTGGGGAATCGTCAACGAATCATCTCGCCACTGTAACTGCCCCAGGGTCAGGATGTCGATGTCGATGATTCGAGGTCCCCATCGTTCGAGGCGTTTCCTGCCCAGAGAGCATTCGATCGCCTGGCACCTTGCCAGTAGAACGGCAGGTTCCAGTTCGGTGCAGCCACGTAGTATCTGGTTCAGATAGGGTCCCTGGGGAGGGCCGACAGGTTCGGTCTCGTGAATCGGGGAGCACTGCATCGATTGCACGATGGAATCCTCGATGAGAACTCTCGCGGACTCGAGATGGGCCTCCCGGTCTCCCATGTTCGATCCAAGAGCGAGCCGAACCTCCCGCAACATGATCACTCCCCTTCAGGAGCGGGGGATTCATCCGCCTTCGAACGATTCAGAGGACGGAAAATCCAGCGAAATAGCGGCCAGATCGCATAACCGAAGAAGATGATGAACATCAACGGTTCCTTGAAAAAGACCACAAGGGTCGCTCCGAAAATCAGGCTGACGAATCGATCAAAATGCATCCCCTTGCTGAACAACACGGTAGCGATGTGAGAATAATTGACTCGATTCGAAACCATCAGGTATCCGAGCAGGAAACAAATCACCGGAAGGTACTCCGGCAGGAAAGCGAGATAGCCATCGATGGCGGTGGGTTTCTCGGCAGCGAAGAACTTCAACTCCCAGGAAGTCCAGTCTCCGAGCCAGAAGTAGACCAGAACCAGACTTGCCACCACTCCCGCTGCTCCAGGAGTCGGCATCCCCTCGAAGGCGAGGTGCTCCTGCTCATGTTTGCCATCGAGCACGGAGTTGAATCGTGCCAGCCTCAGTAGTGCGCCAAGGAAGTAGGCGAGGCAGAACACCCACATCAAACGGCTCAGCGGGTTCAGCGCCGTCTCGGAGTGATGATGGAGCGCAAGAGCCAGGCCGGCGGGAGCCAGTCCGAAGGTCACCAGGTCCGAGAGAGAATCGAGTTGTGCACCCAGAGAGGTCCCTCCCCCGGTTGCACGAGCCACCTTGCCATCGAATACATCGAACAGCATTCCAGCCAGGATGAACCACGCCGCCTGCTCTAGCCGATCCAGGGTCAGGACCGCGCCGCTCACCAGAGAGCCCGCGATGAGGGTCAAGGCGATGAACCCGCAGACTGCATTGCAGAGGGTGATGATATTGGGGATGACCGCGATGAGACGCGGATTTTCATTCTGACCAGTCACCGAGCACCGTCTTTCCACCTTTCACTGCCTGTCCCTCTTTCACATCCGTCCTGAACGGGATCCCGTCGCGAGCAGGGATGACGATCTCGGTCTGGGATCCGAACCGGATCATTCCGAAATCGAATCCACGTTCGATCTGCTGTCCCGCCTGCAGGGGACAAACGATGCGGCGAGCGATGAGACCTGCGATCTGCCGGACGAGCACAGGAACCCCATTCGAGCCGAGCAGACCGATCTCCTGGCGTTCGTTCACCTCGCGAGCACTGGCTCCCATGGCGTTTTTGTATTCTCCATCGATGTGACGCAGATGCTCGACGACGCCTGATACTGGAGAACGATTCACATGCACGTTGAACACCGAGAGAAAGATCTGAATCCTCACTGCGGGTCCATCGACGTACACCTCGTCATCGACCTGCTCGATCGAGAGAACTTTCCCATCCGCAGGCGAGACCGGTGCCTCTCCAGGAGGTGCCACCCGGGTCGGATTGCGGAAGAAAGAGAGTACGAAAACCCACAGTAGCGAGAGGATGCACAGAAGGACCCAGCGAGTGATGGAGGCCTCGATACCCGAGACGATCACCAAGGCACTCACCAGCGCCAGAATGGTAGCCCACACCACCACAGGAGTACCGTGGCGCGTCAACAGGTTCCCGAGCAGGCCGCAGGCCGCAGGCGAAACGGTTGAGGTCATCATCTCTGACAGGCATCCTCTCGAACGGTTGACACCGGTTGCCCATTGACAGGACAATCCGACGATAACTCCGGGGTCATCGTGAGCGATCCGATGGAAAGAGGCAACTGTTCCGGGAACAGGGAGAGGACCAGATGACCACAATCAGGGAGATCCGGGGCCGGATGGTGCTCGATAGTCGTGGTTTTCCCACGCTCGAAGCCGACTGCACCCTCGCCGACGGTAGTTCTGGCACGGCCATGGTGCCTTCGGGGGCCTCGACCAGCGAGGCAGAGGCTCTGGAACTGAGAGATGGAGGCCGTTTCTGGAAGGGTAAGGGGGTCGAAAAAGCCCTGGAGAACCTCCGGGGCGAAATTGCCTCGCTGCTGATCGGCTCCGATGCCCGCGACCAGCAAGATATCGATCGCCGTCTGTGCGAGGCGGACGGAACCCCCAACAAGTCCCGGTTCGGAGCCAACGCGATCCTCGCGGTCTCGATGGCGACCTGTCGCGCTGCTGCAAATTCTTGCGGTCTTCCTCTGTACCGTTACCTCGGAGACTCATCATCGGTTCGTCTACCGATCCCCTTGTTGAACGTCATCAATGGCGGAGCTCATGCAGATAACGACGTCGATGTTCAGGAGTTCATGCTGGCTCCCACCGGTTTCGAGGATTTCCCCACCGCGCTTCGTGCCGGAGTGGAGGTCTATCATACACTCAAGGGGCGCCTCAAAGAAAAGGGCCTGGTCACAGCCGTCGGAGACGAGGGCGGTTTTGCTCCTGACTTCGCCAGCGATGAACTGGTACTGGAGGAACTCGCCGCGGCAATCGACGAAGCCGGCTACACACTGGGACACGATCAACAGTTCACCTTGGCCCTCGACGTTGCCGCCAGCGAACTGTTCAGCGACGGTAAGTACCATCTCGGCTGCCATCTGGAGCCGATGACTTCCGAGCAGATGATCGATCACTGGGTAGCACTTGCCGACAAGTTCCCCTTCACCAGCATCGAGGATGCACTCGATGAGGAAGACTGGGGTGGCTGGAAGTTGTTGACCTCGCGACTCGAGGGGATCCGCCTCGTCGGTGATGATCTGTTCGCCACGGATCCGAAGCGAATCGCACGAGGAGTCGAGCAAGGTGCGGCGAATGCCTTGCTGGTGAAGTTGAATCAGATCGGAACCGTCTCCGAAACCTTGCAAGCGATCCAGGTCGCTTCGGATGCCGGATTCCGGATCATCATCTCGCACCGGTCTGGAGAGACCGAGGATGACATGATCGCCGATCTGGCGGTCGCCACGGGGGCCGGCTGGATCAAAACAGGAGCACCCTGTCGATCGGAGAGAAACGCAAAGTACAACCGCCTGCTGCGCATCCACGAGCAACTGGGAAGTTCTGCCCTACTCGGACCCTTGAAGTTCTAGTCCAAAATTGTTGCAATGGGTCCGTCGGATCGCCGCCGGCAAGCATTGCTCGTCGCACTCGACTGGAGTGGCTACCCATCCATGATTCGACTGATCGCCCAGGGACCGAAGATCCGTACCATGAACCTGTTGAGAGATCTTGTCTCTCTCAGCACACCTCAGTTCATCGTATTGCTGCTAGGAGTCTCGATGCTGGTCGTTGCCAACGTCCACATGCCTCGACGCCAACAGAGCGACCTGCTCGAATCGCGCCTGAACTCCCTCGAGGGCCAGGAAATGGTACTTTCACGACGACTCGAGCAAACCAATGCGCAACTGGTGGCTCTCGAAAAGGACCCCTTCTACCGGCGCGAGGCTCTGCGAAAACTCACCAGTCAGAATCTGACGGGGGAACGTCTCCTCAGCGAACACCTCGATCGGTCGCAGCAGGAGGGAATATATCTGCGCGATCCCCAGTAGGTCGAGCCACCATCCAGGTTGAGCACAACCCGGTCATTTGCTGCCGCCAAGCAGCGGGGCTCGCTCCTGGGGAGTGGTAATTCCCGGCGGCAGTTCCAGGATGCGGATATTGCGGAAGTGGATCTCCGCGCCCTCGGATTCCAGGCACAGGTAACCTCTCTTGACCGAGGACTTTCGCACGCCGTTGACGAACTTGCCGTTGACCGACAGCTTGACCACCCCGTCCACGCAGACCACATCGTAGACGTTCCACTCGCCCATGCCCTTGCAGCGGTTTTCAATCGATTTGCTGCGGCGGCCGCGGGGGTTATCGGGAATCGTCTCGAGGCCATTGGCGCCAAACAGTTCCCCGTGGACATAGGCGATCGGGGCCGGAACCCCTTCCTTGTCCTTGTGCTGGTTCACCCAGTCAAGTTCAAGCATCTGGACTTCCATCCCCTTGGGCAGGCGCCGCCCCTCGGGAACTGTCCCCTCGCTCCAGACAAAGACGCCGGAATTTCCGCCAGCTTCCATGTGCCGCCATTCGATGTGCAGGATGAAATTCTCAAACTGCTCGGTCGACCGCATCACGCCGATCGGGCGGCCCGTGCAGACCAGCAGCCCGTCGCGAACAGACCAGGTCTCCTTGGAGGTGTTTACATCGACCCAGCCGGTCAGGTC
>CAWLAN010000119.1:0-8606 GCA_963854815.1 Planctomycetes bacterium UBA1146
AGGATCACGAGCGAACAGGGAAGTATCAGCAATCCCATGAGGAGTGCCCGGAACTTGACTGGAATCATTGCTGAATCATTTGCCATCGCGTGTCTCCTCTTTGAAGAAATCGACTCCCGTTCGCTCCGGGATCCCAAGTGCCATCTCCGGGCGATCATCGGATCGTTTCGTCTCTGACACCAGTACTTCCACCGAACCAGCGTAAGGCGGCCTTCAGGATCGGATCTCCCTCATCTCGAATCTTCTGTATGTCGACAGGGATCACCTCATCCGGCACCACTCCGACCCCTTCGAGCCTCTTACCCGAGCGGGAACGGTAGCCAGCGATGGCGTACTGCATCAGATCGCCACAGGGTAGGCTGATGATCATCGACGGCAAAGCAGCTCCCGCCGTGGTACGTCCGAAAATCCGTGCCACTCCCAGATCTTGAAGTCCCTGGGCCAGGATCTCAGTGGTCGAGGCACTGCCTTCATCGACCAGCACTGCCACCGGCTTCTTCCATGGATCGAGTCTCGGATTGACCACGAATTTCATCTCCGTGTCTCGAAACTGCATCACGCCCAGTTCGAAACCATCCTCATCGATCAACCAACCGGCGATTCCGCACGCCATCAGACCCAACCCTCCGGGGTTTCCGCGCAAATCGAGGATGAGTCCGGGAGCATCTACGTGCTCTTCCAGAGCCTTCTGGAACCAGGGCATCACCTGCATCGGTCCGAGAAACATATTGAAGCGCAGATACAGAAATCCACCTTCAACAATCTTTTTTTCCAGCCGTAGAGGGAGCGGACCGATGTGACCGAAACTCACCGGCTTACCGGTTCCGTTCGGAGTTTTCAGCGTGATCTCGACATCCCTCAGATCTCCGTTGGCATCCTCGATCGTGTAGGTGCGGGTATCCCCCGCTGATCCCTGCATCGCCGAAGCCATGCCCTGAACCGCAAGATACCGATCGCCATCGGCAGACCACCGCTCGATGAGGGGCTCCAGCTGCTTCTGGCCGACCGCCACCACGATCTCCCCTGGAAGCACGCCTCGATGCTGTGCCGGGCTGTCACCCTCGATCCTGACGACGACCGCACGCCCATCTGCGACCCGCAACACGACTCCGGTCTCGGCGCTGCCGCCCTCTCCCAGTCCCTCGGAAGCCTCCCTCGGGATCAATGCGAAATGCGACAGTTGCAGCGAGGCCAGCAGTCCATGAAGTGCGCTCCGAGCCTCTTCCACCGTCGAAGCATCCTGCATCGCCTGTCCCCAACGTAGGCGACCTTGCTCCCAGCGCTGCTCGATGGCTTGCGGATCCCAGTATGTATTCTCGATGCGGTCACAGGCGATCTCGAACGACTCCTGGTAACGCTCTCTACTATCCTGGGTCAACGGGGTCGAACGCCCGGGGATTCCCAGGCAACCGGAGAAGAGCGATAGACTGCCCAGAATCAACAGAGCTGAACGAAGCGTTCTGGAAGACATCGGTTCCTTCCCCGGGCTACTCTCGCCAGGAGATTGCAAAAGCAACTCCAAACCACATCATCGAGTCGCATCTTGGCACAGCGGATCCTGGATGGAAGGATCGTAACACCAGATGGAGACGATCAGATCCACTATCGGGATCGAAGTTTGCATCGAAGAGACCTCATACGCTGAACGCACGGTTCGGGCATGTGCAAATCGAATCTCGGCTCTCGATCAGATCATCGACTGTGGATGCCAACGGCTGCTCACGTCTGATGGAGCACCCACCGCCGAACAGGGCATTGAGGAACTGGCAAGAATCGCCGAGGCCGCTGGAGACCGTATCGAGGTGATCGCTGCCGGAGGGATCCGGACTGGCTGCACGGCTGACCTGGTTCGGAAAACAGCTGTGCACTGGTTACATCGCTCCGCACGGCGCAACACACCTGGACCGTCTCGAGTGCTGTCGCCCGGAGTTGCGCCAGGATCTGCCACCTCCGCAGCAGCTGGACAGGGCTGGATCACGGATCCAGCGCTGGTAGCAGAACTCCGGTCAGAACTGGATCAGAAGGCGGGCTGACCTGTACCCCCTCGGCGTGGTAGCCTCCAGTCGCTCCTTGAAAGGAAGCCAGGACCCTGGAAAAGGTCGTACCCGATAGTCTGGATGTGAAGTACGGCGGTTTCGGACGACCCTCCTGGCAGGTTTGCTGGGGAGGCCGGAAACTGCGCTGGCGTCGATTCGAGGCAGAATGGACCGAGGTCGCCGAGGAAGAGATCGAGCCGGAAACGCAACAATGGCTCGATTTCTGGCAAGCACTCGACCAGAGCCGAATCTGGGACTGGAACGAGGTCTACTACCGAGCTGCCGACCGTGTAGATCAACAGAAGGAGTCCAGCGACGACGAGCAGCAGGAAATCGAACCAGATGATGTGATTTCCTGGTCGGTCACGATCCTGCTCAGGGATGGTCGCCTCATCGATTCGAGCGGATCCAACGCTGTGCCTGGTGCCACCCGACGTTCCCGAAAAGGTCGGGGACAGAGGCGAGCGGAAAAACCGGAACGAATACCTGAACCAGTTGCGACAGAAGAGACTCCCGAGAAATCTGATGAACAGAAGTCAGATCCATCCAATGTCGGAATCCCCGATGACACCTTCGATCAATTTTTGACGGCGGTAAGGAAACTGATCGGAGGGCGGGAGTTCGCCGTTCAGGACGAAGACGAAACTCCGGAGACTCTGGCCACTCAGTTTCGGACCCTCACGCCAAAGCGAAAGACACGACCGGATCCATTCGCCGAGGATGAACTCGCCACCACCAAAAGGAAGCCCCGTAAGCGCAGTAGAACCGGCGCCAAGCGAGCCACTTCTGGAAGGAAACGCACTACGCGGGTCCCAGAAGGCGGATCTGAGGGCAAGACCGGTAAAAGGCAAAGAACTCGTCGTCCTCGTGGGGAAAAATCGGAACAAGGTCAAAAGGTCGGGGCCGAGAACTCCTCGACTGCCGGACGCCGTCGTCGTCGTCGTAGAAAACCAAGTGGCGATTCGCCTGCTGGCGAGAGCAATGCTCCGCAGGAAAAGAAAACTACCCCGAGTTCAGACAAGCACGACCAGGCATCCTCTGGCACTGCCCCGGCCAGGAAGAAGAGGCGAAGGCGGAGGCGGAGATCTGGCAGGGGAAAGGGCGCCGATTCCGGAAAATCTTCTGCCTCTGGCGGGAACAATTCTCCCTAGATGCGTCCGAATTTCACTGCGAGTAGGAGTTCACGTCTCGGTTCACGAGGATCATTGGTGACGATGATCAATTTCCCGCGCAGAAGAACCTCTTTGCGGTACTCATTGAGAGAAATCGATACTCTGAAGATGCGGCCAGGAACCACTTCCTGAAGTTCCGTCTCGAGCAAACCCTCCGGAAAACCCTCGATGATTACTTCACTCACTTCAAGGGTGAAGTCGGGATCGATGTTCTGGATCTGAACTTGTTTAGTCACCACGGGAACACCGTCTCCGAGCAACGGGTCCGTATCCTTGTTACCGAACTGAAGGACTCGCTGCGGGGAGACCTGGATCGGATCCAGGTGTTCAATCTCGACGTATCTACCGACAACCACCTGTCGACCATCTTTGACCTGAATCATCAGATCGAGCGGATCTTTGAT
The DNA here is from genome assembly GCA_963854815.1 of Planctomycetes bacterium UBA1146. GTDB lineage: Bacteria > Planctomycetota > UBA8108 > UBA1146 > UBA1146 > UBA1146. The sequence goes on from CAWLAN010000119.1 coordinate 3,613, forward strand.
GCTTTGCGGGCTCAATGAAGGGCTGGCGGTGACCTCTACCTCGTACACACGATCTTCTTCAATATTGATGAAATCAGTGATCTCGAAATGCCCGTTGCGCGAGCGGGCGCCTAGCACCTCGAAACCGAGATCTGTAACGGCAATCAACTTGACCCGTTGAGACTTGGATTCAGACATCAACCCGAACAACCGGATCGGTTTCGGTTCCGTACGGAAAAGATTGATGATGTTCATGGTAAATATAAAACGCAGTCTCGGCTGTACCGGATCGTCGCTCTCGAAGGTCACACCCTTGCGCGTTGCTCCTGGCTTGACCTTCTTCGAGTCGATCTCCATACGTAAAGTTGCGGTCTCGCCCGGACGGATCAGGGACGGTTTTTCAATGATGTTGGTGCAACCGCAAGAAGGGCTGACCCGCCAGATGTTGAGATCGGCATCTCCATCGTTGCGGATTTGTATTTCTCGCTCGATGACCTCACCCTGGAGTAGCTCCCCGTAGTCAGCTTCGGACTCGACGAGCACGATGACTGGTGAATCCAAACGCTCTGATGGTGCAGCAGAAACATACCCGGTATCCGAGCTCGTGGTCGCCACGGATGTGACGAATGCCGACGATCCCGTCGGAGCCAGCAACCCCATGACCATCGCCAGCAGCGACCAGATACCGATCCTGGCGCCGGAACTGAACCGGCATCTCGTGTTGAGCCAGTATTTCTTCATCGCCATCATTCTAACCCTCTTGACTAGTGAATTGGTGTCGTTCCCGGGTCAAAATGCTCCCGGGAGGCAGTGATGAGACCCGTTCTATTTTTGATGGTCATCTTATTAGTAGCCGCAACTGCGCATGCTTCGGAACAATTCCCCCTTGGAATCCTGGGCGGTCGAGGAGAGGTAGCACCAGGAAGCCCGCTGTTGACCATCGTCTCCATCGATCCTGACTCTCCCGCTGCTCGTGCCGATCTTCAAGCGGGTGATCAGATTCAGGGAATCAACGGCAACCCTTTCGTGCCCCACACCAACCGCCTCGATGATGGTGGTCAAGGTCCCCAGAAAGCACTTGGAGAAGCCCTCGATGATGTGGCTTCTCGAACCGGAAAAGAGCAGCGAAAGATCACTCTCGATCTCGTCCGAGGCGAGAACACGATCCAGATCGAGATCGAATTACCCCTCAGGCCTGGCCTGGAAAGTGAAGAGGGACGCCGACTACTGGTGACCGATGCCTCCAGACAGTTGCTCAAAACCATGACTGCTGACGGCTACTGGAACTCCCCGGTGGGACTGACCGGTGATCGGGTGCTGACAGCCTGGGCACTAACGGCTCTTCTCTCTGCGGGCATCGAGGAGAACCGCAAGGCCATCGATCAGGCGGCTGCCTGGTTGCGAGGCTCTGATGGAAAATCGTGGATTCCCGATGACCCGATGAAGAAGGGACCCGACAATCTCGGCAACTGGGCGATATCCGCCACTGCCGTCGCTCTTGCCGAGCATCGAATCGCCACCGGCGACGAACGGAACGATCCGGCGATCAAACGCTGTTGTGATGCACTGAAGGCAAGGATGAGCGAGGAAGGTCTGTTCGGACACGACATCGTTCCCGGATACAACAACAAGGGGTTCAACGTCATCAACACTCTGTCTCACCTGGCATGGGCGATGGGTGCTCAGGCCGGAATAGCTCTCGATGAAGAGGTGTGGTCGAAGAGCCTCGAACAGATCCGTCGATCGATCGATCCCAACGGTGGAGTTCGCTACTGGACGATGAAGGGCACCGGGACAGGAGATGCGTCGCTGCGCACTTCCTCGATGGCACTGGCTCTTTCGATCACCGGCCAGGAAAAGGAAATGGCGCAGCAACTCGGCAAGTACCTTGCGACCCATCCCAGCAGAACAAGAGAAGCCCATGCGGTAGGATCGCTCGGCATGATGCTCGCACCTTCGGCACTATGGAGGCTCGACCGTGAAGGATACTGGAACTTCTTGCGAGAGTGGCGCTGGTATCTTTCTCTCATGCATCGCCCAGACGGGTCTCTTCATTACATCGGTGGCAAGAGAAACAATGGAGGAGATGGCTACCTCGGCAAACATCGTATCGGTTGCAGCATTGCCATCCTGATGCTCACACCACCCGGTGAAAGACTTCGGCTCCACGTTGGCGAATCGCATCAAGACCCCGTGAAGAAGCCAGATAGCGTTCCAGAGGCCGCTGGTGCTTCAAACTAGATAGTGGGTCGACCGACGGATGGGCTATATGATGGAGAGTTGTAACTCGCCTGATGGTTGTCGGGTTTGAACGATCCAGCAGCTGGATCATCGTTTTCCTCAAGGAGATTCATGATGAGATTTTTCGTCTTCATCAGCGCCCTTATCGTGCTCACCGGGACTTTACACGCCCAGGTACCGATACCGCCGGTGCCGCCGACGGGCCCGCCGATCCTGCTCGAACTCGGTAACATCCAGTACAACCCTACCACAGGTGATGGAACCGTTTCGATGATGATGACGAGCGCGGTCCCCATCGCGGGATTCCAGTTCGATCTGGTGTTTGATCCTGCGGCAGTGCTGCTGGTCTCGGCCACCGGCGGACTCGCAGAGGACTTCGGTTATGACGTTGGCGTCGGTCCGACCAGCGGAACGGTACTCGGGTTCTCCTTCACGCTGGTGGAGATCCCCCCGACCATCGTCCCGGATGTCTTGACCATCGTCGCCTTCAACTGCAGTGCTTGCCCCAATGGCGCTCCGGAGATCTGTATCGAAGATCCGGTCTTCAGCGATGTCGGCGCCCTGTCGATCCCCGCTGATCTGGGACCCTGTGCCACTGCGGGAGCATCGCCTTTGTTCCTGCGGGGTGATTGCAATACCGATGGCAGTCCCAACGTTGCCGATGCGATCTTCCTGCTGGCGATTCTCTTTTCCGGCGGCACAGCGGCTGGCTGTGTAGATGGTTGTGATTCCAACGATGACGGCTCCATGAACATCGCAGACGCGGTGCACTTCCTCGCTTTTCTGTTCGCGGGAGGAGCACCACCAGCGCCACCGGGAGTGCAGAGTTGTGGTCTGGATCCAACCGCTGATTCACTCGATTGCCTGACGCCTGGACCATGTTCCTGAGTTGCCGCTGAGACCATCTCGATTTCACTCTGGCCGCGGGTTTGCCTTGTAGGCCTCTTCCATTCCATCTGCCCAGCGGAAGGTCGGGAGAAGATCTCTATCGATGTTTCGAAGGTGAGGTAAGTGACTTCGATAATGAGGATGAACATAGCGCCACGATCCGTCGCCGAAGATCTCCTCACAGAGAGCAGCTGCTGTCGGATCGTATTCCTTCAGTTCAGACCGTAGATCGACATGATTGTGCTGACTATCGTTCTCGCGGTTGGTGTCAAACCAGCTCTGCACCACCTCTGCCCAGTATTCCTTGTGGTTCGTCGCAGCGTACGCACCTTTCCAGAGGTCGGCATCCATCGCCGCTCGATACGCCTCCTTCAGCCTGGTATCAAAAGTGGGATCGACAGAAGAGAGGCCCATCGAATGGATGGCGTGAGCGAACTCATGAATGAGGATGCTCTCGGTCTTATAAGGATCCCCATCCATCGCGAGTAGATTTTCTTCCCCGCAGGATACGGTTGGTCTCGCCGAGGTCGCTCCGAGTCCCCGGGCGCGGCGATCCCAGTACTCCGGTGGGCGGAGATCGGAATACTCCGGAACCATCGTCGTCCACTCGTTGTAGGCCATCACCGTGAAACGGGTCCGGTTCTTTGCCATCGCAGCGAGAATCTCGGGGCGATGGCCGATCATCTGGAGGATCAGGTAACGGGCTTCGGCCAGTGACTCCGGCCGAACCCTGGCACTGGCGAGCACGGGAAAGCCCAACACATCGGAATACTGCTGGTAGTAGGGGTCGAGGTCGAACTCTGACCGCAACTGTGCCGGTACCGATCCCACGACATCGGTGACCGGATTGCGTGCCTCGGGAAGATGGCATCCCGCCAGGTAGATCAGCAACAGCAGAGACCACCTCACAGGGTCTCCTCCGGTTCCGGAAGAGCTTCGGGAACTGCCTTCACATCTACCTCCCGCACTACTCTCTCGATGCGATCCATTTCTGGCAATCCTTCCTTCTGCGAGAGCGCTTCGATGGTGCGCGCTTTGGGTAACACCCTGCCCTCGAAGGAAGCCACGGCACTGTTGAAGCCACCAACTGCCCGGTCGAGGTTCTTGCCGACCTTCGCCAGATGAACATGGAAGACCTTCAACCGGTCGTGCAGATCGCAGGTCTCGTTCCAGATCTCCTGAGCATTGGCGGCGAGTTTTTCCTGCTGCCAGTAGATCCCTACCGTCTTCAGCAGTGCGATGAGGGTCACAGGTGTTGCGATGAGGATCTTGTTCTCGATCGCCTCCTGCTGGAGATTCGGCTGCGTGGAGAAGGCGGCGGCGGCGACGCTTTCGATCGGGATGAACATGATGGTGAAGTCGACTTTCCCTCCGACGATGGAAGGGTAGTCCCGCTTCGCCAGATCGAGCATGGTGGTGCGCATCTTCTTACCGTGCAGCTCCAGGTGCTTCTTTTCTTCTTCCCGGTCGGTCGCCTCCATCGCCCGCTCGTAATCGGCAAAGGGAACCTTGGAATCGATGGGGATGCGTCCCTCGCCAGGCAGATTCACCACCATGTCGGGACGCCTGTCGGTGTCTCCCTGATCCTGCTCCTCGAAGTCGCAGTGCTCGGTCATTCCGGCAACCTCGACGATGTTGCGGAGTGTCATCTCACCCCACTTGCCACGCGACTGGCTCGAACCTTTAAGCACGGTCGAGAGTGTCTGGGTCGCCTCGGTGGCCGCCTTCGTCTCTACAGAGAGTCCCAGGACACGCGTGTTGAGCTCGCTGAAAGCTTTGATCCGCTGTTCTTCGATCTTCTGGTGCAGGTCCTGGAAGGTATCCATCTTCTTCTGGACGCCGTCGAATTGTTTTTCGATCGCCTCGTGCCGTTTGGTCAGTTCCGC
>CAWLAN010000120.1:0-8572 GCA_963854815.1 Planctomycetes bacterium UBA1146
CGGGTGCTGGTGAGCACTGCTGCGAAGGGTGGGCCATCGATCGAGTTCAGTTCTGCCACAGAAACTATCTCAGAGGCCGACAGACGGCAATGAGCGGGTGTCGGCTGCTTGACGGGCTTTCGGCTCCAGCGTAGGATCAGCGCTTCCGGCCCCGAACGGGGCAGGAGCCTCCAGGGTGCGAATCCGGGTTGCTCGGGGCCTCCCTGGCCGGTTTCGGCTTCGAGATGGATTTCCCCTGTATGGAGGTCTTCGGAGCCCGGAAGGAAATGAACCGCAATCCAGTTGTCTGTCGGTTTCTGGATCCTTCTCGGGACCAGAACACCAGCACGAGAATTGGTGGCCAGGTCCACATCTTTGGTGTGGCGCTTACAGGGAGGATACCCGATGGCCCGCAATCAGGGGGGAGCACAGCTCTCTTTTCTCATCGTTTCGCTGATTGGAATTCTGGTGCTCTGTTTCGTTGTTTTCCAGCAAAACAGCGACATGGAGGTCGTCAACAAGAGCCTCATTAGAGAAAAGAATGAAGTGGCTTCCAAGGAAGATTTCATCAAGGAACAGTCCATCGAAATCCATGGACTCCGGGTTCTGGTTCACGGCAACGCTGCATCCGCAGTTCCGGTCCCCGAGATCGAGGCGATGATCGAGAAATCCGGAAGCGACATCGCTACGGCGCGTGGCTCGAGCAGTGCCAGGGAGTATGAGTCTCTCATCGAGATGTACGACGATTCGATCAATACCATTCGATTTCTGAACAACGAATTTCAGAGTCAGCGTTCCGCTGCCGAAGCAAAGGACAACGAGTATCAGGAAGTGGTCACTTCCAAGAGCAACCTCGGTTCTCAGTTGAACGAGGAGATCGATTCGCTTCGATCGCAGCTCAATGACATGCAGGTCCAGTTGGAGCAGAGTCGGACCAGGGCACGCGAGGAGAGCGCTCGCCTGCGTGAAGAGGTCGAGCGTCTCGTCCAGGATAACAGTGCCACCGTCTACAAGTTGCAACGTGATCTGAGCATCTCCCAGAATCTCCTCAAACGCTCCAATGACAGGATCGATGAGTTGAAGCGGGAGATCGTTCGTGAACAGACATTCGCGATGGTCGAGCCCGATGGGGAGATTCTGAATGTGAGCGAGGAACTGGGCAAGGCCTGGATCAACCTCGGCACCGAGGATCGCCTGCGCAGAGGTCTGGTCTTTGATGTGTTTGCTTTCCAGAAGGGTGGCAAGCGCGTCAGTAAGGGACGGATAGAAGTTCTCAGTGTTCAGGATCGGTATTCGGAGGTGGCAATCCTCGAGAACCTCGATCGCTTCAATCCGATTTCGACCGGCGACATGATCGCCAGTCCCTTCTACGATGGAGCAGACGTGCCGATGTTCGTCTTCGCTGGAGATATTGCTACCAACGGTCGTTACTCGCTGGAGGATATGGCCCGGAAGATCGTACTATTCGGTGGAGTGGTCTCGGATCAGGTCCAGTTGAATACCGATTTTGTCGTGGCCGTGAGGGGCTACGAGGATACCCCCGAATACGATCTCGCTCGTGATCTCGGGGTCACGATCCTGAGGGAAGCGGAACTTCTCGAGTTCATCGACTTCTAGAGCACTTTTCTCGACACTCAGAAGACGGCGGCGGGGAACTCCTCGCCGCCGTCTTCCTCTATCTGACGGTGGTCAGGAGCCCCTCGAAGACAGGAGAACCGTGCGCTGAGGTTTGCCGCTGACCTCAGGGCGTGGCATCTTGTCGATCCAGGACCAGGATCTCCGGTGGATCCTGACGGCGTCCGACAGGAGGACCAGAAGATGAATCAGGTTCCCGATACCGGGGAGAATCTGAGGACGATGTCGTTCGGGGACCATCTCGAGGAACTTCGTTCCCGGGTGATACGTTCGATCGTGATCATCCTCACCTGTGCGGCGATCGCCTTCATCTACCAGAACGATCTGATGCATCTGGTCACCGGTCCACACCGGCTCGCCTTGTCTCAGATCGAAGCCCGCAATGAGATCGGGAAAATCCATGACGATGTAACCTCGGCGCAAAGATCGCTGCAGGCCTTGCCGGCGGCGATGGCATCCGAGGTGCTGCTCGATGTCGATGAGAGCGGGGACTGGTGGAGTCGCTGGAACCAGTTCCGTCAGCAGCAGGTGGAGTCGGGAGCGAACACCGAGCTGGTCGAGTTGCTGCAGGAGCGGATCACCGATCTCTATCCTGCAAACAGTTCCTCTGTGGTTCTGGCCGGGACCGTTTCGCGTTTTCAGAACAGTGCGGCTCAATTGCGAGTGGTCCAGAAGGATGCGCCCTGGGGTACCAGTTCGCCGATCGAACACAGCATCGAGGGACTGGAGGCGATGGCCAGCTTGTGGATCGACTGGACCGAGATTCGGCCGATCTCGCCGGATCCCGGCGAGTCGAGTGATGCGGATGAAAATTCGGACCCCGAAAACGATCCGATCATCAAACCTGCCGAGGCCGATCCGGCGGTGATCGAGGCGCTCGAGCAGGTCGCGGGACTTTCCGTCACCATCGAGAGCCGCACTCGCGATCTGATCGGCTGGAGAAGCCGGGCATTGCCCCTGGCGCTGCTCAGTTATGCCGAGGCGTTCTTCTCGTACGTGAAACTGAGCCTTCTGATCGGCCTGCTCTGTGCCCTACCCTGGGTCACTTTCGAGGTCTGGCAGTTCATCGCTGCCGGGCTCTATCGCTCCGAACGCCGTGCAGCAGTTCCCTTCATTCCGGTCGCATTCGTGCTGATGGGGCTGGGAGTCTCCTTTGCCTACCTGGTGCTGATCCCGGTCGGCCTGTCCTTTCTCGCTGGATATGGAGATCCACAACTGGTCCGTCCCGTTTTCACGTTGCAGAACTACCTGGGTCTGGTTTTCACGCTGATCCTCGGCATGGGGCTCGTATTTCAGTTGCCACTGCTGATGATATTTTTGACACGTAGTGGGTTGCTGACTGTGGATAATTTCCGCCGCTACCGGAAGTACTCCATCGTCGGCGCGGTGATCCTGGGCGCCTTGTTGACTCCTCCCGATGTCGTGACCCAGTTGTTGATGGCCGGACCGCTGGTGATCCTTTATGAAGTGGGCATCATCGCCTGTTCGATGAGTGCCAGGAAGAAGTCCGGAGATGGTTGATTTGTCCGGTTGGTCGGGAATCTTCGATCACCTCGATGTGAAATGGATGTAGATGGTGTGCTCTGCTGAAGACAAGGTCCCCGATTCCGACCTCGTTCATGCGGCCCGGGAGAATCTCCGCGTCGGGGTGATCAGTGTCGGAGATGAGATCCTCGAGGGCCGAATCGTCGATCTTCACTCGCGAACCACGTCGGCTCTTCTCACTCCTCTCGGGGTCGAGATCGGATGGCATCTGAGCATCGGAGATGCCCCCGGAGTTCTCAGTTCGGCGCTCGCTTCGATACCTGCACCGGTCGATGGAATCGTCATCGCCGGAGGGCTGGGTCCCACCGAGGACGACCGCTCCCGCCAGGAGATCGCGACTGCAACGGCAGCCCCGCTCGAGTTCGATGAGGAGGCCTGGCAACGAATTCGAGATCGCCTCGTCACGGCGGGTGTCGAACCGGCGCACAACAATCGAAACCAAGCGTTCCGGCCGCGGGGCAGCGAAACTCTTGTCAATGACTGGGGCACTGCCCCCGGATTCCGGATGTCCTTTGGCGACGGGACGCTGCTCTTTGCTCTTCCTGGAGTTCCATCCGAGTTCGATCAGATGTTGAGGGAATACGTCCTTCCCTGGGCCCAATCGCGCTCCGGCAAGATCGAGGCCGGTGAGATTCTCGAGTTCATCGGTATCCCCGAGTCGAAACTCGATGAGTGGATCCTGACCGAACTCGGTGGCGATGGAGGTCACCACATCTGCGTCAAGGGTTGGGGCCAGATCGAGGTGCGGCTCCCTGCCGGGGTTTCGTTGCGAGAAAAGGCCAGCGACAGGTTCGGGGCTCGTTTCGTCGGAGAGGGAGGGATCGGTGCCGAGTGGCACCTGGTGAAGGCCGCTGCCGATGCCGGGGTCACCCTATCGACAGCGGAATCGTGTACCGGAGGGATGATCGGATCCCGGATCACCGCGGTTGCCGGCTGTAGCGAGGTCTATCTCGGCGGCTGGGTGTGCTATTCCTACGAGGCAAAAACGCGCGAACTGGGAGTCGATCCGACAGTGATCGAGGTCGAGGGTGCCGTCAGTGCTGCGGTGGTTGAAGCGATGGCATCAGGAGCTCGTGACAGGTCGGGATCTGATCTGGCGATTGCCGTCAGTGGCATCGCCGGACCGGGCGGGGCGACCGACGAGAAACCGGTGGGGACCGTCTGGATGGCACTGTGTGGCCATGGCAAAACCGATTCCCATCGTTACCAGTTGAGCGGGACCCGCGATCGCATCCGGCAACTCACCACCAACCTGGCTCTACAGGTCGTCATGGCGGCGATTCGTCAGCAGGAGATTCCCGGATGGTCGAAGCAACGATCCTGACACGGGATGGATCCCCGACTCGTTACCATTCCCGATACCAGCAGCACTACCACTCTCTCAGCGGCGCCCACCTCGAGGCACGGATGCGTTACGTGGTTGCCAGTCGGGTCGTCGAAAAGGCACGAGATCAAGGCAAGGTGAGGATTCTAGATGTCGGATTCGGGTTGGGGACGAACCTGGCCTGGGCGATTCACGAGATCCAGCAAGAAGTCCCGGGTGCCTCGATAGAGATCATTTCTCTCGAGCGGGAATTGCTGCCGATAGACGTGCTTCTTCCTCATTTCAAGGCGCTTCCTGAAACGAGGTTGGCACGGATGTTGAGTGGCCTGGTGCAGACCCGAGAGTGGATAGAGAGCAACCTGAGACTCCAGTTGATCTGCGCAGAAGCACAAAAAGAGATCGATTCCATCGAGGGCCCCTTCGACACGGTGTTTCTCGATCCTTTCTCGCCCCGGTGCAATCCTGAGTTGTGGGCAAGCCCGTTTCTGGCCGCGATTCGCAGGAGAATGGCCCAGGGTGGTATACTGACAACGTACAGTTGTGCGCGATCGGTGCGGCTCTCGTTGATACAGGCCGGTTGGGAGATCGGGGTCGGTCCGCGAGTCGGATCGAAGTCGTCGGGAACCCTCGCCTCGTGTGGACCGGTGCTGCCTCCCCTGGTGGCCATCGATCCGAAACAGAGCCGTTGGCTTGATCGACAACTTCGGCGCCCAGGAGATGGAGAATCGTGATGATCTGGACTACCTGCGGAAAGTGGCTACGGCCAGGTTTGCTCCTCTGCTGCATGGTGAGTCTCCCGGGGACCTCGATCGTGGCCGATACGCCGCCATCGCCTGCGCCGGAAAAATCGATCTCCTCGCAGCAAGCAGAATTACCGAAGTTGACGCCAAAAAAGCAACAGGAGGTTCAGACCTGGGTGCGCGAATTGCAGCGCCAACGGGCAACAAATCGAAGCAGGGCCGAAAGGCATCTGCTGCGCGTGGGTCCTGCCGCCGTGCCCTATCTCCTGGGGGTTTCCCGCTCGCAATTCGACCTGGCTCGAATTGCAGCGTTGCGAATCCTGCTCAAGTCGCCCCGCTACGAGGCCGCCTCCAGTGCCCTCGAGGGGCTCCAGGCCGACAACCGGTGGGTGCGTAAACTCTCCTGGCAGCTGGTCGAGAAGATCAGCGGGATCCGCAGCTCATTTGCGTGGGATGACGACAAATTCTCCAGTCAGCGCAAGAGAAAAGCGCAGATCTGGCAGCGCTGGTACCGGCTCCAGGAGCAACTTTGTCGCCAGGAGGAGAAACTCTTGCGCGAATCGCAGCCGCAGGGCTCTCAACCGCAGAAATCGGCGAAATCGGATCAGAAGGCTGACGGATAACAGCCTCCATCCGTCTCGAGAGCCTCGCCGCGTGGCGCGGCACTTCTGTCCCCGGCAACATCACAAGGCTGTCTCTGTCGCGACCCTTGCGAGCGGCTCTCCCCTTTGCTACGTTCGGCCGCTGCGGTGGGGGATGGACCTTGCGAAACTCCTGGTTCTTCAGGAGTGTTCCTTTTCACCCTCCAGCGACTCTGTGAAGTGACTCCGATCCCATCTCGGTGGGAAGGCATCGATGCAAAGATCGACACGAAGTCGATGGGAGAAGAAACGCCCAGGCGCGTTCTGATCCGGGTCCGCATCGAACAGCACAGATGTTGAATCAACCCCGGTCGAGGTTCTCGATCAGAGTGTTTCGCATCATCGTTACGGGTGTCGACTGACATCCGTTCTCGGAGCCATACCAGAGATTCTGACGAGGTGTTTCGTTGCGTGGTGCAGCTCGATGCGCAGATGGTGATCGTTTTGAAGAACCGATGCGTTGAGCAGTACTGTCACGGGAAGCGCGTTGCTTTGAATCTGGGGGATTGTTGAGTTCTCAGGATAGTTCAGCCACCACCGTCGAGGAAGTCTGGGAACGACTTCAACTCGCCATCACATCAACCATCGGGGAGATGCGAATGAAGAGGTGGTTCCAGAATGTAACTCCACTGGGGCTCAACGATGACGTGCTTCAACTGGAAGTTCCTTCCCGCACCGCACTGGATTGGATCGAGAACAACTACGGTGAGATCCTGTGCCGGGAAGCACGCCAAGCAGGACTCGAATCGATCCAGTTGATTCCTCAGCGGCGATCATCTCGAGATTCTTCCGAGAAGCTCGGCAGTGGGTCTGGAACGATTCACCGCAGGCCTTCCGGCCGCGCGACAGCGGCAGGTGTCAGGGAACTGGAGTTCGTGCCTGATCCAGCCAATAGCACCGATCTCGCCATCCAGCTCACCACATCGGGGCCCAACATCTACAGTTCTGTTGTTCGTGGAGGACCGGCGGGATTGCGCAAGGATCTCACCCTTGAACGGTTCGTGGTCGGGACGTCGAATCAGGTCGCCTATTCGGCGGCCCTCGAGATCCTGCGGACTCCGGGCCTGTCCCTCAATCCACTCTTTTTGCACGGTGGAAGTGGGCTGGGAAAGACGCATCTGCTCCAGGCGATCACCAAGAAGTTTTTCATCCAGGGAGAGCGTGAGATTCGCTACGTGCAATGCGAGTCTTTCGTTCATCAGTTTGTTCGCGCTCTTCGACAGCGCTCTCTCGAACGATTCCGGTCCAGTTTTCGAGAACTGAAGGTTCTCGTCATCGATGACGTCCAGATGATCGCGGGAAAGACGAGTAGCCAACAGGAACTTCTCGAGACGGTCGATGCCATCGCCGTTCGAGGTGGACAGGTATTGCTCGCCTCCGATGCTCCGCCGAAAAAACTGATACATCTGCATCGACAGTTACAGAATCGTTTCTCCGCAGGCCTTGTGGCGCGCGTTGACCCCCCGGACATGGAAACCAGGGTGAGCATTCTCAGGCAGGAAGTGATTCGTAGCGGCGTTCATGTGCCTGCCGAGGTTCTTCGACACATCGCCGATACGGTGCGTCGCAGTGTTCGAGAGTTGCTGGGTGCCCTGGTGAGAGTGGTGGCCGAATGCGAACTCTCTGGATCTGAAGTCACCATGTTGCGGACAAGGGCGATCCTGGAACCGATCTCGGCGGTGTCCAAACGGCGAATCGTGGTCGAGGACATCGTTGAACGAGTCGCGGTTCGCTGGGGAGTACCTCCTGAGGAGATCTTGTCTCGTTCGCGAACGCGAAACACTTCGATGGCAAGAAGCGTGGCCACTTATCTAGCCAGGGTTCTTACCGATTATTCTCTGGCGGAGATCGGTGAGCAACTTGGCGGACGATCTCATGCGACCACGAGTAGTTCCTACCGCAAGATTCAAGGTCTTATCTCCCGGGATGATTCCTTACGCGAAGAGGTGGAACGTCTCGTGAGAGATCTTCGCGGTGGATGAGAAGAGCAGTGATGGTCGGAACAACATCTGACTCTCACTGCAACGGTCCTCTGGCCGCGGATACGGCTGAAGATCTTCTGCTGGCACCCCTGCGCTTGTTGCGAGGAATCGGTCCTGCGATCTCCGATCGACTGGCACGAATTGGCCTCTCGACCATCGGAGATCTTCTCCATCATTTTCCGAGCCGTCATGAAGATCTGGTCATCCACGGTTCTATCCGGGACGTGCCCGATGGCGAGCGCCGTAGCATCTACGGCAAGGTGGAGCAGGATCCAACGTGGATTTCATCGGGGCGAGGACGCTGGCAGACCAGTCTGATCTCGCTCGATGAGCCCGAGGTGGAGATCTTGCTGCAGTGGTTCCATTCTCGACGTTACTGTCCCTCCATCGGTGTGAACTGGCAGGGGTGGGTAACCGGTCCGATCCGGCAATTTCGCGCCCCGGTGATGACGCATCCGTCACTGGCGCGCAGCCAGCAGAGGGAGCCGATCCCGCCGGGACATGGTCAGATCGTCTCGGTCTATCCCTCGACCGAGGGGATCACCCAGGATCTTCTGCGTCGTTCGATCCAGCAGATCCTCGAACTTGCTGATCTCGATCTCGATCACGATCTTCCACCGATCATCGGTTCGTCTCGAAGTTTGCTCTCCATCTACTCGGGATTTCATCGACCTGCTTCGGCCGCCGAGTGCGAGACGTGTCGGGCGCTACTGGCACGGATCGAGC
>CAWLAN010000121.1:0-8535 GCA_963854815.1 Planctomycetes bacterium UBA1146
TCGCCAACTTCTCCGCCGAAATGACCGGTCTCTATCGGTCGCAGAGAAACGATATGCTGTTTCTGGAAGAATCTGTGAACGAGGGAATCGGTCCTCCCAGCCGTAAAGCACTCTCCTTCGGACTCCTGTTCATGGATGTTGATCTCGATGGACGACAAGATCTCATCCAGGCAAACGGTCATCTCGAAGAGCAGATCGCAGTAGTTCAACCGGGACAGGAATACCGCCAAAGTGCTCAACTGTTCTGGAACCGGGGCCCAGGCGACGGCTGCTTCGAGGAGATTCCGACCGCCAATACAGGGGATCTTGGCATCCCGGCGGTAGGGAGAGGATTGGCCTATGCCGACATCGATGGAGATGGAGATCTCGACCTGATCCTGACCCAGGCCGGCGACCGTGCACGACTGCTCAGAAACGATCAGGAAACTGACCATCACTGGCTGAGGATCGACCCGGGGAGGCTTCCGCCGGGTGGCTGGATCGAACTGCACCAGGGGGATCGCGTTCAGCGACGGTTGATCGGGCAGACTCGATCCTATCTCTCCCAGTGCGAGAACATCATCACCTTTGGTCTCGGTGAGGATCTGACCCCACCGGTCATACGGTTCATGGCTCCAGGGAAGAACGACTGGCAAGAATCCAGACCCGATTCAATCGACACGATCTACTCTCTCGAGTGGTGAGTTGCCGAGCGGTATCACCCGGTACTCAGTCTCCGGCCCGATTCCACAGCACCCCCGGAGTTGGGAGTGTTGCTAAAATCCTGTCAATCCGAACTGATGGATCTACTGCCGCGAGAAACTCAAATCAACGTGCTCCTTAGTGGTATAGATAGAAGGGTAGGAGTTTACTCGAATAATTGATTCCAAGGCCTGCCCAGAGCCCGGCCACACGCGGAGATTCACATGTCGAAGTACACCTGGATTGTCATCTGCTACGTCTTCCTCGCCCCCGGAATCGTATCGGGTCAAACTGCATCTCTGGCCATCATCGGAACTGAAGGTTTCGCAGACACCACCGTGACCACCATGATCCAGCTCACTTCCGACCAGGAGATTCATGGATTCAGTTATGGCGTGAGTCATGATGCGGCAATCCTCTCGATCACCGATCCAAACAGCATCACACTGGGATCGGTGCTTGCAAATCTGAATAATGCTACCGGACCCGACTTCTTCAATGTGAATCTCGCCCCCGCCAATGGAAGTGGATACACGATCGCCTGTGTCACCGACCTGTTTGCACCTTTCGAACAGATCCCCCCCTCGACCGATCTGTTGCTGTTGGAAGTGGCTTACCTGATCGATGCCACAGCTCCGGTGGGAACCGTGACACCGTTGGACTTTACCGATGCGCTCGGATCTCCACCGGTACAGACGGTGATGGTGCTGCAACTTCAGGAGGTGGTTCCCACCACCACTGGTGGAAGCATCCTGGTCACCGAACCGCTGTTTCTGCGCGGCGACCTCGATCAGAGTGGAACCCTGTCCTTGATTGATGGTGTGTTGCTGCTTTATCGGGTATCGGGACTGGAACCACCGGGGACCTGCAAGGATTCCGACGACATCAATGATGACGGATTACTCACCATCGGAGATGCGGTCTATCTCTTTCAGTATCTCTTCATCAACGGAGCTCCCATCCCCAGTCCCACCGGCGTCTGCGGTCCCGACCCGGATCCCGTAGATACTCTCGATTGCGAATCCTACAGCGCCTGTGAATGATCGTTGTCGATGATCGGCGATCTCAACTGTTCGACGTGATCCATCACTGAACGACCGCCGAACCGTTTTCGCATGTCGCCTGACCATGGATCCTGGCGGTCTGACCACCTTCATCCGCATCCAACTCTATCGAGACAAACCCCGCTAACTGCCAATCGAGAGGAAGTTGAATCACCGTCTGTCTGTCGAAAGGTGGATCCACCAGCGGAGAAAAACTCTCGATTCCGTATCGTGCAACACGAGAGATCCGGACCCCATCGATGTTGGCCTGGATGGAATCGGTCGGGTTCCCGGATCGATCAGGATCGGCCCCCACGATGAAGGGCAAGGCATTGGTGGTCCTGTCACCAGAAGCTGCAGTCCGTCCCACCAGCTGACCATCGAGATATACGCGCACCTCGCTACCATCATAGACTCCGGCGACATGGTGCCAGCGACCCGGCTGTAATCGAGCACTACTCGCCTCGGCGATCTTGTATGCCCCTCCCAGGTGAACCAAAAAACTCGGGATCCCATCATTGAGGAAGATGCCGTACTCGGACTGGTTGGTCTTGCACAAAAACGGCTTCCTGCCCTTCAGATCCGAAATTTGAACCCACCCCTCCAGGGTGAAGGCACCTTGAGAAAGTGGGATCTGCTTTGTCGAGACGATGACGCAATCACCGGATCGCTTCAGGGACAGGTGGCCACCGTCTCTCGACCTCGAAGGCAGACCCGAAAAATCGAGCGGGACCACGATTCTCCTGGCAGGAACCTCGATGGATTTTGCATTCTCATCATCGAAGTAGCATGCAACATCGATCACGGGGAGAGCACGCGATCCCTCGAGGATCCCGACATCAAGACTGACCTTCACTACCAGATCACGAGATTCTCCGGGTCCCAGCACGACTTCACGCGTAGGAAACTCGACTTCTCCGCCAGGATTGGAAAGAAATATCCGAAGAGTCGCTGAATCGACCGGATTTCGTAACGTCAAACTCAGTGGCATGGGGAGAAGTGATGAATCTTCGACGGGTAAGCCACCGCGGAAGGTTGCGATGTCCGCTTTGAGCAATCGTTCCGACAGAGCACGCCGTTTTGGTGTGAAATGGCGAGGGTCGAGCAAACTCCCGACTGGAACCACCGCCACATCAATCCCTGAGGGGCGAACCGTGACCAGGTTCCAGTGATGAACCCAGCCAGCACCGGGATAATCATGCGCCTTCCCTCCCCCTGTGGTCGCCAGGGTGAAGTAATCGATCCCATCCTTTTTCCCTCCGTAATGGAGCCGATGGATGTGACCGGCAAAAACGGCCTCGACATTTCCGGCTGCGGCCAGCCGCTCGTGTACTGCATCCCAGTTGGCACCTGGGTAATAATTCGATATCCACCGAGGGTGATGAAGGAAGACAAACACCTTTTCGAGCGAGGCGGTGTTCTCCAATACACCGTCGAGCCACTGCAACTGCCGTTCGGTAAAGCGCTGACAGGCCGGGTCAGAGAAGTTCTTGCGCCCTGTCTTTGGATCTCCTTCATCACTGTAGAGGATCACGAAGGCACATCCCTTGTGTTCGAACCAGTACCACAGCGGACCGAAGTGTTGCTCGTAGTCCGATTCATGCTCGTCATCTGGACGTCCCGTGCCACGCCAGTAGACATCGTGATTGCCGGCTACCGGATACCAGGGCCGAGACAGACGTCCCATCGTTTCGATGAACTCGGCCGCCTGGATCAACCACAACGGGCGCTCGTTGTATCCATTGATCAGGTCACCGACCGTCAATACCAGATCCGGTTCGACCAGGTTGACCTCCTCGACAGCTCGAGCCAGGACCCGGATGCCCTCGGCAGGTCCTCCGGTTCGATCACCCATGATGGCGAATTGCCACATAGCCTCTTCATCTGGAGCGACCAGGGAACGTGTCCCCTCCCGGTTGGTCTTGACCGGTTCATCTGCCCCAAGACCTTCCACAACAGGGTTCCATAACAGGAATGTCAACACGAGAATGACGCAGGTTTGGTTTGTCATCGGTTCACCTCCGGTCCGTGGTCAATGTAACCTGTCCCTGCAACTTGTCACGGACTCACCGATCAGGAAGGATTGCATTGCAGCCTCCTCGTTATGCTGAGAAAACGCCGATTCCGGAAGTGCCCTACCTGCCAGGGATCAACTCCCGGCCTGCTGATTTCCAGGTCACGACCTCCCCCACCAGCGAGGAGTGGCGCAAAGACATGGGGTATCTCCACGGCATCGACCTCTTCAACCACTCCTGTTACTGGGAAGCACACGAAGCCTGGGAACATCAATGGCTTCATGTGGCTGAGGGGGAGCTGGTGCGCACACACCTCCAGGGGTTGATCCAGGCCAGTGCTGCGCTTCTGAAACTGATTTCGTCACAACCTGAACCGGCCAGGACCATCTGGGAGCGTGGTCGAACGCGATTGATGACGATCGCCGCCGACGCGCCGGAAAAGATTTATCGAGGAATCGAAATTGCTCCATTGATCACGACACTCGATGCACTCATCGACAAAGGAAGTGCTGATTTCAATGCTCCTGTGATCATCCTGGTCGGCTGGACCTGATGAAACCTCCTCCGGCGCATCTGCTGGTTTCACTGCGCTGCCTGACCGGAGATTGGTCGCTGTCGCCAAACGCCACCCTGGACCCGGTTCCAGCAGGGCATGAGTGATGGTCCGAACCGGTCGTTCTGCCCTGATACCTATCCTGCTACCTCCGGCTGTCATGTTGATGGCCAGGATCGTCTTTCAGGGCATTCTCTTTCCCACCGAACTCAGTGGAGATGAAGCCCAGTACTGGGATTGGTCGCGTCACCTGCAACTCTCCTACTACACCAAGGGTCCTCTGATTGCCTGGCTCATCGCCGCCAGCACGGCGATTTTTGGAAACGCGGAACTGGCGGTTCGGATCGGTAGTTATCTGGCCCACGCCATCGCCGGAATTGCTGTTGGTTTCCTGGGTCTGCAATTATCAGGTGGTTCGCGGCGCGCCACCTGGTTCACGGCCATCGGTTTTCAGTGCGTACTGGCCTTTCAGATCGCTGGATCCTTGATGACGGTCGATATGTTGATGATCGCCGGCTGGAGCATCGCCACATCCGCTGCGGTCGCTACGTTGCAACGATCGCGCACCGGGAAATCGGTCCTCAGTTCTCTCACCCTGTGCGGATTGGCCCTGGGTATCGCTTTTCTCGCCAAATACACGGCACTGCTCGGTTTGCTTGGGATCGTGTTCGGCCTGTGGCCACAAAGAAAACAATGGTTGTCGGCTCCTGGTGCACGGGCCGGATTGATCTGCGCAACGCTACTGTTCGTGACTTGTCTCGCACCGGTGCTGCTGTGGAACTTCGAACGTAGTTGGCCAACCATCCAGCATCTTGTGGCTCACCTTGAGACCAGCACATCCGCTGAAGACCTATCATCTTCACCTGGCTTGTTGATGGGCACGCTCTTTACCTATCTGTTACAGATCTTTACCGTCGCCGGTCCACTGCTTGGTCTTGCCATGATTCTGGGGATCCGGCAGTACCTCAGAGAGCCGCAACTGAGGCAACACGGTGACCTCCGAATCGCATTGTGGAGTGCTCTCCCGGTCCTCTTTTTCTACTTGCTGGTCTCTCTCAAGACCGAAACGGAGGGCAACTGGGCGGTCGGTGCCTATTCCTCCCTGGTTCCCTTCGCGGCGTTGTGGCTCGATCGCCACCTGAGTCGATGGCTCGGTCTGTGGATCTGGCGTCTGATCTTGCTCACATCCAGTTTGACTCTGGTACTGATCCTCACCTTTCCCTACAGCGGTTCAATATTGCAAAGTGGTCTGCAAAAACTCGATATTGGTGTATCGATTCCTGTACACCGCGTTGTCGGCCATCGCCAGTTCGCCGATGAAGTTCGACGACGCGCCATCGAAGCCATCGGTCCAGCAGGAAAATCGGCACCGATCATCTGTCACTATTATGATCTCACCGCTTTGCTGGCCTATTCCTTACCAGACCAGCCAACCGTGTACTGTGCCTCGGTCGCACTCGGTTCTCGTCGGTCCGCCTACGACGACTTCGAGGAAACTCGCTTCCCGCAGCCTCTCCATTACGATGTCGATCTGATTCTGATCGGTGCCGACGAACAGCGCTGGCGAAAGACACTGAACTTCTCCCAGTTGGTATCTCTGGGATCAGCCACCCAGCGAGATCGATCTCGATCGATCTTTCATGGCAAGTTACGAGCGCCAATCACAGACGAGGAGCGCTGATTGAAATCGAACATGCCAGTACACGACATTCCTCGCTGGGCCATCGCCCTCTCCCTGGTATCGATGGGGATGGCGCTGGTGCTCGATGGCTGGATACTCGAGAAAATGCCACCAGAGGGGACTCAATTCGGAGACCTTTATCATCTTTTTCGAAGCATCGGCTATCTACCGACATGGATCGCATTCTGTCTGCTCTTCACCTTCGCCACACAGAAGGAAAATCGGCTCTCTCGCCGAGGACCCGCCCTGATCATCGGGTTCACGGCTGCAGGGTCTGGAATCATCGCCTCGATCCTCAAGGTGCTCGTCAGACGTCTCGATCCCCAGCAGATGGCCGAGGGGAGCTGGCAACTGGCGCCCTGGGAGCACAACTGGTGGGATGGCACCGATCTGTGTTTTCCCAGTGAACACGCTGCAGTCGCCTTCGGGGCGGCGATCGCCATCTCTCGGAGATGGCCCGGCGCGGCACCACTGATGGTGTTGCTTGCGGCCGGTTGCGCCTCAGGAAGAGTGTTGGCGCGAGCCCACAACCCCAGCGACGTGATGGCGAGTTTGCTGGTGGCCCTCGGCCTCAGTTGGGCCATCGAACGGTGGTGTGCTGAACCGATGTCACGATAGGCAGTTGCCGCAAAGGGACTTTTCGAGACACATCGAGGCCAATCGAATACCCCGATGTTTCCACCCTGACATTCCGGACAAGGACGGATGTCAATGTCAGGTCATTAGTAATAGTGGCCTCAAGACAGAAGAGATGGGACCCCGCTCAACAACTATCATGAGTGCTATGGAAGAGTTCAATATCGACCCACTACTCGACTCCAGGCATCTGGAGAAGGTCAGCGAATGCCTGCGCACCCTCGCACATCCAGTGCGATTGCGGATGGTCCAACTGCTGATGAGGGGCCGCTACAGCGTCGGAGAACTGGCCGCCTCCTGCGGTGTACAAAATCACATGGCATCCGAACATCTGCGCCTGATGCAGCGGGCGGGGCTTCTCATGAGTCGGCGAGACGGACGGAAGATCTACTATTCCATCCGACAACAGAGCCTGGTCGGATTGATGGAGCGAGTCGAATCGATGTACGAAGGAGATATATCCTGAACAGGACGTCGACTTCACCCTGAACTCACTGGGTCAGAATCGAAACCCAAACTGAGCCGCAGCCCCCAGTTCATTCTTGTTTCCCGCCACAGCAAGATCGACGTGGATGCCGAAGGGGGAAAGTCCGATCCCCGCCGACAGGACGCTTCGCTCACTATCAGACAAATTGGCGCGATAACCCGCCCTCACTTGCCCCCATCCCCAGGGGTCCAACTCGACTCCGGTGGAGAGGTACTGACTTCCGGGCAGCCCATTGAATCCCTCTGTCTCCTGCAGGTCAAAGTCGACGGCGAAGGTGCCCCAATCTGCCATCTTGGCGGCACCGACCTGGAACGTCGGTGAGATGGTGATGACATTGCCGGTCGGCCCAAATTCTTGAGAGTCCGGATCAAGACCGAATCCTTCATATTCCTGTTCGATGAGATTTTTGCCGACAAACCCAACGATCCAGCCATCCACGGCTTGTCGGGCAAATCCGATATCGATGTTGAAGTTCTCGTAATCGGTTGTGTAATTGTCGAGATCAAAGTCACCGACCTCGGCAGACTGGGCACCCACACTGTAGTCAAACATGGTGGTCTTGACGAATTTCGGAGTCACTCCGCAGGCGAAATCGCCCAGGTATGTTGAAAGAGCCATTCCGACTTCCACCTGCCACAAAGCCATCGCATCGACGGATGAAGAAAGGTTGTCTTCGATGAATGAGATACTGGTAACACCCCCACTGCCATCATCGACTAGATCGACGTAATTAGCCAGTTCCTCAAGTTCCGCTTCAGTGTTTTGGGAAGGGTCTTCAAAATTCACATCAGCAATGGCACTAGCAAAATCATCTAGAAAATCTCCGTCTGAATAATTAAATATGGTTCCAACCTGGACAGTACCGGCCGTGTAAAGCGTCCAGCCAAACTTCTGCCCAGTATCGCCCAGAGTCAATCCTAGGCCTATATTTGCCTGTATAGGATTACCCCCCAGCGATGCCAAAGAACTGTTCAGTTGATTGATACTATCGACAACATCATCACGGAGATCATTGGTTAAATCTCCACTGAGGGCGACAACGACGTCATTTAATTCAGACACCAAATCAAGATCCTGAAAAGACGTCAGTTCATCACGGAAATTATTCGGATCATAGACACGTGCTCCCAGAGTCGGAAAATCGATCGAAAATCGTTCCCGCTCCTCGATGGAAAGTAGCGCCGGATTGAAGAAGGGGGCGGTCGCTGGATTGGCCACCGCCACTCCGGTACCGCCCATACCCATCGAACGTGGGTCGAAACCACTCTGAGCAAACAAATTCGGTGACACCAGCAAGAGCGAAAAGGTCATCAGCACCACGACCGGGAGATAATAATTTCTGACGGTTCGATTCGACATCGCGCGATTCCTTTCGACGACAGGTACGCATCCGTTCGGCTGAGCTATGCGGCAGACTATCACAGGGGACACGGGACCTG
>CAWLAN010000122.1:0-8397 GCA_963854815.1 Planctomycetes bacterium UBA1146
ATTCTCTCGGCGAGCCGTGTCGAATACTTCACGAAGAGCATTATAAATGTTCTCGATCTTGAGAACCGCAGTCCGTTCATCGTATCCCTCAGGTCGTGCTTCCACCGAAACATTGATGATGCCACCAGCATTGATGATGAAATCAGGTGCATAGAGGATTCCACGATCGTGGAGTTCCCGACCATGATTATCCTGTAACAACTGGTTGTTCGCGCACCCAGCAACCACCTGAGTTTTCAAGCGCGGAATCGTCTCGTCGTTGAGGATCCCACCGAGGGCACACGGCATGAACACATCACAACGGACCTCGTAGATCTCGTCAACGGGGACAACTTCAACACCCGGCAGGACGACGTACTCCTGACAGCGTTCCTCGCTGATGTCCGAAACGGTGACCGTTGCTCCCAGCATAGAGAGGCAGCGCACCACTTCCCCCCCGACCTGTCCAAGACCCTGGACGGAGTAATGAAGACGGTCGAGATGGCTGGTCCCGTATCTTTCCTCGGTGCAGGCAAACAACCCACGAATCACTCCTCTTGCGGTGAACGGAGACGGATTGCCACTCGAGCCGGATTGACGCGAAAGCCCCGTCACGAAACGGGTTTCCTCACCGATCCATTCCAGTTCCCGAATACCGATCCCTACATCCTCGGCAGTGATGTAACGACCACCAAGGCTTTCGATGAAGCGTCCCATCGACCGGAAGCGCTCCTCGGTCTTGTCCGATTCCTGATCGCCGATCATCACTGCCTTACCCCCACCGAGCCCGGTGTTGGCACAGGCACTCTTGTAGGTCATGCCGCGTGCAAGACGCAGAACATCGGTAAGGGCTTCCTCCTCGCTTGGATAGTCCCACATCCGTAGCCCACCAAGTGCTGGACCCAGGGTAGTGTCGTGGATCGCGATGATGGCGTGGAGACCTGAATCGTGGTCCTTGGCCACCACCACCTTTTCGTAACCGTCGACTGGAACCTGGCGGAATTCCAAGAGTTCACCTCAATCCAAATCCAGACCGCGGACGGGAACTGATCTGCGCTTCCAGATCAGGGACTCCAATCGCAAAAGAACTCAGGACTCCTGCCTGAACTCCCCTCGAGACGGAGAATCTGGCGATGCCAAATCACAGTTCGACACTGCTGGTGGGGGAAACGAGCATTCCACGGGACAGGTGGAAGAATGCCTGGTCGACTCAGTTCCCCTCGTGGTCCCCTCGACGGACATCGTGCATTCTACCCTGTGGTTTTGGCACCCCACAGCGAATCATGGAATCGAGAAATACTCGTCGTCTCGTAAGACAAGTCTTTCCCAGAAAAGACGTTGCGATAACCCCCGGAAACGAAACCCCGCTTGCAAAGGTCGCCGGGTGAGGGTAGATCGAGGGGTCTCGAATCCTGGAGTTGGATTGCAATACCACAGTTTCCTGACAAGACGATACCTCCGCCGTCGCTGGGCTCCGTGGACCGCGGCCATTGCGGTGGCGCTGGGAGTCTTCTCGCTGATCTCCGTGCTAGCGGTGATGGAGGGCTTCAAACTCGAGATGCGAGAACGCATCCGCGGCAGTCTCTCCCATCTGGTGGTCAAGGAAGTGATGCAGCAGGGTCTGGTCGGTGAGGACCAGATCCTCGAGACAATTCGCTCGCAACCGGGAGTTCAGGCAGCCAGCCCGTTCGTCGAGGCCCTCGCCATCTACAAGGTCACCCGGCTCGACCACTGCCTGCTGCGCGGCGTGGAACCTGTTCAAGAATCTGAGGTCACCGACCTGGGGCTCTACTTGCTATCTGACGAAGAAATCGATCAATTATTGGCAAACCCAACCAGGTTGCTTCCTGACGATCGACCATCCATGTCTCCCGAACAGATCGAGGAGATCTTCTCGCTGGAAAGAAGACGGAAGATCCTTCGCTGGAAGGTGACGGGTACGGGATTCGATGAGGAGTCGCCACCGCAAGCACTCGTGGTAGGCATCGAAGCCATGCGTAGCCGTCGGCTCTCGATGGGAGACGTGGTCCAGTTCTCTTCTTACTCTCCGGTCACTCTCGAGCCGTGTACCGGTATGTTCATCGTGGTCGGTGCATTTCAATCGGGAGTCTACGACCAGGATCAAAGGTGGGCATATGCCGATCTTCGTGCCCTCCAGGAGATGCTCGAACTGTGGGATGAAGAAGCCCAGGACATGAGGATCAGCGGTGTTTCCGTGCGCCTCGAGGACTACTCTCGAGCAGAAGTCGCCAGATACCAGATCGAGGCAGAGATCGCTCGCAGAATGGATCTTTCTGCTGACGATGAGGCCGCGATCCCGTGGAGCCCGATGAATGTGCTGACCTGGGAGAACCAGCGAGAAAATCTACTCCAGGCGGTCGAGATCGAAAAACGAATCATCGCCGTCATGATGCTTCTGATCGTCGCTTTCGCTGCCGCCATGATCTTCCTCATCTTGATGTTGCTGGTGATCGAAAAGAACCGTGATCTGGGGGTTCTGCGAGCGCTCGGGGCTTCCAGAAATGGAGTGATCCTGCTGGTACTACGGCAGGGAATGTTGCTCTGTATCGTGGGAGCCATCCTGGGTCTGCTAGGCGGCTGGCTGTTGGTCGAGAACATCAACTACGTCCACGATAGGATTCGCGATTTGACGGGACTTCAACTGTTCCCCCCCGACATCTATTATCTGGAACGGATCCCTGCTCTCATGCGCTGGCAGGATGTGGCTCTGGTGTGCATTCCCACGCTCGTCTTTGGTTTCATGGGCAGTTTCTTCCCGGCCCTGTGGGCCGGCCGACAAGATCCGATCAGGGCACTGCATCATGAATAGTCCCATCCCGTCGCTGCCGGTGCTGATTGCCCGGAATCTACAACGAGATTTCAGCCTCGCCGGGGACAAGACCCTCGAGGTGTTGCGGGGGATCGATCTCGAGATACATGAATCGGAGATGGTAGCCGTCCGGGGACTGAGCGGTGTCGGAAAGAGCACCTTGCTCCACTGCCTCGGACTTCTCGACACTCCCACTTGCGGTGAACTCATCTACAGAGATGGAGATTCGACCTGGCAGTCTCCAGGCATGTCCGAACAGAACCGTTGTGATCTCAGAAACCAATTCATCGGGTTCGTCTTCCAGTTCTTCCATCTCCTCCACGATCTGGATGTCGTGGAGAATGTCATGCTGCCTTCCATCGTCAGCAGCACGCGGAGGCAGTGGAAGAAGATACGTCCCCGGACCCAAACACGGGCGCTCGAGTTGCTCCAACGGGTCGGACTCGAAGATCGAGCGCACCAGGCACCTGGCACCCTCTCCGGAGGAGAACGTCAGCGAGTCGCCATCGCACGCGCGCTCATCAACAACCCACGGTTACTGCTGTGCGACGAACCGACAGGAAATCTCGACACACGAAACAGCGAGAGCATTCACTCGCTGCTGAGAGAACTCCATGACGAACTCGGCACCTCGATTCTGGTGGTGACCCACGACCCGGATCTGGCAAGTCGCGCTGATCGACTGCTCTCGATGGTCGACGGAAAATTCCAAGACTAGATACTAGTTCTCCGCGAGAGCCACGGTCTCGCGTTCGGAGTCCGTCTGATGCAATGCCAGCAGAACAGATCTTCCCGCCTGACATTCCTGCTCGAGAAGAGCCTCGATTCGACGCCTGCCATCCTGGTTCTGGGCCGCGAAGGGTTCGTCGAGAAGGAGCAATGCGCCACCTCCGCAGACAGTTCGCAGTAGTTCAGCTCGCTGCGCTTCACCACCGGAGAGAGCCCCTGGGCGACGCTGGATGAGTTCAGCCATATCGAGCGACCGTGCCACGGCGACGATCTGTTCGGCCGTCTTCCCGCCATCTCGAGCCACCAGTCGGCACTGTGCTTCGATGGAAAGATGGGGCCAGAGACCACGTTCCTGCCCCAACCAGGCGATGCCTCTTCGCCACGGTTCCACCCCGTCCGATCCCGAAAGCATCGACTCTCCCGAGATCCGAATCGTTCCAGAAGTGACCGGAAGCAATCCGGCGATCGCTTGCAGCACACTGCTTTTGCCGATCCCGTTTCCACCGGTGAGGGCGAGTTGTTTGCCAATCGATAACTGGAACGTAATCGGACCGATGGAATGATTTCCTCGGCTCACGATCAGATCTCCCACTTCCAGAGCCGGATGGTTGGCTTGCGTCATTTGTCCTTTCTCCGCAGAGGGGCCACCACGATGGCAGCCAGCATCGAACCGACAAGGGCCAGTAACAGGGCAATCCTCGCCGCCTGTTCGTCGTTACGGAAGTGCAACAACTGATGCAGTTCCAGCGCCGGGGAAGGATGCCCCGCAGGAGCCATCAACAAGGTCGCTTCCACCTCGCCCATCACCAGAGCCACCCCGATCACCACAGCAGGCAGTAAAACCGGCAAAGCCCGGGGGAATCGAACCCTCCAGCGTCCGGTTACAGGGGCAAGCAGTCGAGATGAGTTCGATTCGGATAACGGAATCACCCTCGATGCGACAAGCCCTGCCGCAGCACCGACAGCGCCCAGTTTGCAGGTCTGCGCCAGAGTCAGCAGGATGGGCAGATCGTCGAGGATCAGTGGCAACGTCGGCCTCACCACATGTAGCAGCGCGAGGGCACCCAGGCTACCGGGCAAGACCGTGGGCAAGCAAAGCAAAAGTAGGCCCCATCTATGTCCCCCATCGGCGAGTCGCCAACCGCAGATCACGGCGATGGAAGATGCGATGAATGCACGTGGGAGTTCCTGAAAAATACCGACAACGCCATCGACAAATTCTGATCCAGCGACCGCCATTTCGCTGGCTCGGGGCCAGGCAGTTATCGCCAGGATCAAGACCAGTGCCAGCACCGGAGTGCTCCGGATCACCAGCAGCAGATCGGCCCCGCGCAGACGCGGTAACCCGGTGACGGTTCCCCCCCCCTGCGATCGACCTGACAGGGGTAATTTCCAGACCAGAAACAAGAGGACAGGTGCAACAGCGACCAGCATCCCGAGGGCAAGTTGCCAACCTTCTGCAGCATTTCCAACCGTCAGGCGTGCATATACACGTTGGGAGATCGTTTCGACACCAGCGTAAGATGGTATCTCCGACGCACAGATGAGAAGCAGTATCAGTAACCCCACGCATCTCAGTGCCTGTGGAACTAGACAACGCGCTCGCACAAATAAGGCGACGCGTGGAGACAATCCACGCAGAGCCCTTTCCTGTTGCACCGGCCACAGCACCGCAGCCCCCAGAAGCATCGCGCAGGCCACCGGTGCCCAGCGAAAAGCAAGCATACACACTGCGCCGAGTTCGTCGCGGATAGTGGCCCGCAATGTCGATGATCCGATCACACCTTGCACTGCAGATGCGAGCGCCGCCGGTGGAATGAGGAAGGTCGCCAGCAGCATCCCTGCGATGAGTACCCGAGCCGGTCCTCTGGTGCCGGCCAACAGCACTGCATCGAAGAGCCCGACCAGGGTCGCCAGAATCGCTGACAACGTGGCGATCCGAACGGTCGTCAGAATCACCAATTGGCTCGAACTTGAACCACCGATATCACCAGCAGCAGCCTCGAACAGGCCATCGTGGATCATCATGGAGATGACCGGGAAGTAGAACCCGATCATCACCGCAAGTAGTGCCCAGAAGGCGCCGATATCTCGTTTCATCGATGGTCCAGCAAGATCCTCTCCGCCTCCCGGATCGCCAGGGGCAACTGTGAGGCCGCATCTTTCCAGTCAACCTCCACCGGATCGAGTTCGGAGATGGCGAGGCCGGTTGGCGGAACCGGGACTTCCCTTCGCAACGGAACCTGACGACTCGATGACGCCGCCAGCGACTCCTCCACTTCCTTTTTCAGTAACCACTGCGCCAGTTCCCTGGCTTCCTCCGGGTGCGGTGCGCCCTTGATGATGGCGATCACGTTGGGAAGCAGGAGAACTCCATCCCCGCGCAGGAATTCCTCTCCGAGAGATGACCCTCTGCGTCGCACCACCTCGATGTCGTCGGTATCAGTCAATCCGATCCAGGCTTCTCCCGAGAGGACCCGATCTCGGCTACTGGAGTTGGAGGACACCATCTGGACATCGTTAGCTCGTAGAGATTCGAGAAGTTGTCGGTAACGATCGGGTCCGATGCGACTGCGCACGATGGCCATGTGGCTCGCCGTGGTTCCGAATCTCGGATCCGCGATGGCGACGCGACCTCGCCACCGTTCCATGGCGAGATCACTGAGTTGCCGCGGCGGCGAGTCGATCGCCGCCGTCTCCGGTGCCAGAGCCAGCACCCTTACCCTGCCAGCAAATCCGCACCAGAGCCGATCGGGGTCACGCCACACGGCGGGGATTCCCTCTCCTGCTCCGAGCGGCAAGACATCGTAGAACCCATCGGCGGCCAGTCGCACCGCATGTAACGGCTCGTTGGACCAGTGGACGTCACAACGAGGCCTGGCCTTCTCACTGCGCACTCGTTGCGCCAGCCCAACCGTCTTGGTCGCCTCGGTATCAAAAACTGCCTTCACCTCGATCCCCGTGTCACGTTCGAAGAGATCGAGGATCTTCTGGGAATGGGCACGGTCATGGGAACAGTAGATGGTGACGGTCCGGGTGTCCTCTCCACCGCAACCGATCAGCAGGAGAAAAAGCACTCCCAGGACCCTCAAGCGTCCCACCGACCGTCCTTGAGGGTCAGAACTCGATCTGCCCTTCGTGCAACCTGAGGATCATGGGTCACGATAACCAAGGTCGTGTTCAGCTCATCTCGTAACTCCGACAGCAGGTCGAGCACCTGATCGCCACTATCGCTGTCGAGGTTCCCTGTCGGCTCATCACAGAGAACCATCCTGGGTTCCTTCACCAGCGCTCTCGCGATGGCGACCCGCTGCCTTTCTCCCGCGCTCAACTGGGAGGGCCGGTGGGTGATCCTGTCGAGAAGGCCCACCCGTTCCAGAACTTCCCTGGGCCGGGTAGATGAGACCGCCCCCCTGCGATACTCGAGCGGAAGAGCGACGTTTTCGAGGGCATCTCGATCACCGAGCAGATGAAAAGATTGGAACACGAATCCGATCGTTTCGTTGCGCACCCGGGCCATCTTCGATCCCGACAGGGACTGAACGTCGACGCCATCGAGAAAGAACGAGCCTTCGTCGGCGCGATCGAGACAACCGAGGATTTGCAGGAGGGTGCTCTTCCCGCTTCCCGAGGCGCCGACGATCGCGACGAATTCACCGGGATCGATGGAGAGATCGACACCGTCGAGCGCAACCACTCGCGCGGCTCCCTCTCCGAAAATCCTCCGGATATTCTGCATCTGAACGATCATCTAAATCATCCTCCCGAGTGCCAAACTGTAACAGCCAAGACGGTGCCGCAACCGCTCAGAGATCGCGTCTCTTGCCAAGAACCGAAGCCGGTTCCAGTTTTGCCACACGTATCGCTGGAAGTATGGAAGCAAGAATCGACGTCGCCAGCAGCGCCAGGCAAGTTCCTGCGACCGTCTGCGCAGGCAGCGACGTGGACCAGCCCAGAACCGGCTCGATGTGATCTTTCAGGATCAAGATTCCCAGGTAGATTCCCGGTCCCATCGCCAGCAGCGCCAGCATCCCTCCCTCGAGCAAGACCGGCATCACGACTGCCAGGATCGTCGCTCCTTCGGCCCTCCGGATCGCGACCTCCTCGATGCTCTCCTCGATGGCCAGCAGTGAGATGGTTCCGGTGAGGATCAGGACAACTACCAGATCGAGCACCCAGATGAAGTGGCCCAGTCCACTGAATCGGTCGATGATCTCCAGGATCGCTGCGGTCCACTTCTTCTGCACGTGGATGTAGACACCCAGTCCCTCTTCCTCGACCAGCGCTCGCACCTCCTCCAGCACCGAGTCGACATCATCGACCGTAGGAGCATCCACCAGTACGAGCGTGGGCACATCCACGGCGGGTCGCCAGGGCAGGTACAGGTTGAGAAACTCGAGCCTGCGAGCGGGGATCGATCGGGCACGGGAAGTCGCATCGAACGAACTCATGTGTTTTCGTAGCAACAACGGATCCCTGACCACACCGATGATCCGCGAGGTGAAAGCCTTCCCCTCCCGGATCGAACGAAACTCCACACCGAGAGCCTCCTTTGGATCGGTGAAGAACTTCGCTGCCAGTGCTTCATCGATGGCGGCGGGAACCACATCTTCTTGGTTCTCGGGCCAATGGTCCTGGTCGGCGAGGAATCTTCCCTCCAGCATCCCTGGGCGCAATACAGAACGAAAACCGGGAGTGGTCGCAACCATGGTGTGTCGCCAGGAAATCGCTCCGTAACTGGTCAATCCGAGATCGACTCGCAGTGGCGAGACCGAATCGGTGATCGCTGACAGCCGCTCATCGATGGTCACCAGATGTTCTCTACCGATCGGCTCTCCACTGGTCGGTATCCCGATCGC
>CAWLAN010000123.1:0-8339 GCA_963854815.1 Planctomycetes bacterium UBA1146
CGTTGTAGCCGCCCATGGTGACGATCAGATCGGCAGTTCTCAGGTGCTCCTCGAGGTGGGTGGTGAATCGAAGGATCTGTGCGTTTTGGAGCGAGCCGAAACAGCCGGCGAGGGTGCGGGAATCTGTCCTGGACAGAAACGGACCGGTGATCAGGGTTCCCTGGAGAGTATCCGGTGCGTTCCGGAGTACCTCTAGAAAACGGTTGCCAAGTGGCAAGCCATCTTCACCACCTCCCGAGACGCAGACGATGTGGGGTTTTTTCGTTCGTGAGACGAACGATGCTGAAAACAAATTTTCTGGTCCGGTCTGGTGAACGGATCGCCGCAGGTAGCCCAGGTAATCGATGCGTTCTCTGGTATTTTCGCTGAGGTCGTACATCTCTCCGAGGTCGAAGATGTGCTTGTTGCCGTAGACCCATACATGGTCGAAGAAAGATTCGACCAGCTTGAAACAACCGTCGAACTTCCAGTTTTTCTGAACTTTCTCGGCTTCATCGATGACGTCTCGAAGTCCGATCACGATCTGAGTGCCCTGCGCCTTGAGATCGGGCATCAGGGGAAGCAACTCGCCCCGAAGTCCTGTAGGGACATGATCGACAATGAAGAGATCCGGTGCGAATCCGGTGAGAGATCTCCTGAGAGTTTCACGTCGTCGAGCCAGAGTTTCGGTGATGTTCATCAACTCGTTGCGAGAAACGTAGTTCCCATCTCGGTCCTTGGTGACCGCATCGAGGGTGACGATGGAAGTTCGGGCAGGCAGCGAGTAGAAACGAGCTCGAGATGAGCCGGTCACGATGAGGATCTCGATGTTGTCGAGATGGAGTTGAACTTGTTGTGCCAGCAGCAGGCAGCGCCGGAAGTGCCCGAGGCCATAGCCGTCATGGCTATAGAAGGCGATCCGGTACCGCTCGGGTATGGAATCGCGAGTGTGGGCAACAGGTCCAGACATCTGTGGATCCCTCTCAGGCAACTGTTCTTCGCCGGAAACGGAGCAAATGTAATGCCACAGCGCTTGTTTGTACTCGATTGGTCGAGAGGTATCGATACAATTTTATAACTATATTGTTTATAAGGAGTTATGTATGCTTCTATCGGATGGAAAATGATCTATCATCGAGTTATTCGGCGAGATATAGCCAGGTTGCTAAACGATACAAAAGTGTTGGCTATATGAGGCCATCAAAACGGCGGGTATTGGCCGGTTACAGACTGCGCTAGTTCGATCCCAGTCCTCGTTTGTCGAGGCGGTGGCGCAGTGCTCCGCGAGTGAGGCCGAGCAATCGGGCCACCTCGGATACATTTCCACCGGTGTACTCGAGGGCTTGCTGGAGCAGTTGTTTTTCGACAGCAGCAAGGGTGCACTCTTTCGAATCGAAATCGAAATGAAGTTCACTCGCTTTCTGCGGTCCGAAACTGTGTTCTTCATCCTGCAACTGACCATCCAGAAGTCCAGTGGAGTGGATTTGACCATCGGAAGAGATGAGAACAAGTCTTTCGAGGGTGTGCGCGAGTTCTCTGACATTTCCTGGCCATGAATACTTCCGCATCTCATCACGGGCAGACTCGGACAGGGTGAGTTGCGATTTCCGATACTTCTGTCTGTTGAGGTCCAGGAAGTGGTCGATGAGAAGATCGAGGTCATCCCCTCTGTCTCTCAAGGGTGGGAGATGAATCGAGAGGACCTTCAGGCGGTAATAGAGATCGGAGCGGAAGGAACCATTGCGAGAAGCTTCTTCGAGATCCTGGTTTGTCGCTGCGAGGATCCTCACGTTTGCAGAATATTCTCTGGTACCTCCGACGCGACGGACCTTCTTCGTTTCCAGTACGTTGAGTAGTTTTGTTTGCATATCGAGAGGCATATCGGCGATCTCATCGAGGAATATTGTGCCGCCAGAGGCTACTTCGAACAGCCCTTGCTTCTTCTTTGAGGCCCCAGTGAAGGCGCCCTTCTCGTGGCCGAATAACTCACTCTCGATCAGATCCCTGGGCAAGCCACTGCAGTTGACCTGCAGAAACGGAAAGCGCGCCAGCCCACCGGAGTCGTGAATGAATCGCGCGATCAGGTCCTTTCCGACTCCCGTTTCGCCTCCGATGAGCATCGTGGGGAGGTCTGCGGCGCTCTCCACGGAGATCTCGGAGATCTGAGCGATCACCTGGAAGACCTCTTTCATCTGGGGGCATTCACCGACGATCTTCTTGTGGCTGGTCAGCGCGGAGACTCGTTCGTGAGCATCCACGAGTCTTCTGACCGCGGCGTTCGACAACTCGCGTTCGACCACGAGGTGTAACTCTTCCAGGTCGAGTGGCTTCTCGAGGTAGTCGAGAGCTCCTTCTTTCATCGCCTCGACGGCGCTATCAACAGATGCATAGGCAGTGACCATCAACACAGGAACCTCGGGCATCTCCTGCCGGATTTTTCGCAGAACTTCCAGACCTGAGATGTCGGGCAACTGAACATCGAGGATCGCCATGTCGATGGACTCCTTCTCGATGATGCGCATCGCCTCGGATCCCGTTTCAGCAGCGAGACAGTGATGCCCTCCGCGACCTAACTCGAGGGTCAGGGATTGAAGGAGAGGTTGTTCGTCGTCGAGAATCAGGATCTGAGCCATTGCCCGCCTTTCATACTCTTGAGTCCGGATCCGCTTCGGAGGTGGGGAGCATCACCGACATCCGGGTCCCGTTCCCGCAAGAAGATACCACATCGATCCGTCCGCCATGGCCATGGATGATCCGTTGTGCAAGGGAAAGTCCGAGCCCCAGTCCACTCTTCTTGGTGGTGAAATATGGAGTAAAGAGTCGAGAGGTGATTTCTTCCGACATCCCATGTCCCTCGTCGATGACCTCGATGAATACCTCCGAGGAGCGTCTAAATGACTTCAGTTGCACGATATTACCCTCCTCGGACGCCTCGATGGCATTGTTGAGCAGTACCAGTACAACTTGCTCGATACGACGGAAGTCGATTTTCATTCGCGGAAGATCTTCCGTGATCTCCACTTGCAGTTGCACCTGGAGTTTGTCAGAGAAGGGACGAACCGCGTCGGCGACCGCTTCCAGGTGAGAAGCGAGTTCTGTTTCTATTTTTTCCAGATGTATCGGTTTCAGCCCTTGCAGTAACTCTTTGAGCCAACGATCGGCTCGATCTACTGTCTCCATCACTTGTCGCAATGAGAGCGGGATGGCATCGGGATCATCCCCGCGTAGACAACTCTGGGCCAGAGCACGGATACTAGCGAGAGGATTTCTCAGATTGTGCGCCACGGATGCGGTCATCTCGCCGACAGCAGCGAGTCGTTCACGTTCCACCAGTTGTAACTGGTATCTTTCGATCGCTTCCGACATCGACTCCACATCGCGAGCGAGGCTTCCCAGTTCGTCGCGCGAAGCGATCGGCACTTTCATACCGTAGTGTCCCTGTGAAATCTCCTGAGCGGCCTCAGAGAGTCTTTCTATGGGAGTGACGATCCACCTCTTCAGTAGCACGAAGAAAGCGAGGCAACTGACGAGCAGGGCGATGCCGAGAATGACCAGCACGCGGGTGATCAACTCCGAGGCGCTGCGAGCCCTCGTTTCCGTGAGCCCGATACGTTTCTGCTGGATCTCCTCGAGCGAACGCACCGCGCTGCTGATGTCTGGAACCAGGTGATCCTTGAGCCAGTTGCGCGATCGGTTCAGGGCCTTCTGCTCGAGGCCTTCCTCCAGGTACTGGAATGCGCGAGTGACCGCTCGACCGAAATTCTTGACCGGTACCTCCAGTTCGAGGATCGCCTCCCTTTCAGCGGCAGTGAGCGGTGTTACGGAATCACCGAGGGATTGGATGATCTGTCGGCATCGATCGATCCTCTGCTTGAATCGATCGCGATCACTCTTTTGCCAGGTGGGTAGTTGCTCGATATCTGCCGTGCTCGCCAGCAGAAGATCACGGATCTCTCCGGTGACGACGAGACTCGCCCGGCTTCTGTGGCTCTCGTTCATGGCAGCCTGTAGATCATCGATTACCAATACAGCGGCGATGCCACCGCCGAGCGAAATGACGAGAAGGACGATGAGCAGCAGTCGGATGCGTGTACGTATCAGCATCAGCCCCCGCCTTCGTCTGCGATGAGCCACTCGTGAGAGATTCGATCGCCATCGCCGCTTGTCTCCGGTTCAGAGTTCCATTCGATTCGCACCCTGCTGCCTGGCGGAAGGTCCGTCAGGCTCGTCACCTCCAGGAACTCACCAGCGAGCTTTGTTTCCACCGGCATCTTCTTGCCGTCGATGGTGAGAAGCAACTCGGGCACCCGGGAGAGTTTTTCCGTCAGGTTATAGCGCCAGCGTACGTTTGTTCCCGATGGAAGAGTTGAGGGTGCCGGGGAGATGGCGATCACATCGAGTGGGCGGTGTGGCGTCCAGGAGTTCCTGGAGATGCCCGGGAAGGCCATGCCCGATGGTGCTGCTGGTCCCGTGCCATCGTCACATGGGGAAGCAGTGGCAGCGACGAACTCGCTCCAGGAGGGGTGTTGAGGGGCTGTAGAAAGAAGCCACACCGAGCCCCGCTGGATGCGCAGAACATCGTCGCCGGAGACAAGAAGCCGATCTCCCTCGCGGTGTTCGAAGTGGATTCCGTTGCCGCCGAGTGGATCGAAGAGGAAGCCTTCGGAGGGGAGGGCAATCCCGTCAGTTGCTTCGATCATGACGATGTCGTCGAGAACTTCTCTCACCGAGACGTAGCCCGGACGCGTTTCGGCGGTTCCGTTTCGTAAGTCTGCCCCTTCGATCCGTGTTCCGCTGGGACTGGCGCCGATTCCACTGCATGCCCACATCCTGGCACGCAGGTGCTGCTGGTCCGAGCAGAAGATGGATGGACCGCCATTGTCGACAAAGAGACACCGACTCACATCGAGCAGTCCGATGTCCTTCAGTCGTACTCCGAATCGTGGCCCGGCTGCGATCAAACAGGAACGGATCCGGATCAGGGCCCGAGCAGAATCTCCGGTGACGAGGATCGATTCCTCGCCCCGGTTGCCCAGAAAAGCACAATCGGAGATGGAGAGGTCACCAGGTGCGTCCGCATCGATGTGGATTCCGGATCGGTAATTCTCGAGAAAGGAACTCTGTTCGATGCGGATTCTCAGATCGACCGGAGCATTTTCAGGATACCGGACATCGATACTGGCTCCGTGATCGTGATTGCCCTGGACCAGGATTCCGCGCAGGCCGATACGGACCCGGGCCGGGTCTTCACCGCCCCCGAGCGGTGCATCGATGCGAATGCTGAGTCCGACATCGTGGTTCCGGGAGATCACGCAGCGTTCCATCTCGATCCGTGCCTTCTCGCCGATGCGAGGAAGCATGGGGGAGACGGAAATTCCACTCTGACCATTCTCCACCAGGGTGCAATCACGCAGGGCGAGATCGATGAACCCCTCGATCCGGACCCCGTCGCCGCCGTTGTTGCTGAAGGTGCAGTGGTGGATGACACCTAGCGATGCTCCATCCTCGTCGCGATCGGTCTCGATCTGGATACCCTTGTCCCTGAAGGAGTGGATCTGGCAGTGAGAGATTCGAATCAGACAGTCGTCCGCGACGATGGCTCGACGCGCTTGATTGGCCCCATCGAAGGAGAAACCGTCGATCACCACCAGGCGTTGACCCGGCGGGATGATCAGCACGTCACGTTGAGGTTTTCCGGAGAGTATTGTGAGGTGGATGGCCGGATCTGACGGACCGGTGAAGCC
The DNA here is from genome assembly GCA_963854815.1 of Planctomycetes bacterium UBA1146. Lineage (GTDB taxonomy): Bacteria > Planctomycetota > UBA8108 > UBA1146 > UBA1146 > UBA1146. The sequence goes on from CAWLAN010000123.1 coordinate 5,724, forward strand.
CGGCGGAAAACCGCCATAGATCGCCATCCCCTCGAACAGAAGCAGTTGTTCGCTGTAGCGTCCGGCGGCGACATGGATGTTCACTCCCGGCAACCCAATCGCTTCACCGATGGCTTGGTCGATGGTTTGCAGCGGTTTTTCGGCGGAGGTCCCGTCTCCGCCTGGCTCTGCGTTGTCATCGACGTAAAGGACAGGATTGGGCAGCGCCGGCCACTGATATTCGTTGTCGTCGCTTTGACCCTGTTCATCGATGGCACGAACCACGACGAACTGGGGTTCACCATCGGGAAGGTCAATGATGGTGTGTGTGGTTGCTCCAGCAGAGGTGGTGGCCGCGGGGGAATCGAAATCGTGTTTTCCAGATCGCGAAGCGAGAAAGACCCGGTAGATCATCTGCTCTGGAGGAGTGTGGTCGTCTCGAGCTGGATCCCAGGAGATGTGAATCTGCTGATTTGCCGCGATGACCGTGCGAGCTCCGTTGAAATCCGGTGGGTTGTCGATTCGGTCATCGAGCGAACTACAGACACCTGAAGAGGGGACGAAACCCAAGCCCATCAGCAAGATGCCCAGGGTCATACTCCAGAAGGGAGCTCGGGGACCTGTATCCAGGTCAGCGGGATGGGATGGGGTCACGATCGACAACGATTCCTCCGCAGACAGGTGCAGGGAAGTCCTGTCTCTCTCTCATCTTACCGCATCCGGCCAGAGCCTGCGGCCCCTTCTCAGGAACCGTCTGCCAGGCCGATCCTGTTGACCTCATCGGTGGCCAACGGCACCTGTGGATCTCCAACGTAGTAGAGCAGGAAACGGGGAGCCATTGGGTCCGTTGGTTCCGGTTCGGGCAGCATCACCGAGGGCTGTTTGAGATCATCCGAATCGAACAGCGGAGGGGCGACCAGATCACTTGATGGATCGAGAACAGGTGTGAGGAAGCCACTCCAACTGAAGCCATCGATACTGGTGGCGTATCCGATCACGCTGTCGTTGTCGATGGCCGGAGAGACCGGGAGTGCTTCGTAAAAGAGGTGCCATTCGATCAGGTTTCCACTGGTGTCAACTTCACGGGCGATACTCGGTGCCTGGACCGCGAAGTCATCGAAGGAACCCGGTCCGCCGGTGAAAACCGGACTGGCAGCAGTTCCGGTAAGCACCCCGTCATCGATGGTCCAGGCGATGCCATCGCTGGAGACGGCCATTCCGATCACTGACGACAGATCGCTACGTTCTGCCTCGAAGGCCATCTGCAGGGGGGCGGTCGGGCTGATCGTGCGTTCGACGGAAGGATCGACCACCCGAACCACGTTTCCAAAAGAAGCACCGGGTTCGAGCCCGGTACAGAAGACAGGGTTTCCCCAGGTGACTCCATCTCCCGAGGTGGTCCTCAAGATGGCACTGGTCAGGCCGGCCACGCCGAACAGGCCTTCGAACCACATCGTATAGCGTCCATCGACACCGGGAGCGAAACTGGTGTCGAGCAGGACGGTCGGATCGGCAGCTCCCGCCGGTGCGATCAGGGTTCCATTCACATTCAGATCGGGCATGCTCGCGGCATTCATCACCTGCGTGCGATCGACGGTGAGCGGCGTAGGGAAGTCCTCCTCATTCGAGGTGATCAGCCCGATCGAGATATTTCCAACCCCATCTTTTCCCTCGTAGAAGAGCATCCAACGGTCGGGTCTCTGGTCATCGTCGAGAATGCTGGGACTGTCGACCTCGAGGTAGTCGAAATCGGCGGGTACGCTGCTGTTATCAGCGGTTTGTCGATCGGAGAGGACCGGTTCCACTCGATCAGTGGCGAGGTTTCGATGCTTTGAAAGGGCGAGGGGGGGAGGTGCGGGTGCGGAAGGTGGGGAGCCACCACAACCGGCCATAACAAACAGTGCCAGCAGTCCAACAGATGTGTGGAAACTTGAAATTCCAGGAACCGTGATCCACGACTTCCACTGCGGCATGTGGTCCTCCAATGTGATTTCTGTGCGATTCGACGGAACATTTCGGCACGACTTGCTAAATAGTTAACGGCAAAAGTAAATCTACTCAACCTTTCCTCGAAACATTCTCAAGGAAAATGATTTCAAGTGACAGGAATGACAGATACGTTCGAAGTGAGTATCGCCAGATGAGTGGGTATTGAGTTGTCAGCAGTATGCAAACTTTCGAGGCGACCCTAGAATTGAAATCGCGCGGTTATTGTCTCATCCAGCGCGCGTATGGGGGGCCGACGCAGGATCCATCGACTCGTTGTCGTGTTTATGGAGCCTCCCCAACGCTATAGATGTTGATCGCGGGATTACGGGAGCAATTGGAAAATGTCGATCACGGCCAACTCTAGCAGCAAGAGCCATCTCTGGGTCCTGTTGTGGGTACTCTGCTCGTGCGGCTGGGGTTCAGCTCAGATTCCTTCTGATCACACCTCTGAACCGTCCTTTTCTTACCACTGGGGGCAAGTCAGAGTGCGGCTCGAGATCGAGCCGGACCGGCTGGCGATATTCATCGCCGACACGGCAGACCCGCTGCTTGCCGTCGAGGAGCAACTGAGAGTTCTGCGTATTCTCGATCAGGTCCGCACCATCGAAGAGACCCGTTATCCTGGATTGCTCATCCTCGAGTTGATGG
>CAWLAN010000124.1:0-8337 GCA_963854815.1 Planctomycetes bacterium UBA1146
CTCCCGCCCTGATCGGCGACCTCTTGATCGAGTCTCCGTAGTATTTCCGGTGAATCTCCATCGGCCCGTAAATCCATCGTCAGGGTCATCCCCTGCTCCGGGAAGGAGAGCCAACCACCACCCCTTCGCATACACTTGAGAACCACGAGGGTAGGGGCCAGAACACCTGAGCAGGCAATCTTCAGCAATTTCTTGATCGCCTGTTGGCAGCTACCCTGAGGAATCAGCGACTGATGCTGGTGAAACCCGCCGGGCTGGTAGATGCGCTTCCAGTTCGACCACCGCTCGAGCGGGAACAGTAATCGCTCCAGTTTCCAGGAGCGGACGCGATCGCTGCCACCGGCGAAGCGATAACGGAACTGGTTGTGCCAGCGGAGGGTACGTGGACCCAGTAGTCTCCCCAGTCCCGGTGGAAACGGGAAAGCGCGCGAGAGATTCCATGATCTCTGCTCGTTCCCGCCGCTATTTTCTACGGCTCCTCCGACCACGATTCCCCGTCCCCAAGCACCATCGCGAGCCGTCGGATCGAGCCACACCGCAACATGCTCCTGCCGTTGTCCCAGTCGCTGAAGTTGTTCCAGGGAAGTCTCGAGATCGGGTGTGGTCAACACCTCGACAGAGGCCTGCGGCCCGGCAAATGGAATCACTTCCAGTTGCGCCTCGAGGATCATCCCCGTCAATCCCATCCCTCCGATGGTGGCCCCGAACAGATCCTGATTGCGATCCCGATCACATTCGACCACTTCTCCGGTCGGCAGCAGCAGTCGTAGAGAACGGGTGACGTCGCGAAGAGAGCCACGGATCAGGTGGTTCTTGCCGTGGGCATCGGCTGCGAGTACACCTCCCACCGTCGCATCGAGAACCCCGGGCACCACGGGCAGGGTGAGTCCCTCGGTGGCCAGGGTCGACAGCAGGGTTCTCAAGGTCAGCGCGGATGGAACGACGATGGAGCCGGAATCCGAGCAGATGGTGCCGGAACCTTCCGGACAATCGAGAAGCAACAACCGGCCTTCGTCGAGGATCGCCGCATCTCCGTAGGAAAAACCCCCGCCGCGCGGCAGCCAGCACATCGGTTCCTGTGCTCGTGCACGGACTTCTTCGGAGTCCGCACAGCGGATAACTCTCGAACGGGCATGACAGGTTCCCGCCCAGCCGGAGATGGAACTCCACGGTTGAGGGTGTTCCTCGTTGGTGACCGACAGGCTGGCCTCCTTCCCCGGGTTACCAGGGATGCGTCAGGGAGACGGGGTCGATCAGACGATGAATTCCGGTTCGGAAACCTCTGGAACTGTGCCGGTCCCCGCACCCATGCGGAGAAAGCGGCATACCGCCTCGCGACCATCATCCCCGTAGTCGAGGGTTCGCTGGTTGACATACATTCCGACGAATCGATCGGTCTGTTCTCGAGTCAATCCACGGTTGTACTTCTCGGCGTACTGAAGAGCCTCTTCCCGGTGCTCCAATGCGTAGGCGATGCTCTCACGCAAGATACGGGATATCTCGCGGATATGATCCTCACCAAGATCCCTGCGGATGGCATTGCCTCCCAGGGGCAAGGGGAGTCCATTCTGGGTATTTGCCCACCACTGGCCCAGGTCGACCACACAGTGGTATCCCTCAGCGGCATAGGTGACCTGCCCCTCGTGGATGATCACTCCTGCCTGGTATTCGCCAGAATCGATTCTCTGCATGATCTCATCGAAAGGGACCACCTCGGTGATGGCTTGTGGCATCCAGAGCTTCAGTGCCAGCGCTGCGCTGGTCCACTGTCCTGGAACTGCGATGGTGCAAGTTTGTAGTGCTTCCCTCTCCATCGGTTTGCGTGTGATCAGGACCGGGCCGTACCCTTCTCCCATGCTGGCGCCATGGTTCAGCAGCGAATAGCGATCGGCGAGATGGGCATAGGCATGGATGGAGATGGCCGTCACTTCGTAACGACCCTCGACGGCATGGCGATTGAGGGTCTCGATATCCGCCATCACGTGATCGAATTGATAGTCTCCGGTATCCACCTTGCCCTCACCGATGGCGAAATGCATGAACGCATCATCGGAATCGGGGCTGTGTGCGATGACGACCCTCACGGCAACTCCTTTCGCCACGAAATCGATCCGTTTCGGCCACCGTGAGGATCCGAGGCCTCACCGAGGTTGCGCCCGGAAGCCGCAGGAGCCGAGAATAGCCGCTTCCATGTCTCTGGGCTACCGGAGGTGGATCCCGGATTGCTTGCAGTAACCTGATAGAACTCTATCCTTAGAGGAGTACCGGACCGTGCTGGAGACTGACGTTTTCAGTCGGTTCCCATCGACGGTCAAATGGGAGATTTGTGATGGCAGATCCTGCAAACAAGGTCGAGAGCAACGTACCCGGCAAATGGTACGTCGACGAAGAATGTATCGACTGCGACCTGTGTCGCACCACGGCACCGGACAACTTCAAGGCCAATGAAGACGAGGGCTATTCCTACATCTTCAAGCAACCGGCATCCCCCGAGGAAGAGGAACTGTGCGTGCAGGCGAAGGAAGAATGTCCCGTCGAGGCGATCGGCGAGGACGGGGCCTAGCCCGTCGAACTCCACCAGGACTCAGCAGCTAGAAGCTGTCGCCGGACAGTCTCGATCAGAAATCGAGTCTCCGTGCCAGATCGCTGGCGATGGAAGCCGTACCTGAGACCGCCTGCCCGAGGAATTCATCCTCGAGTGGAAGTTGTTCACTGGCGATGAGTACTGCTCCCGCTGCAAGCAAGATGGGCTCGACAGCGGCGAGGTCGTGAAGAGCCACGCGGGGATCGACCATGCCGTCGCAGACCCCCTCGGCAACCAACATATGCCCCATCCAGTCGCCGTAGCCACGGTTCCTTCTCGATGCTGCGATGATCTCTGTAAAAGGATCCCACAAGCCAGAATCCTGGATGTGCTTCAACCCACCGTGACAGATGAATGCATCTTCGAGTCTCGAGCAGGGACGGCTATGAAGTTGCCGAGCGTGGGCCGATTCCGATGTCGTCCCCGGTCCCTTCCAGGCACCGACTCCCGGTCCTCCCCACCAACTTTGCCCGAGTTGCTCCGGTGCACCCTCCTGAGATCCCAGCACCGAACAATGGACCACTCCGAGTACCGGCTGACCTTCCAGTTGAAGACCGATGAGAGCTGCGAAGTGCGGCACACCATCGATGAAGTTCTGGGTGCCATCGATCGGGTCGATGATCCAGCGATCGTACAGGTCCCCTTCGTGCCCATATTCTTCCCCGAAGATCCCCAACTCGGGAGCACCCCGCCGGAGGATTTCCCGCATCGCCTCTTCTGCCTGCCGGTCTGCGCGTGTAACCGGTGTTCCGTCCTCTTTCGAATCGACGGTCAACTTGTGATCGAGAAAATGCCTTCTGGAGATCTCACCGGCTACACGGGCTGCCTTCAGAGCTACCTCGAGCAGCACCTGCAATGCTACGATTCTCTTGTCAGGTGCAAGGTCCAAGATGCCCTCTCTCCCTGTCAGACGGAGATCGCCAATGTCGGGGTAGGACTCGGCAGTAGTCGTCTTCGAATCACCTGGGTACCGGTCGGAATGGTGCCGTCAAAGAGCCTCAACAGGATCTCCTCGGGTTTTGCCGGATGATCTCCCTGGAGGCAGATCCGCATCTGAAGCATTCGTTCATCCTCGCGCAGGGACATCAGCCCGGCTGCATCCGCAGGGACCTCCTCGACCCAGGAAATACCGTCGATCCCGGGTCGGATATCGATGGTCTTGACCTTGCCCTTCTTGGTTCTCCTCTCGACGATGATCTCGGACTCAGCGAGCAACTGATCGATCGCATCCGGACCAATACCCGCGGCCGACTCCCGGGGGAGCAGAATGAAGACATCTGCCCAGTTGGTGACGGCAGACAACTTCGGCGCATCCTTGCCAACGGCATGAATCGAACGGAGTTCGATCCCTTCGGGGACCTGGGCCTCGAGTGCAGCTTGGAAAGATTCTGGATCGACCTGCTGCTGCAGGCGCAGATCCACCACCTCCGAGAGTCCTGCCATCCCGAGGCGCAACGGAGGACCAAACGCCATCCGTGGAATCGGATGAAAACCCTGCGAATAGGATGGCGCAAACCCGGCGCGACGGATCGCCCGGGGAAACATCCTGTTCAGGTCGAGATGACCCATGAAACGAGCAGTTCCCACCTTCGCGTATCGAACCCGGTAGGTGAAGCTGGGACGATCGAGTTCCTTCCTCTCGGGTGGAAGAGAGCGATTCTTCCGTGCGAAGAAGCGCTCCTTCGACTGTTCGCGCACCAGTTCTACAGTCGCATCGGTCTGTGAAGAGGCCTGAGTCTCATCTCGATGCGCTTCGAGATACTCGAGGGACTCGATGCGCTCTTCCTTCATCCGAGCAAGATCGCAGACGATTCCGCAGTCGTAACAAACGAGTCGCCGCTTGTCCGCGGTCGCATCCTCCAGATTGTTGTAATGCGTCAACTTTCGCCCGGGCTTACCACAAGGGTGGGAGGTTCGATCCTTGAGCGACTTCTGGTATTCCTTGACCAGAAACTTGTGTTCAACACCGCAATCGATGTGGTCCCAGGGAAGGCGAGCATCGATCGGAATGGTACCCAGATAACGGTATCGATCGATCTGATGCTCCTCGATCGCCTCCATCCAGAGGTCGAATCGGAGTCGGTCGGACCAGCCATCGAATCGAGCGCCATTGCGCCATGCTGTTTCGACCACGTCACACAGGACTCGATCACCACGACTGAGGATCCCCTCGATGTGGCTGGTAGTTGGATCGTGCCAGCGGAATGTCAGCCCCGGAGCCCTGGTCCAGTTTCTCAGTGCTTGCTGCTTTTTCTCGATCTCCGGAATGTCATCCATCGCTGCCCACTGGAAGGGCGTGAACGGTTTCGGAATATGGCTGGAGACGGAAATGGTGATATTCGGCCTCCCCTTCGGGAGGTACTCATGGGCGATGGAAAGCATCCTCTTACCGAGCTCCGCAATCCCCTTTACGTCCTCTTCTTCCTCGGTCGGAAGCCCGATCATGAAGTACAACTTCATCTTGCGCCAACCACGCGAGAAGATCCGGTGGGCGCTCTTGGCGATGTCCTGTTCGGAGATGTTCTTGTTGACCACATCCCGCATCCGCTGGGTTCCCGCCTCCGGAGCAAAGGTCAAGGAGGTGTTTCGTACGGTAGCCATTTCATCGAGCATTGTATCGGTGAGGCCATAGGCCCTCAGCGACGAGACGGAAAGGGAGATGTTCTTGTCGCGAAGTTCCGGCATGATCTTTTTTACGAGAGGCTCAATGGCACTGTAATCGGCAGTGGAAAGGCTAGTCAGGGAAACCTCGTCGAATCCGCCGCAACGAAGCGCGTCACGCATCGTATCCTGGATCTCCTCCGGGGTTCTTTCCCTGACCGGGCGGTAGATCATCCCTGCCTGACAGAATCGGCACCCCTCGGTGCATCCTCGTGCCACCTCGATGCTCACTCGATCGAACACCACCTCGGTATTGGGAACCGGTGAACGAGAAGGGAAGGGAAACTCTCCCAGATCTTTAACGTGCGCTCTGGACACACGTTGTGGAACACGGTCATCGAGAGGAGCATCGACCACTGTCACTCCGGTGAGGGGTTCTATCTTGGTGCTGTAGAGAGAAGGGACGTAAACCCCATCCAGTTGGCTGATGTGGATGAGCCGCTCGCGACGATCGACACCTCGGTCCTTCAGTTCGCGCCACTGCTTCACAACGGCGTGGAAGAACCCCTCGCCATCCCCGATCAGGAACGCATCGATGAAGGCACTCAGCGGCTCCGGCTGAAAGGCCACCGGCCCCCCCGCCATCACCAGGGGACAATCATCGTCTCGATCCTCGCTCCGGATCGGAATCCCTCCCAGATCGAGCATCGTCAGTACATTGGTGAAAGTAAGTTCATACTGGAGCGAGAATCCGACCACGTCGAAGGTGTTCATCGGTTGCCATGATTCGAGGCTCACCAGAGGAAGCCCTCGATCACGCAACTCTTTCTCGCAATCGACCCACGGAGCGTAGACCCGCTCGGCTTGCACCCCCTCGAGATCGTTGAGGTGTGAATAGAGGATCTTGAAGCCAAGATGGCTCATCCCGATCTCATAAACATCGGGAAATGCCAGCAAGAAACTTAGTTCTGCTTGTTGCTTCTTGACCGAGTGAAGTTCACCCCCGGTGTAACGCCCTGGTTTCTCGAGCCGATGGAGAAAGGATGCATAGGGATGATTCTTGAGATTTCCCTGGTCGGGAATCTGGCACAGGTCCTCTCCCTCTGCGGCGGCAGATGGGCCACTGCGGAAGCCCACATTGCCCATCGCATCCCAGAGCGAATCCTGGTTCGTCTCGGTCATGGGACTTCCTCTCCCGACTGGTTCTCATGCTGGAAGGCGACGATTTCGACCCTGGCCCCTGACCAGGAGGACCGCCCCCGCGGCAAAATCCTGCAGGGCAAATTCGGAGGGAATGGTACCACAGAGCCTCACTTCCGCCATTTGGATCCGGGCCCGCTCAGGAAAGGTCGGATGCGTCCTCGGTCGGGAGGCGTACTTGAACAGTTGCATCGGTCTTGGCCGGTTGTTGCTGGGCCAATTCCCCGAGCAGGTCCTCGTGCTGCGACAGAACCGCTAGCATCGCTCGCTCGACCCTATGACGCTCTGCGTCGATCTGCACCCTCAGATCAGCATCGATGGAGCAGGAAATCTGAGCCCACTTCTCCAGCACATCTTTGACCGAATCCTGGCTCTCACGTGCCCCTTGTTGCACTTGCGCTGCGTCGGTGGCCAGCATCATCGGATCTGCACCGGAAGCTTCATATTTCTCGAGCAGTTGCTCGTAGAGACTCGCCTGGTGCTCAAAAGCCTCTAACAGGCGCTTTGCATCCCCGCAGGGGGTTTCTGCTGAAGCCATGGTTCACCGCTTTTTCTGTCGCAGTTTTTCGATACGCGAGGCCCACTTTAACGGAAGAAGCGATCGAGATCGAACCGGAACCAGATGGATCGCCAGAGCCAGGACGAGAGCCGCGCTGAGGAAAGGAGGATCGGTCCACGACATCTAGATCTTTTCCTCGTCGATCATCTGTTTGATTTGTTTCAGTGAGCAACCCTTGACCTGGAGAGCCCGAATTCGTGCCAGACGCTCGAATACCCATTCTGCGTAGAGTCTGTGCCCGGCCGGTGTGCGCTCCTCTTCTTCGATAAATCCTCCGACCGTATAATCATGAATCGTCTGGCGGGATATCCCCGTCGCTGCCATCACCTCGCCGATCTTGAACAGTTTGAGTGGAACTTTTCCCACCAAACGATCCGGCACCGTGGCACACTCCCTACCCGATAGAGACCCCTCCGTCACAGGGAAAAGACCTCCCCCAGCGCGGGTTGCACTTTACACTTTATAAAACATCCTGCAAGAGCACTCCTGCAGCAGCCAGCCGGTGGCGTCAAAGGTCTCAGATATTGCTTCGCTCTGCACGAGCGGGAACCGGGTCATAACCCCCGGCACAGAATGGTTGGCAGCGAAGCAATCGGCGCACGGTCAGGAGAGCGCCACGCCATGAGCCGTGCTGCTCGATCGCCTCCAGTGAATACTGGCTACAACTCGGCTCGAACCGACACAGAGGAGGAAGCCAGCAGGAGATCGCCCGCTGGTAGAACCTCACGATTCCCATCAATACCCGCGCCAGCACTCCCGGTTCGGATGCCATCTGAACCCTCTCTCCAGTTCATCAGGATTGATGCTGCCCGAGTTTCATCGAGATCAGAGTGACCACCTCTGAACAAAGTTCTTCGAAAGAGAGATCGGCGCATCCAGGTCGGGGAATGAAGATGAAATCTCTCGGCTGCGGAGCATGATCCCGGTGGATACGAAAAATCTCACGTAGCCTTCTTTTCAGGCGATTGCGAACCACGGCATTACCGACCTTGCGACTCACTGCCATGCCGATCCGGGACCACTCTCCCCCATTGGGATGAATCACGGCACGGAGGTGCTCCGTACTGCAACGACGACCATGCGAAAAAATCACCTGAAAGTCGGAGCGAGTTCGAATACGAGCTCGGCGTGGCAGTCGGAATCCGATCGGAGGGAAAAAAGCCATCAAGGGTTCGGAGCTACATCCACGACAGGGCTTCCATTGCGTTTACGTGCCTCTTCTAGACGTTTTTCCGCAACGCGGTCAGCAGCCTCCGCGGGAGTCAAATTCTCTCGGCGAGCCGTGTCGAATACTTCACGAAGAGCATTATAAATGTTCTCGATCTTGAGAACCGCAGTCCGTTCATCGTATCCCTCAGGTCGTGCTTCCACCGAAACATTGATGATGCCACCA
>CAWLAN010000125.1:0-8274 GCA_963854815.1 Planctomycetes bacterium UBA1146
GCCGGCTCGAGCGGAAGATCGAACAGGTCGATGGCGAAAGTGGATGAGCGGCCGGTGCAGATGAGGCGACCACCGCCGCGGACGAACTCCTCGATGGCGATGACTCCCTCGGGAGCGAGACCTCCCGTCAGTTCCGGGAATACAGTTCCTTTGCTGCGCCCATTTCGAATGGTTCTGGCGCTGATGTCGGGGATCACCAGTACGTCGATGATTTCCGACAGTTCACCTGCACGGATCTGCTCGTTACGGACGCGGCGGTAGGGGATCTGGTAATGGTCCAGCACCCAGCGAAGCCACCCTTCATCCATGCTGGCGCTCCATGGCGCGTACACACCTATGCGGCCAGGTGGCAACTCGAACCCGTAGATCTTGGATTCACGAAGATTCGCCTCATCTTTTTCTTCCACGCTGCGCAGTTCCACCGCCCAGTTCCCATCTTTGGTGCAGAAGACACGATGCCCATCGGCACGCGCGCTCAGAAGATCTTTGATTCGTGAGGTATCTGTCGAGGAGATCTTCTTTACCGGGATGGCCTCCTTCTCTCCGGGGATCTTGAGCAGTTCCGGCTGGTCTGCCTGCGATGGGGAGTGACGGGCAACAAGCGTCTCGACATCGGTGACCGGTTCGGTGGCCACTGTGATTTTTTCGAGTACCTCTATGCGTCTCAATCCAAACAGCAGTGGTAGTGTCCATCCTGCGACATCGTAAGGAGCAGGACCATCGGGGTATCGTTGTACCTCGAACAGATCCTTGAGGAAGGTGCCGTAGGGTTGTTCGCGATGCAGGACCAGGGTTCCGGACGGGTACGGTCGGCCATCGGCCTCGAATGAGTTCGTGGCTTCACTCACCTCCAGACCCTGGGCCAGCAGAATTTCCAAGAACCTGTGCAGTGCATCCGGATCCTGCTGCCTCGGCGGAATCAGCCAGCCTCGCGGAGCTTCTTCGCGTCCCTTGCGGACCACATCGCGGGCGACCCTTAGTGAGTTGCGGAGCCAGGTGCGCGGTTCTCTTGCGATGCTGGCCAGCAGTGACTCGGCGAGAGCGATCTCGTAGCGGTGAATGTCGCCCACTCGCCACCAGCCACCGGGCCATGGAGCAGGGAATCGATTCGATGGGGCGTATCCGGTCTCGATACCACCGGGTGCTGAAAGACTCGAAGGAGCGATCCAGATGGGACTGGCGAGATTGGCCGAGGCAGCCTCGGAGAGCAGTCCGATGATGTTGTGCCGGACAGGCACGTTTCGGTTGCCCCCGTTCCACCACATGTCGTAGGTCACGCCAGTGGAGATTCCGGTATAGCCCCACGAAGTCAAATCGAGCATCGCTCTCGAACCGAGAGCACCGATTCCGGCGATGGTCACCGGATGGAGGTTCGGATTGAGAGGATCACGGAACGGGGGAACAAACAGCCTCGCGGTCCTCGACCCCTGCTGGTGCACATCCCAGTAAACGGTCGGAAACCATTCGGTGTAGAGCAAACGGGTAACGATACGGGTCTCCTCGAGTGAAAGTGCGAACCAGTCCCGGTTGTTATCGTGACCTGCGTACAATTGATAGAGTTCGGGGAGGGAAGCATTTTCGTACGGGGTGCCGACGATCTTTCGATACCAGGAGACGACTCGGTCGAGACCATCCGGGTTCATCGTCGGAATGATGACAGTGACCACTTCACGGCGAGCCGAGGCCCACGGTTCTTCCTGGGAGGTGGCCAGATTCCAGGCCAGGGTCATCGACATCTCTGCTGCCGCGATTTCCGTCGAGTGCATGTTGCAGGAGACGAACAGGATCGGAACCGCTTCTTCCAGCACCGCTTCGGCGGCAGCATCCGACAGATTCCTCGGATCCGCGATGGCCCGACTCAGCGCCTTGATGCGTGCAAGTCTGTTCAGGTTCTCGGCAGAAGAAATGACGCAGATCCGGAACGGACGCCCCAGTGTAGAGGTTCCGACCTGGATGGTCCTCGCGGTCTCCAGATCTTCTGAGATCCGATCGAACCAACCTCCGATGGTGGACCAGTCCGCCAGTTCGAAGTCGGTTCCCGGAGCTCTCTCGAGCCAATCCTCCGGCGAAGGGGCCTGGGCCTGGAGTGGCGGACAGATGGCCACCGAGAGTACGCAGATCAGCAAGGTGTGTTTCATAATTCGGCTCCTCACCGCCCCGCGAGGGGGAATGGACCCAGGATGGAGACCCTGGCGACGAGGCGCAACCGATCGGTCTCGATGCCGCCCGCTGAGAAGGAGTGTATGATCCAGCAATGAACACTGATCAGATCTCTGACGACGACTACTGGATTGCCCCCGTGCAGAGCGCGGTACATGGAACCGTGCGCACCGAGGGCTCGAAATCAGTGGCCCAGCGGGTGCTGTTCAACGCCGTACTGGCTGCTGGTGACAGTGAGGTGATGGGAGTCCCCTGTAACGAGGACCTGGACAGTTTCATCGCTGCCCTTCGTGATCTGGGCTGTGAGATCGTCGGATCAGCGCCCGGACCTCTCCATATCCGCGGCACCGGAGCACGTCTTCCCTCGGGCGACCGGAATCTCGATCTGGGCCAGAACGGCACCGGGATGCGTTTCATCCTGGCTCTGGCAGCCCTGCGAGATGGCGAGACCTTGATCAAGGGACCGCCCCATCGCCCCATGCTGCCGCTGATCGATGCTCTTTGCGATCTTGGTTGTCAGGTGCAATGTCTCGAAGATCGGGGCGGACCATCGGTGCGAATCCGGGGTGGGACGGTGACGGGCAACAAGGTCGTTGTGCAGGCGGCAGTCTCCAGCCAGTTCACCAGTGCGCTGATGCTGCTGGCGCCGCATCTGCCGCAGGGTCTGCACATCCGGCTCGTCGGTCCCATCTCATCACGCCCCTATATCGATCTGACTGCCGCGGTGTTGAAAGCATTCGGAGTCACCGTCCGATGCACAGCCCGGGAGATCATCGTCGAGGGTGGCAGTGAGCTTCGTTCGGGCCGAATTCGGGTGGAACCCGATGCTTCGGCGGCAGCTTTCCATCTGTGCGCGGCAGCCATCACGGCGGGGGATGTCACCGTCGAGGGGGTGGGAAGCAAATCTCTCCAGGGCGATCGAGTCATCGGCGAGATCCTTGCCGAAATGGGTTGCCCCGTCGAGGTCTGTGAGGAGAGCATCCGGGTCAACGGCCCACCAGTACATGCCATCTCCCGTGCCATGGATGGCAACCCCGACCTGGTTCCAGCCGTCTCCGTGGTCTCTGCCTTCGCCCGGGGGGAATCGGTTTTTTCCGGCGTCTCCCATCTGAGATTCAAGGAGTGCGATCGTCTCGAGGTGTTGTGTCGAGGGCTGAATTCGGTCGGAATCCGTGCTGAGGTGCGCGCTGATCTGCTGCGGGTTGTGGGCAGTGACGGAACCGATCTGATCGGTGGAGATCTGGATCCACAAGGAGACCACAGGATGGCGATGGCGTTTTCACTGCTGGCGCTGAGAATTCCCGGAATCCGGGTTCTGAAACCAGGGTGCGTGGCGAAATCCGATCCGCTCTTTTTCGATCGTCTGGAAGGCCTGATGAAGGAACGAGAGATCTCGTGAAGAATTCCAACGTGGTCGACGTCATCGTGGTCGGAGGAGGGCACGCCGGTTGTGAAGCTGCGCTGGCAGCAGCGCGCATGGGCCGCGAGACGATCCTCGTCACCTTGAAAGAGAACACCATCGCGGCACTTTCTTGCAATCCTGCCATCGGCGGGGTGGGCAAGGGACAGTTGACTCGAGAGATCGATGCTCTCGGTGGGGTCCAGGGGCTCGTGACCGATCTGTCCGGGATCCACTACAGGATGCTGAATACTTCCAAGGGAGAAGCCGTTCAGTCACTCAGGGCTCAGGTGGACAAAGATGAATATTCGAGAGAGATGCGAGCACTCATCGCGAGACAGCCTGGCCTTCGCGTCTGGGAGGGGTCAGTCGAGGATATTCATCTCGATGGGGAACGAGCAGGCGGAGTGAAACTTGCCGATGGATCAGTGCTTCGGTCGAGGAGGGTGATTCTTACCAACGGCACCTTTTTGCGTGCGGTGATGCATGTCGGCGAGAACATCTCCGAGGGTGGTCGGGTGGGCGAGGGATCAGTTCAACATCTGAGCGGAGTTCTCGGTGCGATGGGCCTGGAAACGGGAAGGCTGAAGACGGGGACTCCTCCGCGTCTGGATCGAAGTTCCATCGACTGGGATCGACTGACGATCCAGCGGCCTGATCCGGAACCTGACGGGTTCAGTCACTGGCGCGATCCTCCCCGTCGGGAGTGGATGAACTGTCATGTCACTCGTACCAACGAATCGGTCCATGATGTGATTCGATCCCATCTCCATCGCAGTCCCATGTACTCGGGACAGATCGAGGGGATTGGACCGCGCTACTGTCCCTCCATCGAGGACAAGGTGGTTCGTTTCCCCGACCGCACCGGACACACGATTCATCTCGAGAGAGAAGGGTTGCAGTCCCGTTCGGTCTACGTCAACGGCATCTCTACCAGCCTTCCGGCCGATGCGCAGGAACAACTGGTGGCACGGATTCCCGGGCTGGAGAAGGCCAAATTCCTGCGACACGGATACGCGGTGGAATACGATTTCTTTCCGCCTTATCAGATTCGCCGCACCTTCGAATGTCGGGCGGTGCCGGGGCTTTACATGGCGGGGCAGATCTGCGGGACCAGTGGCTACGAGGAGGCGGCAGCCCAGGGATTTCTTGCCGGGGTAAACGCAGTGCTCTCGCTGGCCGATGAGGCACCCTTCATCCTCGGAAGGGATGAGGCATACATGGGAGTTCTCGCCGATGATCTGGTGCGTTGCGATCCCCGGGAGCCGTATCGGATGTTCACCTCGCGTGCGGAGTATCGGCTGATGTTGCGCCATGACAACGCGGATCTTCGACTTGCGTGTCGAGGTGAAGAACTGGGTCTGATCGATGCCCGACAGGCCGATCGTGTGCGCGCCGACCAGCAGAAGATCAGCGATACCATCAGTCGACTCCATGCAACCCGCGTCGGGACACGCACTCTTCATCAGCGGCTCCGGGTTCCCGGTACCAACTGGAAGACACTGGCGGAGGAGATCCCGGAGATGACCACCTGGCAGCTGGAGGAACGTCTCCAGGAGAGGATCCGTATCGAGGTGCGATACGAGTCCTACATCGAACGTCAGATGAACGAGGTGGAGAGGATACGAAGACAGGAACGATGGAAGTTGCCGGATGAGCTCCAGTATTCGGAAATCCCGGGACTGCGGTCGGAGGCGCGTGAGAAGTTGAACAGTTTGCGTCCCGATACCATCGCATCTGCTCAGCGCATCGCCGGCGTGAGTCCAGCGGACATCTCCTGTCTGATGGTGGCACTACGTGTGCGAACACAGCACGAGGACATGGAATCCAGATGATCTGGGATGGAACCTCCGCCGCGAAGATCCGCTGGATGCTGAATCTCTGGCCCCCCTTTCTATTCCAGGGGATCCGGGTGAAGCATATCGATTCCGCCTTCCAGGTCGCCGATGTCGATGTGAAGAGGTCGATTCTCACGCGCAACATCATGGGGACCACCTTCGGAGGTGCCATGATGGCTGCTGCGGATCCATTCTTCCCGATCCTCTACTGGCGAACTCTGGCAAACGAGGGCCACTCTCTCGATGTCTGGCTTCGAGCACAGGAAGCTGAATTTGTGGTTCCGGCCGATCAGACGGTGAGGTTGCATTTCTCGATGAACGCCCAGCAACTCGATAAGGCAAGAGAGGGGATCCTCGGGGTCGGTAGAGTGGATCTGGTCGATGAGGTCGAAGCAGTTCTACCCGGAGGAGAGGTGGCTGCCAGATTTCGGATCACCAGTTCTTTACGTTCGCGAAGTTCCGGTTCCTCTCCAATTGAAGGTCGGTAGGCGATAGACTGGTTCAACTTACATTCGATCGCCCCGATACCTCCGGGGTGATGACCGGAAATGGCAATTTACATGAACCAGTCAGACCTCGCGCCAGGAATTCCCGACTCGGATTCCGACCTTCTCGGTCATCGAGGCCGTGGCACCCGGCTGGATCCTCGTTTCGAACTGGTGGAGGAGTCCCTTTCCTATCAGGGAGCCCGCTACCGAATGTTCACCCGTCGCGAGAGACTCCCCGATGGTCGAATCGTCGACCGTGACGTTATCCGTCATCCTGGAGCTTCGGCGATTTTGCCGCTGCTGCCCGATGACCGGATCATCCTCATCGAGCAGTACCGACCAGCAGTGGGACATAATTTGCTCGAGATCCCTGCCGGTCTGATCGAACAGGGCGAACAACCGATCGACTGTGCCCGGCGGGAAGTGAGGGAGGAGACCGGTTTCGAGGCCGGGAAACTGACTCCATTGCTGGAGATCCTCCCGGCCACCGGGTTCAGTGATGAGCGCATGTATATCTTTCTGGCACAAGACCTGCAGTTCGTCGGCCAGGATCCTGACGAGGATGAGTGGGTGAAGGTCCACTCGGTTTCTTCTGGCACAGCAAGGAAACTGCTCGAGGAGGGGGAAATTGTCGATGGCAAGACGGTAGCCGCCTTGCTCCACTGGTTCGGGCATTCCCGATGATGCCTCGAATTGCCATCGTAGGTCGTCCCAATGTCGGGAAGTCGACCCTTCTCAATCGGTTGGCGAAGCGCCGGGTGAGCATCGTCCATGATCGTCCTGGTGTGACTCGTGATCGAGTTTCCATCGAGGTGGAGATCATGGGGCGTCAGGTAGAGATCATCGATACCGGTGGAATGGGTATCACCGATGAAGCACAACTCGATGCTGATATCAATCAGCAGATCGACGCCGCCATCGCGAGTGCGGACGTGATCCTGATGATCGTCGATGCCAAGGAAGGACTTCAACCACTCGACCATGATGTTGCGCAAAGACTGCGCCCACTCGAGAAAAAGTGCCATCTGGTCGTGAACAAGTGTGAGGCGGACCGTGAATTCGACTCGATTGCAGAGTTCTGGACACTGGGACTGGGGAATCCCTGGCCCATCTCCGCGGAGCACGGTCAGGGCGTCACCGAGTTGATCGAACAGTTTGTTGCCGATATTCCCGAAGGCGGTGAAAAGGAGGCGACTCCTGCTCTCAAGATCTCCATCGTCGGGCGACGCAATGCCGGGAAATCGACCTTCATCAATGCTCTGATCGGTGAACAGCGAGTCATCGTCAGCGACATCGCCGGGACGACAAGAGATGCTGTCGACGTTCGGTTCGAGAAGGACGGTATCCCGTTCGTCGTCATCGACACGGCAGGACTGCTTCGCAAGGGCAAGTTGAAGGGATCGGTGCAGTTCTATGCCCAGGGTCGAGCTCTTGCAGCGATCGGTAGATCTGACGTAGTGGTACTGATGATCGATGCGGTACATGGGATCTCACAACTGGACATGAGGATTGCCCGTGAAGTGGTGGATCGACATCGTCCCTGCGTCATCGCTGTCAACAAGTGGGATCTCGCCATGGACCGAACCACGATGGAGGATTACGAAGAATACCTGGGGAAGAAGTTGCCGAGCATCTCCTACGCTCCAGTGCTGTTCATGAGTGCCATACATGCTCGCAACGTGACGAAATGCATCTCGCTGGTCCAGTCCCTCTCGAAACAGGCCAACAAGCGAGTCGGTACCGGAATTCTGAATCGTGCTATCGATGACATCAGGAATGGCCCTCGCGCCAGGGTCAAGCACGGCAAGGAACCCAAGATCTATTACGCAACCCAGGTAGCAGTGATGCCCCCGACTGTCGCCATGTTCGTGAACAAGCCAGAATACTTCACGCCCCAGATTCGACGTGCGATGGAGAATCGTATGCGAGACCTGCTCGAGGTCCCCGAGGTTCCGGTTCGAATTTTCTATCGCGAAAAGGGGAGAAAAAAAGATGAATGAGAAGAAGCCTCTCCGGGTACTCGGGATCGATCCGGGACTCGCCAAGATGGGTTGGGGGGTCATCGATGTGGACGGCACCTGCTTGTCGTTGGTTGACTTCGGTTTCCTGCGCACCTCCACCGATCTATCGCACTCGGAAAGGTTACTCAAGGTTCATCAGGAGATGAAGAAAGTGGTGACCGCCTTCGAGCCGCAAATTGCTGCCATCGAGGAGGTCTTTCATGGCAAGAATGCCCGCAGTGCCCTACTCACCGGTGAAGGAAGAGCTGCAAGTATTCTGGCCTGTTCTCTTGCAGGCATCAGGGTGGTGGAACTGGCCGCAACAGTGGTCAAACTCGGAGTGACCGGGAACGGGCATGCGAGTAAACAACAGGTCCAGGCGATGGTGC
>CAWLAN010000126.1:0-7881 GCA_963854815.1 Planctomycetes bacterium UBA1146
CCCCGGCGGGCTTCCTGGAGATGGAGGAGTCGATGGAGGCGGGGGCTGTTCGAGAGACGATGGAGGAGGCGTGTGCCGAGGTGGCCATCGTTCGTACCTTTGCGCGCATCGATTTGACCAGGATCGGCCAGGTGTACGAGATGTTCCTGGCGCGGCTACAGCGACCGGATGTGAAAGCTGGGGCCGAAAGCCATGAGGTCAGGTGGTTCTCCTGGGATGAGATTCCCTGGCACGAACTGGCCTTTCCCGTGGTCGAGTGGGTTCTGAGGCTACGGGCCGAAGATCTCGCCAACGGTCAGGAGCGGATTCATCGTGGCTGTCTGCACTGGAATGAAGTTGGCTCTGCTCTTTCGCTGGAGAATTACGACCTCGGCGATCTACAGTCGTTGCTCCTGGCACCCTGAAAGTAGCATCGGGACTCGACAGAGGTTGCTGTGGAACGCTCCGTGACCCGACTACTATTGTTCGGGACGGCACCCTCCCCTGCAGCCGATAAGCATCGCGGGGAAAAGAGAAGAGGTCGGGATGTCGAGTGCGGCCTGGTCGGGGGATCGCATACTGTGGATCGCCACGGGCGGATGGATCATCTGGTTTGTTGCGATGGTGATCATCGCAGCAGGGGCGGGTTCTCGATCGACCTGGATCGCGCTCGATGCGGTGACTCGTTCCGGAGCTGACATCACCCTGAGTGCGGCTGTGCCGGTTGCCGATGGCCAGCTGGTGCGAGTGGCTTCGACAGCTCCTGGCTGGGTGTTACCAGAGCCAGCAGCGGCCCGGAATGGACATGTTCACTTCACGGCCCCGGCTCCCCAGCAGTCGGGGATTCATTCGTGGAGTGCTCTGCCGATGGGGGGAGAGGATGCAGCCGACTTCTCGGTCGGTTCCCTGGCGGTTCTGGCCGATGGTGAACCCTGGGTCGGCATCTCCATCGATGGCATTCTCGCCGATGCTCCCTGGGAAAAGATACAAACCCCGAATCCTCCTCGACCTTATCCATCGGCTCACGGTGGCTTGCTCGATCTCTCGCGCCATGCGCTGCTGGTGTGCTGGTGTTCCATCGATGTGCAACAACTTCCATCACTACGACAGTGGTGGTCTCGCTTCGGACTTCCCAACTCGATCTTGCTGATCCAGCAAGGCGGTGGGGAGGCGTTCGACCATGCTCGCCAGCAACTCGGCGATCCCATCCTGTGTCTGGCAGGAGTGGCTGCCATCTCCTCTCTGCCGGCTTTAGAGATCGAGGTGATCGGGGTGGGTACTGGCAACGGTGCTGGCTGGGAAACCGCCATTCAACGCATCGAGCAGCTGCAACAGAAGGGAAACCGATGATGACCTTCACGTTGATCGTGGCGCTCTTCTCTCCTCATGCTGTGGGCGAGGGCGGGACGCTGAAACCTTCCGATGAATTTCCACAGGAGTCCGCCTTTGACCTCGACGATCTGAAGGGTGCAGTGGCGGCGGCGGGATTGGAGTTCACCGATGAGGAACTCGCCCAGCTGATGCCGCTGGCAACAGATCGGGTCGCTCACTACGAGAAGATGCGTTCCCGCTCCGTCGAGAACACCGTTGCCCCCGCTTCCATCTTTCGACCGCTGGAAGCCTCTCCCACCGTCGATGATCGCACCCTCGCTGCGACCGAGCCCCTGCCCGAGGTGAAGCGACCCGATGATCTTCGAACACTGTTATGGGCGGAGATTCCGACCCTGGCAGCGCTGGTGAAATCGAAGCAGGTCTCCTGTGTCGAGCTCACCGAGCTTTTTCTGACCCGGTTGCAGGAAGTGGACCCGGTGTTGCACTGCGTCATCTCGACTACCGAAGAACGGGCGATGGAGCAGGCACGGCAACTCGATGCTGAACTCGACGATGGCAAATGGCGCGGCCCGTTGCACGGCATCCCTTACGGCGTGAAGGATCTTTGTGCAGTGAAGGGAACCAGGACCAGCTGGGGCGCCATGCCCTACAAGGATCAGGTGATCGATACCGATGCGACGGTGGTGCAGAAACTCGATAGCGCCGGTGCCATTCTGATCGCGAAGACGACCCTCGGTGCGCTGGCGATGGGGGATATCTGGTACGGTGGCAAGACGTTGTCGCCGTGGAACACCGAGCGTGGTTCCAGCGGCTCATCGGCGGGTTCTGCTGCTGCGGTCGGTGCCGGGGCGCTGCCCTTTGCCATCGGCTCTGAAACCCTCGGTTCCATCGTCAGCCCCTCGACTCGCTGTGGAAATTCATCGCTGCGACCCACCTTCGGGCGGGTGTCGCGCCACGGGACGATGGCGCTGTCCTGGTCGATGGACAAACTCGGTCCCATATGTCGCAGTCTGCAGGACACATCCATCGTACTCGATGCCATCGAGGGGACCGATGGTCTCGATCTCGATTGCGTGGACCGACCCTTCGAGATCCCCGGTGCCACTTCCATCGAGGGGTGGCGGATCGGTTATTCCCAGGCAGCCTTCGAAGACTCTCCTGAGCACCGAAGTGTGCTGGAAGAGTTGAAGAGCCTCGGTGCCGAGTTGGTCCAGATCGATCTGCCCGACTACCCGGTATGGCCGATGATGGTGATCCTGTTCGCCGAGAGTGCCTGTGCTTTCGATGAATTGACGATGAGCGATCGCGATGACGAACTGGTCGAACAGGGAACGAGAGCATGGCCCAACACCTTCCGAGCCGCCCGTTTGATTCCAGCGGTGGAGTACATCCGTGCCCAGCGTCTTCGAACCCTGTTGATGCGAGAAATGTCCCAAGCTCTCACAGCAGTCGATGCTTTCGTCTCTCCGGCAGGAGATTTTCAGAGTCTCGGCATCACCAACCTCACCGGTCATCCGAGCCTGGTGGCTCCCTGTGGTTTCGGCGACAACCGGATGCCCAGAGCGATCACGTTTATCGGGCATCCCTATGACGAGGCGCGCCTGATCGCCATCGGTGATGCGTGGCAGCGGGTTACCGATTACCATCAAAAACGCCCGACCCTCGAGGCGTATACCCAGGAGGAAGGGCGCTGATGATTGTTTCATTGCTGTCGATACTACTTCTGCTGTCTACGAGCCAGGTTCCCGCAGGCCGCCTCGATCTCGATTCGGTGTTGCGGAATGTCAGCAATGGTGCCGTGGGTACCTATTTCTCCTGGACCTTCTCCCCGAACGGTAAGTGGATCGTCGGTGGCAGTAGCCCCGTCACGGTGACCGACAATGCTGGCAAGACGATTCATCCCTCCGGCGTCTTTATCTGGGATGCGAAGACGGGAAAGTTTCTCAAAAGGCTCGGTGACCACGATGCGAGCGTCGATTTCCTGGCCTTCTCCGCCAACAGTCAGCGCCTGGTCAGCGCTCATGTCGGTCGCTCACAGAGCAAGGATCCCAAACCGAGCATCATCCAGGTCTGGGATCTACGACGAGCAAAGTTGAAGAAAAAGTTTGGCATCCAAGGGTCCGCAAAGAGACCCCGTGTCACAGCTGATGGGAAGTTCCTCGTCTGGCTCGACAAGGAGAAGTCCCTGTCTGTCTGGAATCTTGATAAGGGCAAGAGGTTGTGGCAGGTGGAAGACACGGGTCTGAATAATTTTGACATCTCGCCGGATGGAAAACAGGCGGTCGGTCCCTATTTTCAATACGAGAATATTGATGTCGACGGCAAGCCGAGGCGCCGTGTGGTGGGTCGCGGGATCAAGGCCTGGAATCTGTCCGATGGCGAGGAGCTGTGGCAAATCGCATCCGATGAGCGCAACCTGGGTTCGATGCAGCTGTTCTTTCTCCCCGATGGGAAGCAGTTCATCGGTCTGGTCGGGGGAAGTGACAAGAAACCGGGAACATTGATTCGGTTCAACGCAGCGGATGGCTCCCGAGAGGAGCAAATATCTCTGCAAAACCTCGGTAGCATCGGGACGGTCGGTATCTCTGCAGATGGAAACCGCCTTGCCGTGAAAGCGTTCATGGGTAAATCGCTCACGATGTGGAGTCTCGAAGATGGCAAACAACTGTTGCACTTGACGGCAACATTCCCCAACGACTACGGCACCATCGCATTCAGCCCAGACTTGAATCGAGTCGGTGGTTATGTTCCGGGAATCAAGATTAAAACTTTCGAGGTCATCGGGCCGGGAATCTTACCCTTGCGCCGTTAACGGTTGCCAAATCAGTCGAGTGCTGGCACCTTATCCTCGGAAAGATCCCCTGAAGAAATGAGAACCAAGATGAAATCATCGGTATCCGTTGCTCTGCTCGTGTTGTTTCTGATCTCGTTTGGATCGTCGGTGGCCTCGAGCCAAGACGATGCCGAGCCGACGCAACAACAAGATCCCGCCATGCAGATGCGGATCGACTTCATGACTCCTGGTGAACACCATCAGTGGTTGGCCCAACGCGTCGGCGATTGGGATGTGGCCACGTCGTACTGGATGGCACCCGACGCCCCGCCGGTCGAGAACCTCCTGCACGGCAGTTATGAAATGGTCTTGGGTGGGCGTTATCTGAGTCAGAAGGTCGCTGAGATGGACTGGGAAGGGAGGCCGTTTGGCGGCTATGGATTCATCGGATTCGACAATAGCCAGAATGAATTCGTATCGGCGTGGATCGACAGTTTCGGTACCGGCATTGCCACAGGTCGCGGAGCGCGCAATAGCGATGGTGTTCTCGACTGGACCTACACGTACACGTCCACTGATCCGATTTCGGGCCAGGAGTTCCGGTGTCGCGCCACCGAAGAGGAAATTTCCGCAGATGAGTTCATCGTTACCTACTTCAAGACGATGCCCGACGGCACCGAGATGAAGGAGATGGTGCAACACGCCACGCGCAAGAAGCAAAGCGACAACAACCTGTGGGTGTTGGTGTCGATGGTCTTGGTCGTCCTCAGCGCTTTCCTCGGCAAGAAGAAATAGCCGTCACGGATAGATCCGACCTCTCCGTCAGAGAGAACTCGAGAGGCTAATCAGCGCGGAAATCCCCTCCACGGAGGAGGGGCTCGGTTATAATTGACGAGTACGAGAATTCCTGTCCGTGCTGAGAAAGGGATCGGCCGATGGGTTGGCGACCTCATGATCTCACCCTCACGTTTCTCTTCATCGTGTTGATTTTGTCATTCTCGATTGTGCCGATGCCCCTTGGTGCCCAGACCGACTTCGTTCGCGGTGACTGCCTCGGCGACGGCAACGTCGAACTCGGCGATTTGATCTACATGCTGTGCGTCTTCTGCGATCCCGGTCCGATATTTTGTTTCGACGCTTGCGATGCCGATGACAATGGGATCTACACCCTCTCCGACCCGATTTACCTGCTCAATTACCTGTTCGAGGGAGGTGTTCCCCTGCCTGCGCCCTTCCCCAACTGCGGAGCCGATCCGACCGACGACACCCTCTCTTGCAACAACTATCAACATGACTGCCAGACGCCGCCTCTCCCACCGCCTCTCGATCCTGGTTTCATCTTCTCCATAGCCGATGGGGTGGGGTCTCCTGGCGAAACCATCTCCGTTGAGGTTCAACTGGAAATTGTCGAGGGAGGGAACACCCTGGCGGCCTGTTCTTTCGGAGTCGGTCATGACCCTGCCGCTCTGAGCCTCATCGGCGCTCAACTGGCAGCAGACATCGGTGAAGTGGACTTCTCGAGCGTCCAGATCCACGACGGTGGCTGGACCACCGCCATCATCATCAGCTTCCTCGGAATTAACGTTTTGACCGATGGAAACTATCTGGTAGCCACGGCGCAGTACCAGGTTCTTGGCGATGTCGGTGACGTGACCATCGTCGACTTCGTAGACACTCTCGGCGACCCTCCCATCGAAACTCGCGTCGTCCCCAAATGGGGACCCGAGTTCACTCCTTCGTCCATCGCCGGATCGGTCTCGGTCACCACCGGATTTCGTCGCGGGGATGTGAACCTCGATGGTACCTTCGATATCGGCGATCCGATCTGGGCCCTGCTCTGTCTCTTTACCTGCTTCCCTGATTGTTTCGATGCCCACGATTCCAACGACGACGGATTGTGGAACATCGCCGACCCCATCTACATGTTGAGCTACCTCTTTGTCGGCGGTGCCCCACCACCACCGCCCTTCATCGAGTGCGGAGCAGACCCGACCGAGGACGCACTCGACTGCGACAACTTCGACTCCTGCCCCTGAATGTCGCGAGGTCTACGAGGTGGGAGAAAGTGCGTGCTGAACGAACAAGCAATTCTGACTGTTGAGGATGATGCGGTGGTCGACAGGGATCTGCTCAAACGTTGAACAAGAAGTGACACACATCCGCGTCTTGCAGGATGTAGTCCTTGCCCTCGACTCGTAGTTTGCCCGCCTCGCGGATCGCTTTCTCGCTGCCGTACTCTTGCATCTCGGCGACGGAGTGGACTTCTACCCGGATGAATCCGCGCTGAAAATCGGTGTGGATGACCCCGGCCGCATGATGCGCAGTGGACCCCTGGCGCACCGACCATGCCCGGATCTCTTTTTGTGTTGCGGTGTAGAAGGACTGGAGGCCAAGCAACTGATAGATCGCATCGGACAGTTTGCTCAGGGCCGGCTCATCCATGCCGTAGTCGACCATCATCTCGGCGCGATCCTCTTCTTCCAGTTCTGCCAGTTCCTCCTCGATGCGGGCGCAGACCGCAACCGCCTGGCTATCTCGCTGGCGGGCGAGGGTGCGAACCTTCTGGGGTAGTTCCCCTTTACCGAGCACGTCATCGTCGCTGACATTCATCACGAACATCTGTCTCTTGGTGGTGATCAGACCGAGTCCCTTGAGGATACCGGGAGTGCGAGGGTTGGTTCCGAGGTCCGCCTCTCTGGCAGGGCGCCCCGCTGCCAGCACCGGCTGCAGTTTTTCCAGCAGTTCCAGCCTCAACAGGATCTCCTCCTCGCGATTACGCGCGGCGCGCTTCGCTTTCTTGAGGGCGCTCTCGGCAGTTTGCAGGTCGGCGAGCACCAGTTCGATCTCGACCGTCTCGATGTCCCGGATCGGATCGATGGTGCCCTCGACATGGGTGATCTCTTCGGCACCGGGTGCATCCTCGAAACAACGGACCACCTGGATGATCGCATCGGTTTCACGAATATGACTGAGAAACCGATTTCCGAGCCCTTCCCCCTCGCTGGCCCCTCGTACCAGCCCGGCGATATCGACAATCTTCAAGGATGCCGGAACGACCTTCTGGGTTTCGACAAATTGATGGAGGATCTCGAGTCGTGCGTCGGGGATCGCAACGACTCCGATGTTGGGATCTACGGTGGTGAAGGGATAATTGGCAGAGTTCGCCCCGGCAGTGGTCAACGCGTTGAAGAGGGTCGATTTGCCCACATTGGGCAGCCCGACGATGCCTGCTTCCATGGTTTCCTGTCCTTTGCATCGGTTCTCGCCAGCGCTTTGTCCGGTTGCTGATCGAAGTCTCCCGATGGTGGCAATGAGAGTCAAGGATCCTCGTCATTTGAGGGTGATGTATTGTGCGATAAACTACTCTCTGTTCACTGAAACCCTGTGTTCTCTGAAACGATGGGCTTTGTGACAGGAAGGGAAAACGATGCAACTGATACTTGCACAGGTAGAAGGGATCTGGATCTTCCTCGGGGTCCTGATATTGATTCCGCTGGCAATCGTCTTTTATTCCATCGCGATCTACAACGGCCTGGTGGCATTACGCAACGGTTACGAGAATGCCTTCAGCCAGATCGATGTACAATTGACTCGTCGCTATGACCTGATCCAGAACCTGGTGGAGACCGCCAAGGGCTACATGAAGCACGAGAGAGAGACGCTGGAAGCGGTGATCGAGGCGCGCAACCAGGCGGTCACTGCTGGCCAGAATGCTGCAGCAGCACCCGGGGATCCCAAAGCGATGCAGGGCCTGATGGGTGCCGAAGCGGTGTTGACCGGCACGATGGGAAAGTTGT
>CAWLAN010000127.1:0-7632 GCA_963854815.1 Planctomycetes bacterium UBA1146
GCGCCGCTATCTTGTCCCCGGAACCGGCGGAATACGGGCTTGGCTGGTCTGTCGGGGCCGAGCCGCTACCAGCGATCTCGAAGATGGCAAAGATGAGCATCATTGCAGCGAGAAAAATTCCGATCCTATTCTTGCGATCCATCGACTCACTTCCTTTCCTCGTAACTCACTGGACTCCGTTGTTGCAGGGCTCGTCTACATGCTGATCTGGACAGGGAGAGGCGGTGTAACTGACGACCTCGGATATTTTTCTTGGTTCGCCGGCGGGAAGGCAGTCTTGATCCCAGCAGATGAGAAACCAGCGAGTGCATTCGCATCGGAGCATCTGTTGCAATACCGGCACGGTGGACTGTGCCACGAGGCAACATCCTTGCTGAGGGGAAGGCACCCCCCGATCCGGCTCGATGATGACCCACAGCGGACATTCGTCCTCGGGGAGTTCGATTTGGAGGCCAAGATGCCCCAGTACGATACGCAACGGGGTCCCGGTGCAATCATTGGAGACCGGCGAGATGGTTTGGCGCGACCCCAGCCACTCGGTTCCCACCGAAGGGCAATCTCCGTTGCACGAAAGGCCTTCCGGAATTGACGGATCACCTGCCGGCTCACCCGATTGCGCAGCAACTCCCGCGCAATAGATCAACAACAAACACAGCAGTAATGTGCCGCTGAAACGTCTCTCGAGACGGCTCCAGCGCGGTGATTGGCAACATCGACGACTCGTTGAATTGATGAATGAACTGGACCCCATGACGACATACCCTTCCGGGATCCTCTCGCCAGGGATCATCCTCGTCTTGATGGGAAGCGGAACCAGACCCGAGTTCCGTGGCTCGACCGGGAACGGACAATTAGGGGTGCGATCTGTTTCGAGTTCACTATTGCTGGATGACCCGGGAAGCCACCCTAGATCGGCGGAGGCGGCTCCACATCGAGCACCAGTTTCAGTGGCAACGAGAAGGTGCGGATCCGCTCGTCGCCGCGATACAGGCCCCCGACCAGGCGAACTCGAACGACGTACTGCCCCTCGAGGCCAGCGCCGACACGGAAGGTGGTCTGAGCACTGAAATCAGCCGTCAGCTGTCCGATGGTGGCTCCCAGGTAGTCACCATCGGTACCCCCCGAGAAGGTCCAGGAACCTTCCCGGGTCAATACGGTGACATCCTCGCCACGCTCGCGAATCTGCAACCCATCCAGCTGGATGCGGCTCTCGAAGGCGGGTCGATCGAGCAAGCCCGCCTCGAGAAACTCGATGAACTCGTCGCTGCTGTTGGTGAAGGTGCCTCGGGCAACTTCCAGGTGATCTTCGCTGTCGAGCACGATGTAGGTCGGATTGGCGTAGTATCCGGAGAGGTCGATCTGATGGGCCCGATACTTCTCCTCGATCTCGCTGGTGGCGTCATCGGTGAACACCTCGAACAACTCGTACTGGCCGAGCAACTGCTCGACATCTGACTGACGGAAGATGCCATTCTCCATCAGTCGGCAATTCTGTCAGGTGTGGCCGGTGAAGTTGAAGAAGATCGGTCGCGGGCTGCGTTCGCCTTCGGCGATCTGCTGCTGAAGTTGTTGCAACTGCTCGGAGAAATCAAGCGGATTATCTCGATCGAGTACACGCCACGGTAGGTGTTGTTTGGCATAGATGCTCGGTACCAGCAGTTGCGCCTCGAGATTCTCGTTGAGGCGATAGCCAGTCGTGGCATAGAAGCAACTGATGGCACCGACGACCGTAAACGCCAGCAGCAGCCCGCGGCCGAACGAGATGGAAGTTACCGGCGAGTCGTGGGGAAAGCGTAGCCTGCCGAGCAGATTGAGTGCCAGCGCCACCAACGTCAGTCCCCAGATCGTCATGATCACCTCGCGATTGACGATCTCTCCAAACTTCCAGTAGGTCGCCACCGCGCTGAAAAACTTCCAAGCCGCCAGCAGTTCGACGAAGCCGAGGATCACCTTGACCGTCGACAGCCAGCCTCCAGAGCGTGGCAAACTGGTCAGCGCCTTGGGAAAGAGTGCCAGAACCACGAACGGAAGCGCAATGGTACTACTGAAGGCGAGCATTCCAACTGCCGCGAAACCGGGGCCTTCGCCCGCCGCCAGCGCCAGTAGCGCCGCGACGATGGGACCGACGCAGGTGAAGGTGGTGATGCTGAAAACCAGCCCCATTACAAGAACGCTTGCCGCACCCCCTCCGCCACTACTGGCTCCGACACGGTTTCGGAGCCAGGCCGGCAATTGAATGTCGTAATAACCGAACAAACTGAAACCAAAGACGACAAACAGAACGCCGATGGCGAGATTCACATATCCGTTGGTGGCCATGAAGTTGGCCCCTTCTTCACCGAGCAACGCCGACAGCAAAAAGCCGAGCGCGGTGAAGGAGCCAACGATGCCACCACCAAAAAGAAGCGCCAGCCCCAGAACCTTGGAGCGACTCTCGTGGGCTTGCTTGGTGAAAACACTGACCGTGATGGGAATCATCGGATAGACACAGGGAGTCGCCAGTGCCAGCAACGCACCACCGATGGCCAGCAGGATGATTCCCCACAGTCCCTGTTCCTCGGCAGCGCCACGCACGTCCTTGCGAATCGCAGGGATCCTGTGGCCTTCATCGACCGATCCTTCCAGATCGAAACGGATCAGATCACCGGGGCGAACCCGTGTTGCACTGAAAGAGGCAGAGATTCGCACGTCTCCATCATCGAACTCCACCGCGGCGGCTCGATTCTCGGTTCCATTCCCCCCTGCGGAATCGTTCAGGTTTCCGTTGGAGGTTTCGACCAGGAAATTCCCGCCTTCAGGGAATACCGGCACCTCCAGCAGCACCTGTGCCTGAGGGAGACAGATCTGGGCATCGCACACCGTGTAGCCAACAGTGATCGGAATGACGAGTTTCTCGATACCGAGATCTTCCGGAGCCGTCACGGGAATGCGAAAGACCGCTTTCCTCTCGTGCTCGATGCTGATCCCGCCGATGAGAGGATCATGACGCGAATGAGCCGGAGTCACCTCGGTGGCGCTTCCCACCATGAAGGAGAGCGATTCCGGAACGCTGAAGGAGGTCGGCTCGCCCAACTCAGGAGTCATCTGCAGGCCGTAGATGTGCCAGCCGCGTTCGATGGAGGCCTCGATCTCGATGAAGAACTCCGCGCCTGGTTCCACGGATGCCGCCCCGGTGCCTGTCCAGAAAACCGGTGAAGCGAGGTCACCGGCAGTGACCGTCAATTTCTCGGTAGCGTTCGTCGGTGGCGCCATACCGACATACACCGTTGCCTCGACGAGGGCGGTGGCGGGGTTGAGACACTGCTTTGCATCGCAGGCCTGATAGGTGATGTCGACCATCACCTTGCGCGGTCCATCGGCGGCACCCTCGGGAACCCTGAGCGGGATCTTGAACTCGACGTTGCCCTCGTGTTCGAGAAGAAGCCCTCCGATCAGTTCATCTTCTCGCTCGTGCGGAGACGGTTCCTGGATCTCTCCGGGCATCTCGAGATCGCCGGAGGAGGTGACGTACATCGTGGTCGGGACACCGAGTTCCGGGTCCATGTCGAAACCATAGATATGCCAGCCACGATCGATCTTGGCCACGACGGTGACCACGACCTCTGTACCGGGACGGGCACCGCGGACATCTTCGGCCGAGAAGGTCACCGGACTATCTTCGCGACCAAAACCATCGAGCGCAGCGAGTTCAAAGGGATCTTGCGCCGCGAGTGAGTTCGATCCCCACGCGCAACCGATTCCGATCACCGAGATCAAGAGCCACAACAGAGAAACCGTTCTGCGGTTCCCGTGGGCTCGATAGCACTCGTTCATTCACTCGATCCGTTCTTGATGCCAAGCGCCGAGAGAATCTCTTCGGCTGGAAAAGGCCCCCCTCCGGGGGTATATGCGCGGATCCACTGATTATCGATGACGAGGAAGGGGATCCCTTTTTTGCCGGTCGTGGCCTCGAGAAGTTCCGCGGCAGCAGGATCCTGGGAGATGTCGATCTTTTCGTAGGCCACATCGAGGTCATCGAGAAAGCGAATCGCTCGAGTGCAGTCAGGGCACCAGGAGGCACCATAGAGCTGGATGTGGGCGTTATCTGACATGGTTCCCTTCCGGGCCGGGATTTTATCACGGGCCTTTCCCGGTGGCGATACGCCTTGCTTGGATGACCGAGCCCCAGTCGAATATCCTGACGATCCGGGAACCGGCCAGGTTCCCTATTTTCGATTTCTCGTGACGTTGAAGGGCCCATCGAAATGCCGATCTTCCGTGAGCTCTTCTCCATCTCAGAGCGCTCCCTTCCGGCGCCCATCTGGATCCTTGGCCCTGATGTCATCGAGGACGAGGGATTCGCCCTCGAAGTCGCCCACGTCATCGCCGAAATCGCCCAGAAACGCGACCTCCCGGTCATCTACAAGGCCAGTTACGAGAAAGCCAATCGCTCTCGGGGCAGTTCCTTCCGTGGCCCCGGCATCGAACGCGGTCTGGAAGTTCTGGCCCGGGTTCGCGAGGAAACTGGCCTGCTCGTCACCACGGACATCCATTCGGAAGAGCAGGCGAAATTGGCAGCAGAAATCGTCGACGTGTTGCAGATCCCCGCCTTCCTGTGTCGGCAGAATTCCTTGCTGGAGACAACCGCCGCCACGGGCCGTGTCGTCAACCTGAAGAAGGGTCAATTCCTCTCCCCCTGGGATGTCGCCTCCCGGGTCGAAGTGCTCCAGCAAGCAGGAGCTGCGGATGTCTGGGTGACCGAACGAGGATCTTCCTTTGGATACCATCGTCTCGTCAATGATTTCCGTTCCATCCCCGAGACTCAGAAGACCGGGGCTTGCCTCATCTTCGATGCCACCCACAGCGTTCAGACACCTGGAGGTCCGGAAGGGATCTCGGGAGGAGAACGTCACTTCATCCCGGTGCTTACACGAGCCGCGGCTGCAGCGGGGGCTGATGGCTTCTTTCTGGAGGTCCACCCCGATCCAGACCGGGCACTGTGCGATGGACCCAACGCACTTCCTCTCGATCGACTCGATGAATTCCTCCAACACATCATCCCCATCACCGAGGCGGTTCGAAAAATTCCGG
Source organism: Planctomycetes bacterium UBA1146 (assembly GCA_963854815.1). GTDB lineage: Bacteria > Planctomycetota > UBA8108 > UBA1146 > UBA1146 > UBA1146. The sequence goes on from CAWLAN010000127.1 coordinate 5,071, forward strand.
ACCTGACTCTCTGAGTGTCAACGGCTCGACCCGCCGGAGAAGCCCTGTTCGGGACTCGACGAGTGTATGAAGATGAGTCACCCTGTCCTGTCGAAACGAGGTAAAGGATGGATGGCATCTGCTGTGACCGCTGCGGAAAGGGCCTGCTCCTCGATGAGGATGTGAGATACCAGGTACACATCGTCGTACAGGCTGCCTACGATCCGATGGAAATCACCCGTGAAGATCTGCAGAAGACCTCCTCATCCACCTGGAAAGCTCTGATGGATCGTCTCGAAAATCTGACGGAGAAGGAAGCGCAGGACCAGATTCACCGTGAACTGCAGTTTGACCTGTGCCCACCCTGTCAGAAGTTATATCTGGAAATGCCGCTGCCAGGACTTTCCGAAAGTCGGTAGTTGCCGTCGATCTCGCCAGGATCCGGCACTTCCACCATGATCTCTCCGACCACTCTACCAGCCACGTTTCGTACCATCGGGGGTTGATCCTGAATCCACTGCTCCAGCGTCGTCTCATCGATCCAGTGCAACCGATGGAGTAACCATGGAACCGCGTGGACCAGCCCACGATCATTCCCATCGATGGATTTGATGACCAGCGAACCAGCCGGGCCCCATATCGCCATCACTCCTTCGGCACCCTCCTTGGCTCTTAACTTTCCCCGGAGCAGGGAACTCCAGCGCAACGGGAAACGACCTTCGCCACTGAAAACTTTTGGATGGGCATCGATAGCATCGTGGACCTGGTCAACGCGATCGTGAAGTCCTGAGCGATTCAAAAAATCTCGATCGACCAGGCGACGGAATGCAAATGCCATCGAAGCGATCGGCACGTGATAGGTAGGTGCACTGCAGCCATCGATGCCGAGCCTGGAGGGATCCAGGATCTCACCGGTGAACAGTTCGAGCAGGGCTCGAATTGATCTCTGGACGGGGTGTTGTGGCTCCAGGTAGCCCTCTGTGGGATAACCCTGAGCAACACAGGCCAGCAGCATCCCGGTGTGTTTACCTGAACAGTTGTTACAGGTCGCATCGAGCATCTCGCCTTCGGCCATCATCCTGTTGTGCTCGCTCCTGGAGAAAGGAGAATGGGTTCCACACTTGAGATGGTCCACCGAGAGACCACCTCGAGCCAGAAGACCATACACCAGATCGCGATGAATCCGTTCTCCGGCGTGACTGGAGCAAATCACTGCCAGTTCTCGTGGAGTGATGGAAAAGGTTTCGAGGATTCCTTCCCGTAACAACGCCAGCGCCTGAAATGGTTTCGCTACCGACCGGAGATAGGTTCCTCGATCTGCACAGCCAAAAAACAGGGTTGGCCCATCGATGGGAGCGGCCACTGCCACTGCCTCGTGATGGGATTCATCACGAGATCCCCTGCCGACAACGGTTCTGATATTGGCATTGCCAGACTGACTCAAGAAGGCCTCCGGTCCGGGATCTATTCCTGGCCTTCAGCCTCCTCGTCTGGAACGGGGAGCGGAGGCGAGGGAGATCTTTCCTTCCCACCACTGTCTGCTCGGGCCTCGAGCAAATCGAGACGCTCCCTTACATCGTCTCGCGCCGGGACCCTCTCCGCCAGTGTTCTCAAGGATCGAACCAGGGCAGGATCACTCTCGAGGGGAGGGCGTTTCTCGATCCTCTTGAGCAGCCAATCCCACGGATCCTCGGCCAATAACCTGTCGATGGGCGGATTTGCCTGCTGCAGGGCAATCGCTTCCAGATAGGCACTGAAAGCCTCGGTGATCCGCTCCGTTTCTCCCAGTGATAGAGCATCCTCGACCGCCAGGCGACTCTCGATCTCGGTCGCCACCCCACGGATCTTCCAGGCGAAAATTTGTAAATCCGACGCCAACGGGTCCTCTCCGAACAAGCCGATGGAGGCAGTGACCTCGTCGAGGATCTCTCGCCATTTCTCAGTGGGAACCTGTTCGAGGACGAGCAGATCCGCGATCATTCCCTCGATGCGCAGGGACTGGAGCAAAATCCACTGCTCAAATCGACCTGGGCTTCGAGTTCGGAGATCGGTCGGTTGTCCCTTGGCCTGCAACGCTTCGACCACACCGTCGCTACGAATCGCTCGATCGTACCAGGGATATCGTTGCCCAGATTCTTCGATGAGCAAACGACGCACCAATCCCAGTGATGGATCGGTGGGAATCATTCCAATGGCGTCTGCCAGGGCGGTCGGGTACAGCGCATCGGCATCGGGAAGTTTCGTCAAGATCTCGATGAATCCTACCAGCGAACGTGGGCCGCCAATCGACCGAATCATCGTCAGCGCTGCTCTCCGTTCCGTCTCGGAATCCCCATCGTCTCCCAGTACCAGTCTCGTCAGCATCGGAATCGCTTCCTCGACGCCGAGCCGCCCGATCCCGTTGATGGTCAGTGCCCGGATGTTGTCATCGGTCGAGTCCTGAAGAAGACCACCGTAATAGGCGAGAACCTTCTCCACCGCATCGTCCGGAATCTCGCCGAATACCAGCGTCTCCAGCACCGCTTCCTGCAACTCGGGTGCCTCCTGGGCGATCGATCCGAGCAGATCCACGGTACGAGAAGT
>CAWLAN010000128.1:0-7598 GCA_963854815.1 Planctomycetes bacterium UBA1146
AACTGTCCGGGAATCATCACTCCCGGAGAGTGCAAGATGGGAATCATGCCGGGTTTCATCCATCAACCAGGATCAGTAGGGATTGTCAGCAAGAGTGGTACGCTCACCTACGAGGCGGTTCACCAGACCACCCAGTTAGGACTGGGCCAGACCACCTGTATCGGAATCGGAGGAGATCCGATCATCGGTACCGATTTCGTCGACGTTCTGAAATTGTTCAACGATGATCCTGCCACAGAATCGATCATCATGGTCGGCGAGATCGGGGGAACCGCCGAGGAAGAAGCCGCTGAATTCATCGCTTCCGAAGTGAGCAAACCGGTGGTTGGTTTCATCGCCGGTAGAACTGCTCCTGCTGGACGAAGGATGGGACATGCAGGTGCCATCGTCAGTGGCGGCAAGGGAACTGCAGAGGATAAGATCACCGCTCTCGAGAGAGCAAACGTCAAGGTAGCCGATTCCCCCGCGGGAATCGGGAGCACTCTCGTGGAGTTGCTCGCTGCACAGAAATGAAGCCGGGAGAGGATGCAATCATGGCGCGTCGCAAGATCGGAGTCATCGGAGGAGGGTTCGTAGGATCCACTACCGCCCAGAGGCTTGCCGAGAAAGAACTCGGAGATGTTGTCCTCGTCGACATCCTCGAAGGAATGCCCCAGGGAAAGGCGCTCGATCTCGTCCAGGCTGGACCGATTTGTGGCTATGACTCCAATGTTCAGGGTGCCAATGACTACTCCGGCCTCGAGGGTGCAGAACTGGTCATCATCACCGCTGGAATGCCAAGAAAGCCCGGAATGGATCGCTCCGATCTGTTGCGAGTCAACGGTGAGATCCAGCAGAAGGTGGTCTCCGGAATCATGGAGGTGGCGCCTTCAGCGCTGCTGATCATCGTTTCCAATCCTCTCGATGTGATGTGCTTTGTGGCTCATCAGGTGTCGGGCTTGCCGAAGAACAAGGTGGTCGGCATGGCAGGGGTTCTCGATACAGCGCGTTACAGGGCCTTCCTTGCCATGGAACTGGGCTGCTCCGTCAGGGATATCCAGGCGATGGTCCTCGGTGGCCATGGCGACAGCATGGTCCCTCTCACATCGACTGCTTCCGTCAGTGGAATCCCTGTCAGCCAACTCATCTCCGAGCAACGTCTGGAAGAATTGGTCGATCGAACCCGTCACGGTGGTGCGGAGATCGTCAATCTCCTCAAGACAGGAAGCGCCTACTACGCACCGAGTGCCGCTGCAGTGGCGATGGCAGAATCGATCCTGCTCGATCAGAAACGAGTCATGCCTTGTTGCTCTCTTCTGACCGGTCAATACGGGATCGAGGATACCTGGGTCGGAGTACCAGTGATCCTCGGCTCGGATGGAGTCGAGAAGATTCTCGAAGTGGAGCTCAGTGCCAGCGAAAGAGAAGCCCTGCAGTCCTCTGCTGCATCGGTCCATGCTGGACAGGCCGAGGTCGCTCAGATGATCAGCATCGCCTAGTCAGATCGAAGGCTAAAGCCTGTCGAATGCTATCTGGAACTTGCTGATTTCAACTTCATCGAGCTGGCTGAGAGTCTCTCCCCGGCCCAGAGCAAAGAGCGCGAGTCGGATCTTTTTGTTGTCGGCTTCCAGACAGGTTGCCAGGAATCTCCGTTCATCAGAGGTCAGATCACGGAGTTTCTCGAGAATCCTCTTCTCCGAACTGCTGATCTTCATGTTGTGGTCTCTTGGCTGCTGCGAACTGTCATGGCTCAGATTCTCCACCAGAGCCTTTGGGGGGGGAGGATAGGAGGCAGTTTCATCGAGGATGTAATCGACGGTGACTCCGAGTTCCCTGGCGATGCGAAGTGCGACAGTTCCCCTTGGTTGGTGAATCCCCGCCTCGATCCGGGAAAGGGCACTCGGTGTGACGGAGGTCATCGCCGCCAGCGATCTCTGAGCGACTCCGAGATCCTTGCGCAGATTCATGATTTTTCGGCCTGTCTCCACGATACCCCTTCCTTTGTCGGCGGCCCTGGTTGGGCTGGTTCCCGAAGGTCTGTCGGTGTAAAACCCATGACCTGCAGTCTCGTCCGCGAGGGCGGCACCTGTTCCATGGTATTGCGAAAACGCAATTATCTCAAGAAGGGGATGGATGGCCCGAGAAGCTCAACTCTGGGAACCCGGAGCGATTCCCGAAGGACTCCTTGCGGCGCTGCGGTCAACCCGCCAACCCTTGATCCTGACGCACATCTATCCCGACGGCGATGCTCTCGGATCGAGTATCGCATTGCACCATTGCCTGACCGAACTAGGTGCCCGTCCGCGGACGATTCTGACTCATGCAGTTCCGCAAAAACTCCGGTTCATCGATCATGATGGAGTGGCCGAGGTGCTCACCGGAGAGCCCGATGCAAGTCAGATCAGTGCAGTCGAGCAGGCCGATCTGATCATCGTTGTGGATACCTCCGCCTTCCATCGACTCGGACATATGAAAAAACTGCTCGAGGAGTCCGATACCCCCATCGTGTGCGTCGATCATCACCTGGAAGGGGATCTTGATTGTTTCCAGGAGGTCTGGTGTGAACCTGGTTCTCCCTCCACCGGAAACCTGGTGCTCGAGGTGATCCGCGCACTGGGTCAAGAACTGACCGTCAACAGCGCGGAATCGCTCTTTGTGGCCATCGCCACCGATACTGGCTGGTTCCGTTACTCCAATTCCGGTTCGGTCGCCTACCGGATCGCTGCCCAACTGGTGGAACTGGGGGTCGACCCGGAGCCGATCTTCCAGAAGATCTTCCAGTCCTTCTCGGTCGAACGAACCCGGGCTCTGGGCGATTTACTGGCGAATATCGAGTGTCGGTGCGACGGTAAGATCCTGTTTTCCTTGCTCTCCGCGAAGATGCGCCAGCGCCGGCAAGTCAAGATGGAGGATCTGGACGGATTCGTGGACAACCTGGGCCAGGTGGCAGGCACCGAGATCGTCTTCCTCGTCGTTGAACTCGGTCCAGGGCGTTATAAAGTATCTCTTCGGTCTCGTGGCGAGTTCTCGGTCCACGCCATCGCTGCTCGTTTCGGTGGCGGTGGTCATGTCAAGGCTGCTGGATGTCGCCTGGAGGGGACCGAGGAGCAGGTCATTGCCGATCTTCTCGAGGTCTGCCAGGAAGAGTTGATGGGCAAGAGCACAGGTTCGTGACCCCAGAGGTCTCGAGAGCACTCGGCATCCCTCGATAAGAGTGGAGAGGTAGGTTCAGCAAGATGGTTCTCCAGCGTCACACAGTTGCCGCACCTGGAATACTGCTGGTCCTCTTGCTACTTGCGGGTTGTAGCGAACCGCCACCGCCGCCGCCGGTCGAGACGAAACCTGAACTGTCTCCGGAAGAAGTCGCCCGTAAGATGCAGGAGATTCGTCTCCAGAAGTACAAGGAACGCTACGATGCCCTCTCGAACGCGATCCGTACTCATCCTGATCGGTTCGAGGATTGGATCGAGAACCTCGAGAGTCTGATCTATTCCGCCGAGGGAACCGCCTACGCCGTGAAAGCTCAAAAACTTCTCGATCAACAGATCCAGGTTCGTGAAGAAGCTGGCAAGAAGCATTTCGATGAGATCGCTGGTCGTGTCGAGAACCTGATGGGTGACGGAGATCCACTTGCTGCCGAACGAGTTCTCGAGGAGTTCGATCCGGATGGTGCCTTCGAGGTTACTGCTGCTCAGCAACTATGGGTGCAGTTGTGCGAGCAGGTAGCGCTGAGACAGAAGGCGGAAGTTGATTTTGATCGGATTACCCGCAGAGCGCGAGCCTACCGCAGGCAGGAGGAACTGGCTTCAGCCATCGGTCTGCTGGAATCCTACTCCAATGAATACAAAGGTATGAAGGAGTATGAAGAGATCCGCACGACGATTGCTGATTACCTGGCTGAGTACGAGGCTGCACGTTCTGCATTGGCCGCCGAGCAAGCCATCGAGTGGATCGATCTGACCATCGATGCGTATCTGTCTTCCTTCAGGGCCTCAGCATCCGATCCGGATGCAGAGGTCTGGACCGAGGAGGATGGAGAGGTGGTGGGCACCAATTCCAGTTCCGGGCCAGCCCAACTCGAGATCGGAGACGACGCCTGGGAGGAATACATCGTCGAGATGGAGATTCAACTCGTCTCCGGTGATGCGGTGAATCTCGGGATTACAGCAGGGATGCGTCCGGGTACGGCAGTGAAGAACTACGATGTACACAGTTTCGATGCTGAAGACGAAGAGTGGACACGATTACGAATCCAGCTCAGAGAGGGGCTCGTCAGCATCACCGACCTCGATTCTCTCGATCCTCTCGATGAGGATACCAGACCGTACTTTCCGATGGGGGGAGTCGCGATCCTGCTCAGGCCGGACGAGTCGGTTCGTCTCAGAAACATCCGTTACAAGGTCTTCCGACCCGCCGAAACTGAAGAACCAGTCGAGGGCGGTACGGAGGACGAAGCGGAAGGGTAGCCGCACCGCGGTGAAGGCCTTCGATGCCAGCCAACTAGCCAACTGGGAGCAGGATGTCGCCAGTATCGCGGGCATGCTCGTTCATGAGGTGAAGAATCCCCTCTCGACCTTGAACATTTCATGCCAGTTACTGCTCGAAGAACTGGGAGATCTGGACAGCCCTCGTGATCACAGAACTCATCGCCGTCTCAATACGATGAGGTCGGAGATCCAGCGGATCGAAAGAATCGTATCTTCGTTCCTACAACTGACGCGTCCGCAGCAGATGCAGAGGGATTCGGTAGATGTCTCGAGGCTTGTGGAAGATGTCATCTCCAGGAATCGAGAGGCTATCGAACTGGAAGGAGTCAACGTACTCTTCCAGCCGATGGAAGTGCCTCGAGTTGCGGGAGATGAGTCTCTTCTGCATCAGGCAGTCCTGAACCTGATCCTCAATGGATGTTCCGCCATGAGCGAGGGGGGAGAACTGTTCATCCGGGTGCTCGGTTCCACTTACAGGGGTGGGAGTGCGGTAGTGATCGAGATTACCGATACTGGCGTCGGAATCGCTGAGGAAACGCTTCCGAGGATTTTCAGACCCTATGTGTCGACCACGGAGGGAGGGACAGGCCTGGGACTTCCTACGACTTTGAGGATCATCCGTCTCCATGGAGGTACGATCCTGGTCGAGAGCGAACAGGGGCAGGGTAGCCGCTTCTCCATCGTTCTTCCGGCGGAAGGATCAGCGTGATGAGCGATCAGGCGAGAACAGCCGAATCTGCCGATCGGAAAAACCGTAGTGCCCGGATTCTCGTTGTCGATGACCAGGCAGCTCACGCTGAACTGCTGGCAGAAGCGCTCGTCGCGGTCGGGCACGAGTGCATCGTTGCGACCTCGGTGGATGGGGCCAAGGAACGACTCCGCGAAGAGGGAGTGGACATCGTCATCACCGATCTGGTGCTGGGGGACAGGGACGGTCTCGACCTGATCCGAGAAGCACAATCGATTGATCCCTTCATCGCAGTGGTCGTTGTTACCGGCTATGGAACCGTCGAAACCGCTGTCGAGGCGATGCAACTGGGGGCAGTCGATTACCTGCGGAAGCCTGTGGATCTGACCGGGCTACGGATCCGGGTCGAGCGTGCGCTCGAAGGGGCTGCACTGAGAAGACGTGCCGACCAACTGGAGAGAACGATCGATGATCGGTTCGGCTTCGAGGGAATCATCGGCTCCAGTCATGTGATGCATGCCATCGTCCAGAAATTGAAGCAGGTGGCCCCTACCGATGCTTCGATCTTGATCCTCGGAGAGAGCGGTACCGGAAAGGAATTGATCGCCAAAGCGATTCACGCCAACAGCAGGAGGAAAGGAAACGTCTTCGTTCCCCTCAATTGCGCGGCTCTTGGCGAGGGAGTCCTTGAAAGCGAACTGTTCGGGCATGAGCGAGGTGCATTCACGGGAGCCTCTTCTCTCAGGAAAGGGCGTTTCGAACATGCCAACGATGGGACTCTATTTCTCGATGAGGTGGGTGATATTACGACCGCGGTCCAGGTCAAGTTGCTGCGTGTTCTTGAAGAAGGGGAAGTGGTTCGAATGGGATCGAACGATCCTGTTCCGATCAACGTGCGTCTGATCTGTGCTACCCACAGAGATCTCAGGAAAAGAATCGAAGAGGAGCAGTTCCGCGAGGACCTCTTCTACCGCATCAATGTAGTTACCATCGAGATCCCACCCCTGCGAGACCGTACCGTGGATATACCATTGCTTGTGAATCACTTTCTCGAGGATTATTCCCGGATTCATGACAAGATCTTCGAGGGGATCTCTCGCGAAGCACTGCGGGTTCTGACTGCATATTCCTGGCCTGGCAATGTCCGCGAGTTGAAGAATGCCATCGAGAACATGGTGGTCACCTCCCGGGAGCAGGTGCTCGATGTCGATGATCTACCGGGCCATATCCGCCCGCACCAACCGTTCGATTCGAGCCGCAGTTTGCCGGTCGGAACCACCATCCAGGAGATGGAGCGAGAACTGATTCGCGCCACCCTGGAGTTTGTCGATGGCAACCGGCGCAAGGCCGCAGAGTCTCTGGGGATCGGGGAAAGGACCCTGTATCGAAAAATCGGGGAATATGATCTTCGCACTGAGGGGGAAGAAAGCGCTGCCAAATAGGCAGAAATTGCGGTGAATTCGAGGATTGGGCGCCATCCTGGCAGTCGGGGCCTCGGGGTAACATCGAGACAAGGGGCGAATATTCCCATTTCCTGCCATAATTGCGACATCCAGGGGTCGGATCGGCCCTGATTGGAACGGGGTTTGCGATTTCTTCTGCAGAGCCTCGGGAACGACCGGACTTCAATCCGGTGGAACTCCCGGGGAGATTTGAGAAGGGAGAACTGAATATGAGCAAGATCATTGGAATTGACCTGGGGACGACCAACTCCGTGGTTGCGGTGATGGAGGGTGGAGAACCCACCGTCATTCCGAATCGCGATGGAAACAGGGTGACCCCTTCGGTGGTCGCTTTCACCGACTCGGGAGATCGTCTCGTCGGTCAGACCGCGAAACGGCAGGCGGTCACCAATCCAGAGAACACCATCTTCTCCATCAAACGATTCATGGGGCGACGTCACGAGGAACTCGATAATGAAGAGAACCTGATCCCCTACGAGATCATCGGAGGACCTGAAGATCTGGTCAAGGTGAAGCTCCAGAACAAGGAATACACTCCTCCGGAGATCTCTGCACTGATCCTGCAGGAGCTCAGGAGCACTGCTGAAGAATATCTTGGAGAGACTGTCACCGATGCTGTCATCACCGTTCCTGCGTATTTCAACGATAGCCAGCGTCAGGCGACCAAAGATGCAGGGCGCATTGCGGGTCTCGACGTCAAGCGCATCATCAATGAACCCACTGCTGCTGCTCTGGGATATGGACTCGACAAGAAAGGCAGCGAGAAGATCGTTATCTACGATCTTGGGGGAGGAACATTCGATGTTTCGATCCTCGAGGTCGATGATGGCATCTTCAAGGTTCTTTCTACCAACGGAGATACCCAGCTTGGCGGAGATGACTTCGACAATGTTCTCATCGAGTACATCGCTGAGATGTTCCAGAAGGACCAGGGGATCGATCTCCGGCAGGACCTGATGGCACTTCAGCGTCTGAAGGAAG
>CAWLAN010000129.1:0-7496 GCA_963854815.1 Planctomycetes bacterium UBA1146
AATGGTTCGGGGAAGACGACCCTGTTGCGTACCATCGCCGGAGTTCATCACCCGGACTCGGGGACCATCGAGGTGGGGGGACGTATCCTCTTCGACTCCGCCAGGGGGATCCATCTTTCACCGGAGGAACGTCGTGTCGGCTACGTCCCTCAGGGCTACGGACTCTTCCCTCATCTGCGGGTCGCTGACAACATCGCCTTCGGTACCTTGACACAACCTCAACTATCGCGCCGAGCGCGCCGCAATATCGCCCTGGAAACGCTGGAGCAGTTAGGAGCGGTGCATCTGGCCGATCGCTGGCCAGAGACCCTGTCCGGTGGCGAGAAGCAGACGGTGGCGCTGGCCCGGGCCCTGGTCATCGATCCCCAGCTGTTGCTCCTGGATGAGCCGCTGGCGGCGCTGGATGCTTCCGCGCGTCGAGCGCTTCGAACTCACCTCGCCCAGCATCTTGCCGACCGCAGCATTCCATCGATCGTCATCACTCATGATGTCAGAGATGTACGCGCTCTCGCAGCGACCGTGAATGTCATCGAGCAAGGCAAGATCATCCAGAGCGGTTTGGCTGATGAACTCACCGCCCAACCGGCGACCGACTTCGTGGCGGAGTTCTTCCATGCGGATGTCTCTGACTTCGCCAGCCGTGATAGCACAGAGAGCCCCTGAATCTTCGAATACGTCTCAGTCCGTATACTTCTCGGCAGCGCAGTCGTGAAATTGTGAAGAGAGTCTGCCGGTGGTAACGTAGAGGTGAACTTCGATGTTTGCAGAAGGAGTCGCGGATGAGACGTTTGCGATCATCAGTACTGCTCTGTGCTGCGGTGATTTCTCTCACCTTCGGCATCTCCAGGGACGTCGTGGCTCAACCCCAGTTCGAGTTCATCGCCGAAGAAACCATCATCGAGTACAACTGGAATGGCTTCGGGTCAGGCCAGGTGCCTCTGTTCATCTTCCAGAACGCCGGTATCACCACGGAGATCCTGAGTTGGAGCATGTCGATCTCGCACGATCCCGATCTTCTCCTTGTCGATGAAATTGAACAGGGACAGTACACCGCCAGTCTCAATGGCGGAGCGGGCCCCGAGTTCTGGGACGCCCAGGTACTCGTAGAGGGCGCCGTCATCGGAAGCATCAATTGTACCTTCGGTTGCGCCTGGAGTACCTTCGAGACCCCTGAAGAAGTGGTGCTGATCCTCTATGAAACTGCCCCCCTGGTGTTGGCCCAGGACCTGGATGGAGAATTGACAACGCTGATCTTCGAGCCGCTCGGTAGCCCACCGGTTGGAAATTTCGTCAATGCCTCAGGAGCTGACTTTGCGGGAATTGGTGTCGGCGGACTCATCACCTTGCAGATGGAACCAACCGATCTGACCCCGTTCATCCGCGGGGACGTCAACGTCAATGGGGTGGTCGAACCACTCGCCGATGCCATCTTTTTGCTGTGTGCTCTGATCTGTTTCTATCCGATGCCATGCCAGAAAGCTGCGGACGTGAATGACGATAGTGGCGTCAACATCGCCGATCCCATCTATCTGCTTTACTACGGATTTATCGGTGGGCCTCCTCCGCCACCACCCTTCCCCGATTGCGGCGTCGACCCGACAGCGGGGACCGTCCTCGATTGCATCGATCCACCTCTGGGCACCTGCAATTGATCGGAAGGAAGATCAGCGGTCGAACAAAATTCTCCGAGTACTTGTTGATCAGTTTACCGGACCAAGTGTGAAGACATCAAAAGTGTGTAGACATAAAACTGAGGTGTCAACTCGAAGAGAGCTTTCTCTGCATCTGCTTGAGTTGCTGCGCCACTTCGGCAATCTCGAACTCTTTATGCATCACCCAGAAGATGTGCTTACAGACCAGGGTTTTCAACGAGAGATTGAGCAGCACGTGTTTCCATAAAATTTGATCTCGTTTCTTCCGATCTACAAAGCAAGGGCGTCCAGCAGTCGGGGTCAAAGATCTCGGTGATGTTTCTCAAATCCGCTTCGTAGGAGACTATCAACGTTTCGGGCGCGGGTCCGGACGCCAGCGACCGTTGCGGAAGTCCCAGACCAAGGAACGGATGTCGCCGTTCGGTTCGGCGTTGCTGTCTCCTTCAAGATAGATGGGGAAGGTGCGTACCAGCATCTCGCTCTGTCGTTCGATGGTGTCGTGACCCATGTATCCGACCGCCAGATGTGCCGGGATCTCCGACAGATCTGACCACACGCCGCTGGTTGGATCTCCCGTTTGCGAGAAGTCAAAAAGGAGCAACTGAAGGTAACTGCCACTACCGGCGGAGCGAATCGCAATGATGACGGCACTGTATCGATCACCATCCGGATCGAGGAACAACACAGATTCGATGACTCCGTTGCGTTCCCGGGTGGCTGAAGCGAGAGGTTCGGTTTGCCCCGTTTTTCTTATGGAGAGAGTGACGGTACCGATGGAACGGGCTTCGTCTCGCCCTTGCCCGACGAGGTACTCCAGCTCGCCGATTTTCCAGACACCGCGGAAGTGGTCTCCGTCCTTTACCAGTGCGATGACCTCCACGATGGGACTCGCCAGACTGCGTGACATCCGCAAGGTGGCCACCGGGATCACCACCAGCAAGGTGAGAAACAGGATGAGGATCGTCGAGCCAGGCACGATCAGGCGGTCATCGGAGTTTTCGGTCATCGGTCTCTTCCTGGTTGAGGTGCTTCTGGGCGCTGGAGACGACCCGCCTGCGCGGATAGCATCCTCCTATGAAGTCCCGTGCGCTACTGTTTCTGTTGCTGGCCTTTGTTGTCATCTCGGGTCTCGAGCAATCGTCGGCGGGATCTTCTCCCTTCACCGGGGAAGATCAGCTCGGCTCGGCCGTCGATTTCGATCTCGATGTCCGTCCAATCCTGGCGCGGTACTGTCTTCCCTGCCACGGCAATGATGGCGAGGCGAGAAAAAAGAACCTGCGCCTCGATGACGAGGAGAGTGCCACGGCTCTGCTCGATCGCAAACATTCGCCCATCACTCCGGGGGATCCCCAGAGCAGCCTCGCCCTGTTGCGGATCCTCGATGATGACGATCCGATGCCGCCCGATGGAAGGAAGCGTCCTTCCGCCGAGGAGGTCGAGACGCTGAGGCGCTGGATCGAGCAGGGAGCACGCTACACCCGCCACTGGTCCTGGGAGCCGCTCGTCGCTCCAGAACTTCCCCGGTTGAGAAATGTCGATTGGGCGCGAGACCCACTCGATCGATTTTTGCTGGCAGACCTCGAATCGATTGGTCTGGCTCCTGCTCCCGATGCCGACCGCCGCATCTGGTTGCGGCGAGTGACCTTCGATCTGACCGGATTGCCAGCTACACCCGAGGAGATCACCGCCTTCCTCGAGGACCCGGAGCAGGGAGCAAGAGAGCGAGTAGTCGATCGATTGCTGAAGAGCACAGCTCACGCCGAGCACTTCGGCCGCCACTGGCTCGACCTGGTCCGGTACGCCGAGACTCACGGTCACGAGTTCGATTACGCCGTCGGTCCTGCGTGGCGCTACCGAGACTGGGTGGTTCGTGCCATCGAAGCCGATGTCCCCATCGATCGCTTCGTCGCCGAGCACATCGCCGGGGATTTGCTCGAGCAACCGCGCATTCATCCACAAGATGGCACCAATGACTCGGTTCCAGGGTCCGGTTGGTTCTGGTTGTCCCAGGCGACTCATGGCCCTGTCGATGTATTGCAAGACACCTTTGATCGGGTCGACAACCAGATCGATGTGATCTCACGGGCGTTCCTCGGCGCCACCGTTTCCTGTGCTCGTTGCCACGATCACAAGTTCGATGCGATCACCCAGGCGGACTGGACCGGCCTGTCGGCGATCATCCGTTCGACGCGACGGGTGCTTCGTCCTCAGGATCCGGGTGGCAAGATCGCCGGTAAGGTCGAGCAGATGGAACCGCTGCGAGTGAAGTTGACCGATGCCACCCGGCAGGGACTGGAACTGCAGCACCAGTTACCGCTGGTGGAACTGGCGAGGTCTGCGCGGAGTCTGCGTCGCGGTGACGGCGGCGGTGGAGAGTCCGAGGAGGCTCCTGACATCCTTGTGGCCGATTTCGAGCAGGGATGGGGCGACTGGAAGGTCGAGGGAGATGCTTTTGGCGATCAGCCACACCATCGGGATGAACTGGTCGATGAACAGGCTGCTGAAGCGGTGGGTGATCACATCGCTTGCAGTCAAGACCACCGCTCTGGACCCGAGGGGGATTCCGGTGATGTCATGAAGGGCAAACTGATCAGCCCTCCCTTCGAGTTGCAACGAGATTTTCTGATGTTCTTCGTCGGAGGAGGTAATCACGCCGGAAAAACCTGCGTCAATTTGCTGGTCGATGGCGAGAAGGTGTTATCGGAGACGGGCCGCAACAACATCCGCATGCACGAGGCGCGCTGGGATGTAGGTCGGTGGCGCGGACGCGAGGCCGTGATCGAGGTGGTGGACGATCATGATGGGGGGTGGGGTCACATCCTCTGTGATCACTTCTACCTCACTGATGTTTCCGCCGCCGGGATGGCATCGCGTGGACAGATCGAGCGGGTCGCCCAGAAGGCGGGTCTCGATGGTGACCAATTGCGCGAATGGATGCGACTGTGGCCGCAGCTGGAGCGTTCTGGAGTGGCAAATGGGCCGTTGCGTGAAGGCGATCTGCTGCTGGCGGATTTCTCCGAGGCCAACGCCTTCGATGATTGGAGCATCGTTGGAGATGCCTTCGAGGTGTTGCCTGTCGGTGAGGTGGTCCTGATCGGTCGTCCTCGCATCATCGATGCGCCCTGTGCTCACTCTGCGGTACACGGGCGCGGTCTGGTCGGATCCATCTTGTCGAGGAACTTCTCCATCGAACATCGATTCTTGCATCTGAGAGTACAGGGAGAATCGGCCCTGGTTCGGGTTTGCATCGAGGGTTACTGGGTGGATCAGCACAATGCCCTGCTATTCGAAAACTTTCGTCAGACCGTGAACAGTCCCGAGCAGTGGCGTCACCTGCAGATCGATTTGACTCGTTATCAGGGGAAAAACGCACATGTGGAAATTCTCGACGATGGACGCGGTTGGATCGCCGTTGATAGGGTGTGGCTGTCGGCCGAAGGTGCGCAGCAAGGTGCCGGAGCCGACTGGAGCGTGCTCGATGACGAAGACACCGATTCTGCCACGCTGCTTGCTGATCCAGTACGAGCCGAAGCACTGCTGGCCGCTGGTCTGGTCGATCCTGCCCGTTACGGCGAGGCCTGGAACTCGGCGGTGGTGAATACGGTTCAAAAACTGCGTCAACTCGATGAATCGTTGCCGCAACCGGTTCGGATTCTCTCTGCGACGGATGCTCCGCATGGTTTTGATGTACCCCTGTCAGTACGCGGTGATCCTCACCAGCCTGGAGAACTTATCGGGCGGCGAGCACTGGAGAACCTCGGCGGGGCAGATACGCCACAACGTTTCCGCAACGGATCGGGTCGAGGCGAACTGGCGAGATGGATCACATCGCCGGATAACCCACTGTTCTGGCGCACCCAGGCCAATCGTCTGTGGGCGCGAGTGATGGGGCGGGGAGTGGCCGCTACCAGCGACGATCTGGGGGCGATGGGATTGCCTCCCGAGAACCTGGCTCTGCTCGATCACCTGGCGGTCCGATTACGCGACAATCCATCTCGTCGGGCTCTATTGCGAGACATCGTGCTCAGTCGCAGTTACCAGATGGCATCGATTCATCCCGATCCGCGGGCACAGCAGGTCGATGCCACCAACGGTCTCTGGCACCGGTCCCACCAGAAGCGTCTCACCGCCGAATCGCTCCGGGATTCCATCCTGGCCGTCTCTGGCCGGCTCGATCGCAAGGTCGGGGGCATCTCGGTGCCGGTGCATCTGACTGATTTTCTCACCGGTCGGGGTCGTCCCGGCGGTAATGGACCCGTCGATGGTCATGGACGCCGTAGTATCTACATCAAGGTGTGTCGCAACTTCCTCCCTTCGTTCCTCACCGCCTTCGACTTTCCGGTACCGGCTGCAACGGTGGGGGATCGATCGGTATCGAACTTGCCCGCACAGGCGCTGGCTCTGATGAATGATCCCTTTGTTCACGAACAGGCGCGATTGTGGGGAGAGAAACGCATGAAGGCTGCCGAGCAGAAGGGACTGGTTGTGGCGATCGAGATGATGTGGCAGCAGGCCTTCGGCCGACTTCCCTGTGCGGAGGAAGTTGCGATGGCACGCGAGTTTGTCGAGCAGAAAGGGCACGAGGGGTGGACAGATCTGGCTCACACCTTGATCCAGACCAAGGAATTCCGTTTCATCCGCTAGGATGAAACGAGAGAGGGATTCGATGCATCACTGTGGTCGATACGAGCAGCAGCCTCTGGATCGGAGAGAGATGCTCTCTCGCTGTGCCCAGGGTTTCGGCGCTGTGGCGTTGACCGCTCTGGCGGGGGACTCGCTCTTTGCAGACGTGCCGGGTCAGCCAGGATTGCTCGATCGTGGTCACATCCCGCCTCGAGCACGTTCTGTCATCTTCCTCTACATGGATGGAGGACCCAGCCAGGTCGACACCTTCGATCCGAAACCGGCCCTCTCGAAGTGGGATGGCAAACCGTTCCCCGCTCCGATGGAACGAACTCAGTTCAACAGTGTCGGCAACACCCTCAAGTCGCCGTGGCAGTTCCATCAGTACGGTGAGTGCGGCCATCCCATCAGTGATCTGTTTCCTCATGTCGCATCGCATGCCGATGAGTTGCTGATGGTGCACTCGATGACGAGTCAGTTCTCTGAGCACACCAACGCCAATTATCTCCTCCATACCGGTCTCGGCGCTTCCGGAAGGCCGAGCATGGGAGCGTGGGTTTCTTATGGTCTCGGTGCGCTCTCTGATGATCTGCCCGGTTTCGTGGTCGTCAACGGCGGGTTGGTGCCTCCGGGAGGACTCGACTGTTTTTCCAATGCTTTCCTTCCGGCAACGCACCAGGGTTCCATCGTGTTGCCGAGGGATCAGGCGCTGGCCAACGTCGAACAGCGCGAGGGGTTCGACCGCCAGCGTCGCAAACTCGATCTGCTTGGTAGCCTCGATCGGATGGGGCTGGAGTCATCGGGAGATCCGGATCCCATCGAGGGAGCGATCGCCAACGGCGAACTCGCCTTCCGCATGCAGTCGGCGGTTCCTGAACTGGCGGACATCTCCGGCGAGACGGAAGAGACCCGTAGGATGTACGGACTCGAGCACTCATACGAGCCGACCCGTATCTTTGCTCGCGAGTGCTTGCTGGCACGGCGCATGGTGGAACGAGGAGTACGGTTCATCGAATTGACCTGCCCATCGGTGAGTGGAGATCGCTGGGATCAGCACGGCAACCTCAAGGATGGCCACGAGAACAACGCCCGTGCCGTCGATCAACCGATCGGCGCCCTGCTCACCGACCTGAAGCGACGCGGAATGCTCGAGGACACGCTCGTCATCTGGACCGGAGAGTTCGGTCGTACCCCCTTTGCCCAGGGCCGTGACGGCCGCGA
>CAWLAN010000130.1:0-7481 GCA_963854815.1 Planctomycetes bacterium UBA1146
GTCACGACGATCTCATCCAGGCCATCTCCATCGAGATCACCGACGGCGATCCCCATCCCCGCCTCCGATTGGCCGAAGAGATTCACCGCCAACCCCATCGTCAGGGCGGACTCGACAAAGTGGCCGGCCCCGTCATTGATCCAGGCATGATTGGGTTCTCCATCATTGGCGACATAGAGATCGATATCTCCATCGCCGTCGAGATCGGTGGCCACAACTCCCAGTCCTTTCCCTGGATGACCCGAGATACCCGCTTCCGCGGAGATGTCAGTGAACGTTCCATCGCCATTATTTCGTAAAAGGCGGTCATCGAGTCCCTTGAAGCGGGATGGGGGCAGATACTCGGGGCGGCCAGCCGCGTCCTGGCCGGAGATCTTGTCGTTGAAAGCCAGATATCTGGTGATGTAGAGGTCAAGATATCCATCGCGGTCCACATCGACGAACAAGACCGAACTGCTCCAGCCTTCCACGTCGATTCCTGCCTCGGATGTGATATCGGAGAAATGGCCATTTCCGTAGTTCAAATAGAGACGATCAGCGCCTAGATTTCCGATGTAGAGATCGAGATCTCCATCGTTATCGATATCTCCCGATGCAGCGCCCATGGCGTATCCACGATCACCCAGATTCGATGACTCGGTGATGTCAGTGAACTCCCAGGGACCGTCCTGGCGATAGAGTCGGTTCGCACCCGCATCGCATTCGAGAACACCATTCGAATCCCGGGCGAATCTCAGCCGGTAGAGGTCGAGATCGCCATCCCCATCGCAATCAAAGAGCACGCAGCCACCGGCCATGCTCTCGGGCATGAAACGATCTCCGATAACGGGAAGCGTTTCATCGCATGGGATCCCGGAGACCTCGTCGACTTCGATGAAGTGACTCGGCGTGAGAATAGGTGACGGGGTGAAAACCGACCCGGTACAGCCAGCGAACGACAAGATCGATCCGCAGACCAGCAGGCGGAAGAGTCTCCCTTTTTGCATATCCTTGCTGTTCAGGAACCCACTTCCCTAGCCACCGCTCTCTTGATCACCCAGCAACCCAGCAAGGTGACCATCGCCAGGAGGATCACCTGTAGAATGGCGCCCTCTTCTTTCAAGACAACCACCTGCTCCCAGCTGGTCCCGTGCTCGATGAGAAAAAAGCCCAGCACCAGCGGAGCAGCAAATCGTGCCAGATCCCACAAGGCCTTATCAGATGTTGAAGTCGCCATCGTTCTCCTTTCACCCATCGGAATGGAAGTTCCGATGTGGTTTTATTTTTGCTCGATGCGGGACCATTCGGCAACCGGGGTCCCTCTCGCTCGCATCTTTTCAGGTCGTTGGTAACTTTTCCACCCCTGTACTGTGGGGCGATTTTCGGGCCCGGGGGCCAGCACCGTCGATGAAATCAACATTCCAGCAGTCTATACCCCGGTTCCTGGATGTTGTAGATGCGGTTACCATCCTCCGATTCGGCAGCCTCTGCTCCAGGCTCGACTGGGAAGGGAATGCAATGGTCACCACCACCGCCAAAACACCCCAGGAGTACATCGACTCCCTTCCAGAGGATCGCCGCGACACCATCAAGAAGCTCCGAACACTGATCTGTAAAAACCTGCCCAAGGGATACGTAGAGCAGATGCGATGGGGATTCATCTGTTACGAGGTTCCCCTTTCGGCCTGTCCCGATACTTACAACGGCGAACCGCTGATGTACGCAGCGATCGCTTCCCAGAAGAGGCACTACGGCATCTACATGTGCGGTATCTATGTGCTTCCACGAGTGTTCAAGAAACTCACCAGCGAGTGGAAGAAACGCGGCTCTCGCCTCGATATAGGCAAGAGTTGCATACGGATCCACAGCTGGGAGAAGTGTGAACCAGACCTGATCGCTGATGTGATCGCCTCGGTTCCGATGGAGGAGTTCATCGAAGCGACGAATGCGGCGACCAGTACCAGGAAGAAAAATGCCACCAAGAAGAAAGCGGCCAAGAAGAAGAAAAGTGGCAAAAAGTGACCGAGTCCGGCTCGGGAATCCCTGAGGAAGTTCCGCCACCCCTGGACAGGCGTCACTTCCTCGGACAAGCCGCCCTACTGGCGGGGATTTCACTGGCCATCGACGGACGCCGTTTTGTGTCCGCAGCCTCCCCGGCAATCGATAGCGTTACATCCTCGGATTCTGGAGACACCACCAGCGGTTCGCTCCCATCACTGGCCGCCGAAAAACACATGAGAGTCATCGATCTGGAAGTCGATGTGATGGTGGCTGGCGGAGGAATGGCAGGTGTGTGCGCTGCCGTGGCCTCGGCTCGCAACGGGGCGACGACGCTGCTGGTTCAGGATCGTTCGCGACTCGGCGGCAACGCCTCGAGTGAGATTGGCATGCATATCGTCGGCGCAGATGTACACGGCAATCGCTCCGGTTGGCGTGAAGGAGGTTTGATCGAAGAGATCCGCCTCGAAGATGCCCGGCGCAATCCTCATCGAGCCTTTGAACTGTTCGATCTGACCCTCTACGACCTGTGCCAGCGCGAAGAATTGCTCACCCTGAAACTCGACACCTCGGTCTACTCGGCGGAAGTGCTCGATGGGAAAATCACCAGGGTTCTGGCTCGATGTGACAAGACCGAAACCATCTACCGCGTCCAGGCGGGCGTCTATTGCGATTGCACCGGCGATTGCCGTCTGGGCCTCGAAGCGGGTGCCGAGTTTCGTACCGGTCGCGAACCTCGCGCTCAGTACAACGAGTCGCTGGCGCTCGAAAAAGGCGACAAGAACTCGCAGGGCTCAACGATCCTGTTCACCGCAACCAAGCATGAAAACCCCATCGACTTCATCGCTCCTCCCTGGGCCAGAAAGATGACCGAAAACGACTTTCTCTTTCGCAAGATCCCGCGCGGTTCTTATGAATACGGTTACTGGTGGATCGAACTCGGCGGAGATCGAGATGTCATCCACGACAACGAAGAGTTGAGATTCGACCTGCTTCGTATCGTGCTCGGGATCTGGGACTGGATCAAAAACTCTGGTGAACGTCCCGACTCCGCCAACTGGGCACTGCAAAGAGTCGGCATGATCCCGGGAAAGCGAGAAAGTCGTCGCCTGACCGGCGCACACATCCAGACTCAAGACGATTTGACCGATGGCTGGAAGAAACGCGATGACGGGGTCAGCATCGGTGGCTGGCCTTTTGATGAACATCCTCCCGGTGGTTTCGACGACTGGGATCAGCCTCCGGCTTATTCAAAGCCCATCAAGGAACCCTACAACATCGCTTTCGAAGCGCTCTACAGCACAAATATCGACAATTTAATGATGGCCGGACGCAACATCTCGAACTCGCATGTCGCATTCACATCGACGCGAGTGATGGCGACCTGCGCTTGCACCGGCCAGGCCATCGGGACCGCCGCAGCGCTGTGTGCCAGCAAGAAAATCCCCCCTCCCGAGCTAAGGAAACACCATATCGGCGAGCTCCAGCAACGATTGCTGAGAGACGACCAGTCGATCCGCGCCATTGGCAACCAGGACCGGCTGGATCTGGCCCGCACAGCCAAGATCAGTGCCTCATCCCATCTCGCGGGCGCCGATCCGATCCATGTCATCGATGGCGAGGTACGCGATACTCCCGGGCAGTGGAGTCACCGCTGGGGAGCCGAGATGGCCGATGGAGGTCAATGGATCGAACTGAGTTGGGATGAACCGGTCACCATCAGCGAGATTCAGATCACCTTCGACACCGGGTTCCACCGCCAGTTGACCCTCTCGGCCTCTGACAGCGCCTCACGAAACATCATCCGTGGGCCGCAACCAGAAACGGTGAGTGACTACACGCTGAGCATCACCGATTCCGATGGAACTCGCAGCGAAATCGCCAACGTCGAGGGAAACTACCAGCGCTTGCGAAGACATCATTTCGAAGCAAGTTCGATCCGTTCGCTACGGCTTCACGTCAACGCCACTCATGGCTCGCCACACATTCGCGTGTTTGAAATCCGCTGTTACTAGCGGATACCAACAGGTGACGTCACGTGCTAAAATGGTGGATTAGTTTCGATTTCATCTGCGCTATCAGTACGCCTCTCGTACAAATCTCCGGTAGATCCAGGTAGATCGGTTTGAAATCCCCTGAATTCCAGGTCCGACCATGCCCGCAACCCGGATGGGGATTACGGGAGAGATCGGTAGATGCCGAAACCCGACCAAAGTTCACCGCGTCCGATGGAGATTCACGAGGATCTCGACAAATATTTCCGTGTCCTCCACGAGGATCCTTACGGGCTCGAAAATCCTGATTACGATTGGAAGGGTGAAAATTGGTTCGTTGCCGTGGCAGGCCCCGTTTACCTGCTCATCGCAGCCGGCATGGTGCTGGCCTCCTCTGAAGGCCTGATACCCACACTCAGTTTTCCGGCATTTATCTTCTTCATCGCAGCCGCCGTATTCGAACTGCTCGGCAAAATCTTCTGTGCCCATCTGGTTCTTCGTTACAACATCCGGATCAACTTCGTCCGAAAACTGGGGCTTCGCCCATGGAGAAAACTCCAGGCGTTCATTATCCCGTTCTTTTTTGTTACCGGGGACAAGATACTGATCGACACGATGTTCTTGTTCTCGCTGGGGCAGTTGAAAACCATCGCCACGGAATGGAACGTCATCCGCAGACAGGTCCCGATCTTCCGCTTCGCGTTCGTTTCCTGGGATCGCCTCGAAGATCGCCCCTACAGTATGCGCTACGACATGATCGAAGATGCACTACGCTTCCTGATCTACATCCCATTCATCGCGCTGGTCGAAAACAAGATCGTCACCTTGATCCCACAACTGGTGAACGAGTTCGGTGATGGTCTTGCGGAACCGGTAGGCTTGCGCTTCGGCAAGCACCGCTACAAGACCAAGGCAATCTGGTACGACGGCAAATTCTGGAACGGCGAATACCATCGCAGCATCGAGGGTAGCGCCATGGTCTTTCTGGTCACCCTGGCGGTGCTTCTGTGGTTTTCCGCTGCTTTCACGATGCCACAGTTGATGCTCGCGCTACTGCTCTTGCCGGCAATGCTCACCATCGCCGAGGCAATCAGCCCTCACACGGCAGACGGTCCGTTGATCGGCTTGCTTGGATGTTCCTTCTTGTGGGCACTGCCGTTACTGATCTGACAGGTCGCCTCGTGGCCACTGAACCAGCGCAAATGCGACTGTAGACCCCTTCCCCGGTGAGTGATTTCTGGCCAAGGAACCGAGGATGTCGAGGCTTCGGGATGGCATCATCCCGAGCAGGACCGGAGGTGTGGAGATGTTCAGTCTATCGGCAGATGATCCGCCTCCTCGCCACAACGACGATACTATCGAATACAACCCCAACATCCCGGCAAGCCGCCCCCAGGCCCGTGATACCAGTGATGCGACTGTGGAATTCCCTGGTTATGTTCTCGAGGGTGAGCTGGGTCGTGGTGGATTGGGAGTCGTCTACCGGGGACGAGACCTGACCCTCAACCGACCCGTTGCCATCAAGGTGCTCACCAGTACAGAAGGCAGCGAGGAACAACGCCAAAAAGTCATCGACGAGGCCAGACGCACCGCCGCCCTGGGAGACCGATGCATCGTAACGGTCTATGGGGTCATCGAGCATCAAGGTAATGCGGCGATCGTCATGGAGCTGGTCGACGGTCATGAACTTCAAAATGTCTCATCGGTCCTGGAACCAAAACAGATTGCAAAGATCATTTCAGAGACCGCACGCGCTCTCTCTGTTGCGCATCATGCCGGCATTTTACATAGAGACATCAAGCCACAGAACATAGTCGTGACCCCGGCCCATGAAGTTCGGATTCTCGACTTCGGGCTCTCCATCGAGATGGAGAACGTAACTGCGGACGAAGGCTTCTCTGGAACCATCGCTTACTCGGCACCGGAGAGACTCCAGGGTCTACCCGCAACTCCTGCAACTGACATCTTCTCGCTCGGTGTTCTTTTTCATGAGGCCCTGACGGGGAGACATCCCTTTGCCAAACTCGGCAAACCTCCAACGATCTCTTCCATCCTGGCGGGTGAACCGACGATTCCGAGGACGCTTCGCCCGGAAATTCCCGAAGACCTGGAGCGAATCTGTCTCGCCTGTCTCGCTTTTCGACCTGAACAACGGCCCAACGCAGATGAGGTCCATCATGGGTTGATGAACTTCCTCGCCGGGCAGCCGATCCAGATGAAGGACTCCGTGGTCAAGGACCACCTGCTCAATCGTGTCGAGGAGCACGTCAACACCATCGAAAAGTGGCGAGACCTGGGTCTGGTTGAAAACCGGGAGCGCGATCAACTTCGATGGCTCTACCGGAGAGTGCTCGAAGGAGATGATCTGTGGCCGACCGAAACTCGCAAACTACGTGTGGGTGAACTCGGTATCTATGTCTGTATCTGGACAGCGCTCGTTGCATCGGCTTTCACCGCCACCATATATCGCAATGATGTCGGAGTGCTGTTTTCCTGGTTGCTACCGCTGGGAATCACACTGAGCCTGGGAATCGCAGGATTGCTCACACAGCAACTGTCGCAAAAACGGGTCACCCCGCTCTTCTTCGGTAGCGCCATCTTGTCGCTGGTTCCTACCCTCATCGCGCTTCTTACCGAACTGTTCTGGGTTCCGATTCCTGGCAGCGACGCGGAAATGTTTCAGGATGCCGGTATCGCCAACCGAACCCTGTTCGTTGCCAGTCTCGTGAGTCTCATCGCTGCCGTGATCCGACTCAATCGAACAGGAGTTTCCTTCTATGCATGGGTAGCAGCGGTGCTCTACGCCACCACACATCTTTCATTGCTTCTGATGGTCGGTTATTTGACATGGCAAGGCGGACCTCAGGCGTTGGCTATCTTGTCCATCGCAGTGGCGTGGCTGATGGGAACCGGATTTGAAACGATGAATAAGCCGCGCTTTGCTCGACCTTTTCACTGGTTGGGCAGTCTTGGTCTGGTCGTTGGCCTGTACATGCTGGCAGAAGTTCCATTGATACGGTGGCTTGGTGTCGTGTCATTGGAATACGAACCGAGCATGGGCTGGTCGATGGCGTTGTCGGGTATTGTACTGCTGGTGGTAACCTATCTTCTCGAGAGCAGCATTCGGCTGGAACGACGCAGGATTGCCAATTATCTCGAGTGGATCTGTCCCATCTTCATCCTGGGCGGCTTATACAGGGCGGCCCTTTCCAAGAGCCCGCTCGTGAACTGGGAGAGTACAGGATCGATCTGGATCACGGTGGGGCCATTCATCGCGGCCGTTGCATTGTTCATAGCTCTCACCGCTCGCACATGGAGACCCAAGTTCATGCTTTCAGCGATGGCGGGGATTGCTCTTTCCATCCAGCTGCTCGAGCATCACGAACTGGTACCTGTTCGTTTTCTGATGCTGGTGGTTTCCATCGGTGGTCTCCTCCTGGCAGCCGCGTTTTACTCCCGGATGGAGTTAGCAACACACTCTCGCAAACAAGAAAAACCACCCCCTCCTCC
>CAWLAN010000131.1:0-7480 GCA_963854815.1 Planctomycetes bacterium UBA1146
GAGAGCCTCGCACCGTAACGGAGCGAGGCTCTCTTTGCTTGTTATCGAATTACAACGATCAGGGACAACTGTTGATCTGATCACAATCGAGCGCATCGAAACTCGGATCGGAACCACACAACGGGAACGGAAGTGCCGGAGCCGGCCCGCCCGCAAACAGGTAACTCAAAGTCGAGATCGGATCCGAGACATCGACGGCTGCGTCATCATTCCAGTCGGCCGAATCATGACAGATCATCGTGCCTCCCATGAAGATCCCCTGCAGGCAGTCGATGGCATCGGCAAGATCGATCATCCCGTCGAGATTCACATCACCGCGCAAGAAGTGAGAAATCTGCCCCGGGAAGGTGCCCCGTCGAATGAAGCAACCGGCAGATTTCAACTCCACACCCTGGAAGAAGGGCGTGATGATGTAACCGGTTACATCGGGACGGAACGAGGGATCCCCGAAACTGGTCGTGTCTCCACTGAGGGTGAACACCTGCAATCCCATCTCGCCACCGTGATCGATCTCGAGAACGATCATGCTCATCGGGGTGGTATTGGACCAGGACACGACCACGCCGTTACTGGTTTCGAAACAGGCGACGTCGGAGATGGGATCGACTTCGGTTCCACCGAGCGGCCCGGAACCACTACCACCTCCGCCGAGAAATCCCATCACGGGAGGAGCACCGATATCACCGCGGCCACCGGCTCCCGTTGCCGGAAGGACCACTGTATTGTCGGCAGATTCCCCATCATGGATGCCACCGGGTACAACCGAGTTCGAATCGCCCTCGGCACCATTGGGAATTACCAGTTCTGGATGATCAAAGGGGGCCATCTCCCAGCGCACACGTTCATCGGTCAGGGACGTCAAGAACGCCGCCACAGCCTGCTGACGAGGCAACTTGTTTCTGAGTTTTCCGATGGGATCGACGAACTTGTGAACGTCTGTGCCATCACCACCGAAATCACCACCGCGAGTGTAGAACTGCACGACCTGTAGCAACGTGGCCTGGCTCCCGTTGTGGAAGTAGGGGCCGGTCAACTCGACGTTGCGCAGTGTCGGAGTCTTGAACGCGCCAGCGTTCTTGACGGGATCGGTGAGATCGACGTCCTCGATCTGTGCATCGGGGAGTAAATTCGTGTTTCCGGAGAGCAATCCAGAGGTCCAGGTGAGGGCGCCCACTCCTGCACGACCACCATCCTCGGCAATCGGGCGAATTCCGATGTTGAAGAATCCCTTGTCACCGATGCCATCGGTACCATTGGTGTCGATGTCGATCACCGGACCGGCTCCAACCCCGTTGTCCAGGTTCAGCTCACCCCACGTGGCCGAACTCAGAAGGGCACCAGAGTGGCAGCGCGAACACTTGGTTCCGCCACTGTAGAAAGCATCGAGACCATTCTCCTCTTCCGGAGTCAGTGCCTCGACGTTTCCCACGAGCCACTCATCGAAGCGAGTCTGGTCGGACACCAGCGTGCTCTCGTAGAGCATCACGGAGACTCCCCAGAAGAGTGAGAAATTGATCTCCATCTGAGCGAACTCATCCAGTCCTTGAGGAGTACCGGTACCGATGACATTGCCATCGCCATCGAAGATGGCATTCGAGGCCCAGTAATCGGGACGGAACGCCGCCTCGATCATCTCGACATAGGTGGTCCCGAGTCCGGGACCTCCATCGACACCAGACATCGCCATGCCACCGAGGACACTGTCATCGGCGGCCACCATCTGGTTGGCCAGCGGCATCAGTGCGCAGGCCTTCTTACCCAGATCTCTGAAATGACGACCCGAACCGGACATCTCAACGCCACTGAGCGGTGGGCCGACCGCCTGGGAGGCCAACGAGGCCTTTTCCATCGTGATGCCGCAGGCGCAGATATTGCCGTCGAGGTCTATCTGTCTGATCGTTGCATCCGGATTTCCCTGACCGCCCGGATCATTGCCGTTGAAATCGGAACGGGCACGACCGTCCCAGAAATTGTCGACATAGTGAATCGCGTTGATCGCGGAAGGAGCATTACGACCCGTCACCTGGCGAACATTGATTCCTCCAACGTTGTGGAGAGGATCCGACTCTCCTACGGAGTCATCGACACCATCGGCCACCCCATCGAGTCCCAGGGATACTCCACCAAAGGAAAGTTTGTGAATCCCCTGGGAACCTGCCACCTCGGTGGAATCTCTCAGAACTGCAGAGGTGGCAACATCAGGATCCGCAAGTTGGCGGAACGGGAAGTCTTCGGAAGTCATTTGCGAGTTCGGAGCCTGGTTCTGATACACCCCCAGGGCTCCCGGGTGTGCCTGGTTGCGATCGCGTGTATCCGATCCACCGGAGAAGTGGCACGTGGCACACGCGGTTGCTCCATCGGAACCGATCTGGGAATCCCAGAAGAGCGCCTTGCCGAGTTCGATGGCCTTTGTTGTGTCGACAACGAACTCGCTTAGATTCGCCGGTAATGGCGTTGGCAAGGTAGACATCGGGGGGAAGTCCTGTCCTTGCAAACTCGAAACGAAACACATCGCGCATATCAACGCGAAGATGGCGATTATCCCCCGCATTCGGCACCTTCCTCACACAGAGAGTAAAAATAAAACCCCATGCCACTCAACAAATTGAAGGATGGCACTTTTTCCCGATATCAATGGTTCCGCTTCTGTGAATCTGTGCCAGTGATTTCTTTTTTGCTGACGATGGAGACGCAAATGACTGGACCAGAGTGAAAGTCAGGTTTCATAAGTTATCTCGATGGCATTCAGACCATTTATCCAAACTATCATCAAAAAGAAGCCCCGCACCTTCACGGTGCGGGGCTTCCTTCCAAATAGTGTCTACCTATCAGTTACTGACAGATATCCAACTGGTCGCACCCGAGCGAATCGAAACTCGGATCAGAACCACACTGCGGGAATGGAAGTGCCGGAGCAGGCCCACCCCCGAACAGGTAACTCAAGGTCGAGATCGGATCCGAGATATCCACTTTCCCGTCGTCGTTCCAGTCCGCTGCATCGCCACAGGCAATCAGGCCGCCGAGGAAAACTCCCTGGAGAGTGTCGATGGCATCGGCGAGATCGACCATTCCATCCAGGTTCATATCACCTCTGAAGAAGTTTGGAACCTGTCCCGGAAGGTCTCCCCTGCGGATGTAGCAAGCAGACGACTTCAACTCTGAACCGAAAGCGAAGGGCGTGATCAGATAGCCAGTCACTCCAGGACGGAATACCGCGTCCCCGAAACTCGTCTCGGATCCACTCAGAGTGAAGACATCGAGACCCATCTCTCCACCGTTATCGATCTCGATGACAATCGACCCGATGGGCGTGTTGCTGGACCATGAGAGAACCACGTTACCGCCGGTCTCGAAACATATGACATCGGTGATGGGATCCACCTCGGTGCCACCGAGTGGCCCGGAGCCACCTCCGGAACCACCGTCGGGGAGGAAACCCTTGACCGGACCTTGAGCAGCGGTACGACCACCGGCTCCCGTTGCCGGGAGAATCACGGCATTGTCCTCGGACTCACTTGCATTCAAACCGCCGAGAGCCACCGAAGTGGAATCTCCCACGGCACCGTTCGGAATCATCAACTCAGGATGATCGAAAGGAGCCATCTCCCAGCGTACGCGTTCGTCGGTGAGAGATTTCATGAACGCCACAACAGCTTGCTGACGCGGTAACTTGTTTCTGAGTTTCCCGATGGGATTCACGAACTTATGAACGTCCGTTCCATCGCCACCGAAGTCACCACCGCGGGTGTAGAACTGCACCACCTGTAGCAGCGTGGCCTGACTGCCGTTATGGAAGTAAGGGCCGGTCAGTTCGACGTTGCGCAGTGTAGGAGTCTTGAACGCACCGGCGTTCTTGACTGTATCGGTGAGATCGAGGTCCTCGATCTGTGCATCGGGGAGCAAATTCGTGTTTCCGGAAATCAGTCCGGAAGTCCAGGTGAGATCGCCCACTCCCGCGCGACCACCGTCCTCGGCAATCGGGCGAATTCCGATATTGAAGAATCCCTTGTCGCCGATTCCAGAATCCTCCTGGGTATCGATTTCAACCACAGGGCCGACGCCAACACCGCTTTCCACGTTGAGCTGATCCCACGAGGCAGCGCTCAGGACCGGACCGGAGTGACAGCGAGAACACTTGGTGCCGCCACTGTAGAACGCATCGAGACCATTCTCTGCTTCCGGAGAGATGGCATCCACATCCCCGGCGAGCCATTGGTCGAAGGGTGTGTCGTCCGAGACCAGGCTGGCCTCGTAGAGCATCACTGAGAGCCCCCAGAAGAGTGAGAAGTTGGTCTCCATGACGGTGAATTCATCGGGTCCATCCGGCTCGCCTGAACCGATGACGGTCCCATTTGCATCCAGTATCGCATCCGAAGCCCAGTACTCGGGGCGGAATGCCGCCTGGATCATCTCGACGTAGGTGGTACCGAGTCCCGGGCCACCATCGACTCCAGACATCGCCATACCACCGAGGGCACTGTCATCAGAGGCCACCATCTGGTTGGCCAGCGGCATCAGTGCACAGGCTTTCTTGCCAAGATCGATGAAACGGCGTCCAGCACCGGTCATTTCCACGTCACTGCCCGGGGGGCCCACGGCCTGAGAAGCAGCGGCGGCTTTTTCCATGGTGATTCCACAGGCGCAGATTCCGCCATCCATATCGATCTTCAAGATCACCGCATCTGGATCACCCTGTCCTCCGGGATTGAGGCCATTGAAATCGGATCGTGCACGGCCATCCCAGAAAAAATCGACACTGTGAATGGCATTGATCGCGGAAGGAGCGTTCCTTCCGGTGGTCTGGCGAACGTTGATTCCACCCACGCTGTGGACGGGGTTGATCATGGGCAAGCCGTCCGAGTCGAGGTTGTTGTTCTCATCGGCACCGTCAGCCATACCATCGAGTCCCAGGGAAACTGCGACGAAATCGAAATCGTGCACGCCCTGAGAACCACTCACCTCGGGGGAATCCCGTTCGACCGCAGATTCCGCATCATCCGGATCCGCAAGTTTACGGAACGGAAAATCATCGTGGGTCATCTGATGATTCGCTGCCAGGTTTGTGAAAGTCCCACCCGCCCCGGGATGACCTATGTTTCGATCCCGAGTATCGGAGCCTCCTGAAAAATGGCAGGTGGCACAAGCGGTGACACCATCGCCACCAATCTGGGCATCCCAGAAAAGCGCCTTACCTAAGGCAATCGCAGCTTCCTGGTCGGCAACAAATTCCATCAGGTTGCCCGGTAGTGGTGTTTCGAGAGTCGAAAGGGGACCGAAGTCTTGGCCCTGAATCGCCCCGGAGAAGAAGAGCAAGGAGACCGAGAAGAAAACGATAGCGATGCGCATAGAGCACCTACCTCACATATAACTGGAGAGCAGAAGTTCTTTTCATAGGAGAGATGTGCTTTCCATCTGAATATCCAAAGGGGAGCAGAAATCGGAATCCGTTATCCTGGTCAAGAGAAAGCCAGAGACCAATAGCCGCTCCATCACATTACAAAACATCCATAACCAAAAATCACCAGACGTCATTAGAGGGTTGTCGTTATTCGAGTTACATAACCCTATAGAGCGTTTGTTAGCATACTCGATACCCGCAGGCTCATATTCATACCCATTCAAGCCTACCGATTGAACCTCGTGAAGCAGAGCCACTCAAGAAGTAAGTTGACAGCATGTTGCAAGTCTAAACTATCTATCGCGACATACGGGGAGAGAGGCCTCAGTAACCGATCGATAACAAACTGATGACTCCAATTTGAATGACTTCGCCTCCTCCGGATTGGATGTGCACGAGATCGTGGAGTATTGCAATTAATACAAAATGATATAACTGCATGCTCCTCTGACCGTACTTCTCCTCGCGACATTTCGATATTTTTTATTGCACTGTTCTGTGAACTTTGTTGCCAGAAGTCTGTAACACGAGTTACCAGAGCAAGGATCTTCTGTGGTCTCGACTGCACTCAGCAGTGCCTGTTGGTGGTGGGTAATTTGCCTAAACCAGGGCCAAACCCGCAATCCAAAAAAAACGACCAGAACCGACATGCTGTGACCAGGCGTGTCGCTGACTTCACACACCAGAAATCAGCCAAAAGCGCCCTTCCAGCCCGCATAGCTCCAAGGCTACAGACGGCGTTAACTGCGAAGGACTTAGGTGCTGTTTGGATACCCGCTCAACTTGGTACTGAGTGTGGTCTCGTAGGTACTCCGAGGGCCTCTGGGGGCATGAGTTGGGATCAATTTCAGGATCACTTTTGATCGGTGTTCCAGCGAATCAAATCCAACATCGAACAGAGCAATCTAACACTCTGAAAAGCCTGTTGGATTGGGCGGTCCTCCGCAGCGCGCGCCTAGGAAATGCGAGAAGTGGTTTGCCCTTTGCTGTCACTTGTCTTCATCAGTCCATCCCCGTTTGCATCCGCACCGATTTGAACAACTTCCGTAAACTTATTGTTAAGGACACGCGCCACACCCCCATTTTCATCCGCATAGATTCCAGCAACGGTTTTTCCATCCTTGTTGTTGATACCCAATACACCCCCTCCATTGACTTCATCCGAACCGAGTCCAGCAACTACTTCCCCATCCTTGTTGGAAAAACTCAACATACCCCCACCCATATTCGCATAGAACGAAGCAACAACCTTCTCATCCCCATTCACAACCTCAAACTTCTTTGCCTGAATCACATCAGGAACACTCTGAAGAGTCGTTACTGCAAGAAGTCCTCCAACAACAACCAAACCGAACACTCCAAAGAGCATTCGCTTCAGTGTGCGAACTTGGGTTTCAAGTGATTCGATACGGGTGTCGGTAGTCATTGAGTTGCTCCTAAGCAAAGTAGATGCACCCAAGATACCCACTCACCATTACGGTGTCTCGGGGTAGTCACCCTTCGCCTTGGACCTTCTGGTACGCCGACGATCAGAAGGAGTGGGAGGGCAAGTACAAGAACGGTAAGGAAGAAGGACTCTGGACCTCTTGGAATGAAGACGGCTCCCTCAACCACGAACAGAGCGGCATCTACAAAGCTGGCAAGAAGATCGCACCCCTCCCCAAGAAGTAGCGACTAACTCCAATCCAACATCGAGTTGTTCGATTGGTTCTGAGCTTGTTGAAGAGGTCTAGGATGCAAGCCTTGGGATCAATTCAGGGATCACTCGCCTTTCGCAAAACTCGACCGCTCGCAAACCCGCCTAGCTCCTTAACTTCAGACGGGTGCATGATGCGCGTTAAAGAACCGTTGATGTCGATGCTCTGGAGGTTCAGTCGCTGTGCTCTCGGAGCCTGAAGGCGAGCAATCCCAGGCCGAGCCCGCACAGCAGTGAGGCCAATCGGAAAGGGGAAGAACTGGTGGTCGCCACATGCAGTTGGGGACTGTCTGCGGTGGAGGGTGCGAGCAGATTTGTGGTCTCTTCGGGCTCCTGTGCACCGATCACCATCTGTTCGAGCTTCTGGCAACAATCGGGCACCTCTG
>CAWLAN010000132.1:0-7448 GCA_963854815.1 Planctomycetes bacterium UBA1146
CCCTGGAGGGCATCGTTGGTGCGCTTGTGACTGGAACCAAAGCTAGCCTCGAAGATGGTGTGGGCTTCCAGTGCCAGCGGTTTTGCCTCGTCGAAGCGCTTCATCGCAACCAGTGTGCGGGAGTGACTGGTCAGGTAACCCCCGAGGTGGGGGTGCCCGGCGGACAACACACGGTGCGCTCGCTCTACCGCCTCTGCCCCGAGCGCTTGTGCCTCCTCGAGCCGGTCGATCTCTCGAAGCAATCGACCCATGTTGTTGATCGAGATGAGGGTGTCGGGGTGATCGTCACCGAGTACGCGGCGTGACCCCTCAAGCGCCTCACGGAAGAACGGCTCTGCCTCATCGAACTTGTCCTGGGCCTTGAGCACGAAGCCCATGTTGTTGATCGAGCTGATGGTGCTAGGGTGATCGTCGCCGAGAACTCGACGTCTCCCCTCAAGCGCCTCACGGAAGAACGGCTCTGCCTCATCGAACTTGTCCTGTTTCACGAGCAGGACACCCATGTTGCCGATCGATCGGAGGGTGTCGGGGTGATCGTCACCGAGAACTCGACGTCTCCCCTCAAGCGCCTCACGGTAGAACGGCTCTGCCTCGTCCAGTTTGCCTTGGGCTTGTAGCAGGAGGCCCATCTGGTTGGTCGAGATGAAGGTGTCGGGGTGATCGTCACCGAGTACGCGGCGTGACCCCTCGAGCGCCTCCCGGTAGAACGGCTCTGCCTCGTCCAACTTGCCCTGGGCCTTGAGCAGGCGGCCCATGTTGCTGATCGAGATGAGGGTGTCGGGGTGATCGTCACCGAGTACGCGGCGTGACCCCTCGAGCGCCTCCCGGTAGAACGGCTCTACCTCGTCCCACTTGCCCTGTTGCTGGAGCAGGAGGCCCATGTTGTTGATCGAGTTGAGGGTGCTAGGGTGATCGTTGCCGAGCACACGGCGGGAATTCTCTAGCGACTCTTTGAGGAACGGTTCTGCCTTGTCAAACTTGTGCTGCTCCACCAGCAGGCCACCCATGCCGGTGATCGAAGCGAGGGTGTCGGGGTGATCGTTACCGAGAACCCGGCGCATGCCCTCGAGAGCCTCACGGTAGAACGGTTCTGCCTCGTCCCACTTTCCCTGCCTCTGAAGCAGGTTGCCCATGTTGCTGATCGAGATGAGGGTGCTAGGGTGATCGTCACCGAGTACGCGGCGTTTGCCCTCGAGTGCCTCCCGGTAGAACGGCTCTGCCTCGTCCAACTTGCCCTGGGCCTTGAGCAGGAGGCCCATGTTGTTGATCGAGATGAGGGTGCTAGGGTGATCGTCACCGAGTACGCGGCGTTTGCCCTCAAGTGCCTCCCGGTAGAACGGCTCTGCCTCGTCCAGTTTGCCTTGGGCTTGTAGCAGGAGGCCCATCTGGTTGGTCGAGATGAAGGTGTCGGGGTGATCGTCACCGAGAACCCGGCGTTTGCCCTCCAGCGCCTCCCGGTAGAACGGCTCTGCCTCGTCCAACTTGCCCTGGGCCTTGAGCAGGGCGCCCACGTTGCCGATCGAGATGAGGGTGGTTGGGTGACCATCTCCGAGAACCCGGCGGAAGCCCTCGAGCGCCTCACGGTAGAACGGCTCTGCCTCGTCCAGTTTGCCTTGGACATGTAGCAGGAGGCCCATCTGGCTGGCCGAGGCGAGGGTGCGAAGGTGATCGTCCCCCAGAGCCTCACGCCGGATCGACAGCGCCTGCTCCTGCGGCTGAGTTGCCATCTCGAGCAGGCCGAGATCTTTGATCGTGGTTGCCACCGTCTGTAGTAAGCGAGCACGCAGCAGCGGCTGCGATTCGAATTGCTCATCGATGGTCTCGAGTGCCGGTTTGAAGATGTACTGCTTGAGGGTCTCCTTGGAGACCCCGGTCCAGTCGATCAGGAGAGCTTGCTCCAGTTCCTTGCGGTGTTGATCGAGTTCTTCTTCGGCGAGCCCCGATTTCTCCGCCACCGCCATCGATCGGTCGATGAGTTGCCTTCGCAGCCCCACTCCCATCCCCGGCACATCGATGTCGCTGAACTGCTGCTCCTGGAACTGCACCACCGCTTCCAGTTCTGCGGCACGCTGCCGCTCTTTCTGTTCGGCCATCAGCGCCCACGTCATCCCCACGATCAGCGCCACGAACACCAGTGTGGTTGCCGTGAGCACGCCGCGGTTGCGCCGCACCGTTTTCTTGAAGCGATAGATGGCACTCGGAGGTCGCGCCTCGATCACGTCTCCCGACAGGTAACGCTCGATGTCCTTGGCCAGATCCTGCGCTGTCGGGTAGCGCCGTTCCCGATCCTTCTCCAGCGCCCGCATCACTACCCAGTCGAGTTCGTTGTCGAGGCAGCGCGTCAATGCCTCGACTCCGGTGCCGAGGGTGCTGGCGATTTCACTCGACTGTTCTCCGGTGAGAGATTTCAGTCGCAGACTGGGGCGCACCGGCTCCTCGTCGGTGATCATGCGGACGATCTCGGCGTGGCTGCGCTGGCGCAGACCTGTAAAGGCGAGTTCGCCAGTGAGCAGTTCGTAGAGAATTGCCCCGAGCGAGTAGACATCCGAGCGGGTGTCGACGTCACTGCCCGATGACCTGGCCTGTTCCGGACTCATGTACTCGTAGGTGCCGAGGGCGGTGCCCTGACGGGTATGGAGGGTCAGTTCGCCGAGTGGCTGCTGGAGGCTTTTGACCAGCCCGAAGTCGATGATCTTGGCCCGGGGGACCCCGTCGACCAGTGTCGCCAGGATGTTGGTGGGCTTCAGGTCACGGTGCACGACCGCTTTCGAGTGAGCATGCTGCACGCCGTGGCAGATGTCGATGAAGAGTCGCAGTCGCTGGTCGAGAGTGAGGTGCTGGGCGGCGCAGAATTCCTTCAGTGGCAGTCCGGGCACGTACTCCATGACGAAATAGGGACGACCCTCTTCGGTGGCCCCGGCATCGATGACACGCGCGATGGTCGGATGGTTCATCATCGACAGGGCGTTCTTCTCCACCTCGAAGCGAGCCAGCACATCGCGTGTATCCATGCCGGCACGGATTACCTTGAGAGCCAGCTTGCGTCGCGGCGGCTCGGTTTCCTGGCACAGGTAGACGCTGCCGAAGCCGCCACGGCCGAGGTGCTCGAGCACCCGGTAGGGACCGATGGCATCGGGGAGGATCTCGGGAGGCGGGGTGTCGTCGTGGAGAACGTCCTGCGGATCAGCGAGGACGGTGCGTTCCTCCTCGGTGGTGTCGATGGGCTCCGGGGGATCGGAGGGAGGTGGGTCTGTCGGCGGTTTGTTTTCAGTCAAGAGACCTCCACATCGTCGCTATTCTATGAAGAGCACAGGGTCGAGGGCAAGCGACGAAGGAGGCCCCTGAACCACGAATTCATATCGGTTCAGGCCGGAACTATGGTCACCTTGCGGCGGCTGCCAAAACTCGCCAGAAAGATGGGCAGCAGGCCGATGATGGTGCCGCCGATGGCGGTGGCGGCGACCGCCAGATCGCGTAAGAACGTCTGATCCTGGATGGAAGGCACCGCCATCGCCAGCGAACGGACGATGTTGGATGGAAGGTGCTTGGTGTTGCCGTCGTGGTAGCGACCCTTGAGGCGTACCGCCAGCCGTTCGAGCGCTTGCTTGTTCTGGCGTGAAGTGCGGCCAGCGACCGGTGAACCCTTGTAGGGATCACCGACCCCGACCACCAGCACATCGGCGATGGAGATGGGGAGCTGTCGTGGCAAGGACCCATCGACGGTGTCTCCATCGGAGACCACCACCAGTGTCGCGGATCCCTTGGGCCACGGCTTGGCATACTTCAACGCCTCCTCGACCCCCTTCTGTAACTGCGTTTGCCCCGGTGGAAAGGCGTGCTCCATCGGCAGCGCGTTGAGGACATTACGAACCACGTTGATATCGAACGATTCCAGTACCACCGGCATCGCCTCGGTGTAGAAGGCGATGACGGAGACGCGCGTGCGGGTCATGTCGAGACGCTGGAACAAGGCTTCCAGTACATCCGAGGCGCGGGTACTGCGCCGGAGGTTGCGATTCGGTCCCGCGTCTTCGAGATACATGCTCGGCGACACATCGAGGGCGATCAGCAGGTGTTGCGATGGTTCCTTGTCGGGATCGATCTCCGGAGCCTTGCTCTCGAGATGCGCCAGGATCCACAGCCCACCAGCCAGCAACGCCACCGCGCTTGCTCGCAGGAAGGGTGCGGCGCGGGTCCAGCGTTGCGGGCCTTCATCGCCAAAAGCGAGCCGCTCGATGCGACCGATTCGTCGAAGATGCAGCCACTCTCCGATCGCGCAGATGACCAGTGCCAGCAGCGCCATGGCGGCGGCGGTCGGAAGCAGTTGTTCCGGATTCACCACGGTGTCACCCGCAAGCCCAGCGATGCGAGCAGGTGCAGCGCCAGTAACGCGAGACCGGCCCAGGCCAGCAGCGAGAAGTCCTCGATGGGACGTGCGCCGGCCGGTTTCAGTTTCGCCGGTTTCATCGAGTCGATGTGGTCGAAGACCCTCTGCAGCGCCTCGGAATCGTGGGCGGCGAACACTTCCCCCTGGGTCTGGGCGACCACCTCGTACAGTTGCCCCGGTGCCGAGCCGTCGCCGATGAAGATGGCATACAGTGCGATGTCCAGAGCAGCCAGTTCCTGGCCCACCTGTCGGGCTGCGCCGCCGCTCAGATCAGAAGAGAAACCATCGGAGACAAGTACCACCATCCGATCCCCTTCCTCCTGTTCAGAGAGGCTTCCCATGCACGAACGCAGTGCTCCACCGATGCGTGTCGAGAGCATGTGGGGAGGCATTTTGCGGGGGTCGATGAAGGGCGCAGCCAGAGCGATGGCATCGAGATCGAGGGTCAGCGGGGTCCAGCGGATCGTCTCGCCTCCGAAGATGGTGAGACCACACGCATCCCCGCGCCTTGCCTCGCAGAAATTCTGGATCGCCGCCACCGCGGCATCGTTTCTGAGGGTGCCGTCTGACATCATGACCCCCATCGATCCGGAGACATCGAGACAGATCTCGATGTTGGTGATCTCGCGTCGCTTCTGCGGTTCTCCCATCACCTGGGGTCCTGCCACCACGCCGATGGTGATGACGAGAA
Source organism: Planctomycetes bacterium UBA1146 (assembly GCA_963854815.1). GTDB lineage: Bacteria > Planctomycetota > UBA8108 > UBA1146 > UBA1146 > UBA1146. Next base: position 5,079 of record CAWLAN010000132.1, read on the forward strand.
TCGCCGGCGGTAGCGTCGCTGCCAGCCACAGAGATCGTCGTAGCCACGGTCGACGACGATGTTCCTGATGATCGAACGGGAGTGCCACGGTGGGGGACTTGCGAAACGCCTCCCACAGCAGCAAGAAGACCGGAATCAGCCACAAGGCGACAACCCAGGGATGCGAGAAGGTCATGGTCGGTTCCCGTCGGCCAGATCCAGTTCAGGACCGGAAGGTGCCTCTCGAGCATACGGAGCCAGCAATTCATCCAGTCGTTCGGCGGAGACCGCTTCCTCTCTGCCGGAGTGGAGCCATTCCTCGACCGTGATCAGTAACAGGCCAGCTTCTGGATGGACCCTGAGTTTCTGGATCGCTTCTCCGTGACGGAAACTGCCGAGATCGAGATCGTCGCGCCAGTGAGCCAGCAGCAACCTTTCCATCCGGGCCTTCGCCTCGTCGTCGAGTTGCCCGTTGAGGGCGGCGTTCACCAGAGGCCTGAGCAGTTCGGCGAGAGTCGGAAGCGGAACCGGAACAGGAGGTGGTGGCGGTGGTTTTCGCAACCAGCGGATCAAGCTCAGGATCGAGAGTGGTAGCACCAACCAGCCAGCGGCGATGACCCACAACACCCAGCGCGGGAAACCGATGATGGGTGATATGGGCCCGGGGATGCGGTTTAATTCTCCCGTGTAATCATCTCCGAGCAACGAACTGACCTGGATTCGTAGTGAAGGAAGATCGACTGCCGGGTCGTTTTCTCCGTGCCTCAAAAACGAGGATAGATCGTGTTCACCCGGTAGCATCGCGATCCAGCGGATGTCGTAGATCAGTTTTCCTTCGTTGTCAGTATCTTTCAGGCCCTGGGTCACGTGAGCGATTCGCACCAGTACCGGCGAGTCATCATCGATGGGCGAGACCTCCAGTGGCCGACCGGTCCAGGGAAGTTCGAACTGGCCCTCGATACCGACCGTGCCGCTGGAGATGTCGGCCTCCTGGGCCACCATCATCGTCGTGACCGGTAACAACAGCGATAGCAACAGAAGGCGAATCATGCCCGTCCTCCCCGACCCCGTTCCGATATGAATCTTCTCACCTCCGGGATGAAGTTCTGGTCGGTATGCAGCAGCAGGTGGTCGACAGCGGCCCGAGCGAGAATCTCCTGGCGTCCTTGCTCCCTGTCGATCTTCCAGCGTGTCCTCCCGCTAGCGAGAAAATCGATGCCTGTCTCCGCCTCGGTGCCTCTGAAGAATCCAGCGCGTAACTGTCCAGATTCGACCGGATCCTGCAATTCGATCACCGCGATGTCGTGTCTGTGGGAGGTGCGGCGGATGGCGTCGATCGCCTCGGGGTCGTGGAGATCACTGAGGATGATGATCACGGTCCTCTGCAGTGTGGTGGCGCACATCAGGTCGAGAGCCTCGGAGATGTTGGTTTGCTCCTGGCGATCAGGATGGCGCAGGATCTCCATCGATTGACGGAGCTCGCCGCGGGCCAGACTCGCCGCCGAACGCAAGTTTCTCTCGCCGCCTCCGACCAGGCGTACCGGGCTCATCCGGCGCTGGGCGACGGTGCCCAGCGCTGCGGCCAGCCACACTGCCAGATGATACTTGGAGAGGGGGATCGAAGATGTCGCCATCGATCCGGAGGTATCGACCAGGATCTGCACGACGACACGCTTGAGGGTTTCGTATTCCTTGACGAAAGGCTCACCCGTGCGAGCGGTCACCTTCCAGTCCATCTGCTGGATCGGATCTCCCGCGACATAGGGGCGGGTCTGAGCGTATTCGAGTCCGCTGCCCATGAAGATGCTCTCATCGGAGCCGTGGGCGAGATCGTTCGCGAGTCGGCGAACAACCATCTCGAACTCGTGATGGGCGAGTGATTCTGGCGGTGGCAGGGAAGGGTGCGTGACGCTCAAACTGCCTCCGGTCAGGCCAACTGATCGAGAATTTCCGCCAGCACATCGTCTCCCTTGCGACCCCGGGCCACGGCCTCGTAAGAGAGTCGGATCCGGTGCAACACGATGTCTTCTGCCAGCGCAAAGATGTCCTCGGGGACGACGTAGTCGCGACCGTGCAGGAAGGCGCGCGCGCGCGACGCGGTCACCAGCGCGATTCCCGCCCGGGGGGAACCCCCCAGTTCGATATCGGGGTGGTTGCGGGTTCGGTTGACCAGGTCGACGCAGTGGCGGATGAAAACCTCGCTGACGTGGACTTCCAGCACCTGCTCCATCGCCGCGGTCAGATTGGAGATCGCCAGCGGAGCACTCTTGTCGATGGCATCGAAGGCGGTCATCGGCATCGCACCACCGGTATCATCACGGAGCAGTTTCAATTTCAGCGCCCGGCGAAGTACTTCCGCCTCGTCATCGGCGCTCAGGTAGGGGAGACGGT
>CAWLAN010000133.1:0-7399 GCA_963854815.1 Planctomycetes bacterium UBA1146
TCGGCTTGAGGAGTTTCGTTCGATTCTGCCTCGACCGGCCCATCACCACCCTGACCGTACACATCATCTTGTTGCTGTGCGGATTCCTTTCGATGCAGCAGATTCCCCTCAGCGCCATCCCGAATTTCAAGAGGACGAGAATCAACGTCTCTGTTCCGTATCCCAACGCTTCCCCGACTCAGATCGAGAACGAGGTGGTCCGGCCGCTGGAGGAGGCTCTCGCGACGCTAAGGGGTGTTCGCGAGATCGAGAGTGAATCGCGTGAGGGCAACGGTCGGGTGACATTGCGCTTCGATTACAGCACCGATATCGAGGCGGTGAAGGTAGAGATCCGGGAACGTCTCGCCCGTGCGATGGAATTTCTGCCCGTTGATGACATCGAGAGAATCCGGATCCAGGCGAGCAGTTGGGGTGCCGGAATCGACACCATCATGGAAGGCCGCATCAGTGCTCATGGGGTCGATCTGTCGAAGAACTACGAATTGCTGGTCAATAGGATCCAGCGTCCGATCGAACGGATCGAAGGAGTGGGGCAGGTCGAGATCGATGGAGTCTCTCCTCTGGAGGTGAAGATCAGCCTGCGCAAGGAAGATCTGCAACGGCACGGATTGACGCTGCGGATGATCACGCAGGTGATCCAGGGTTCCAACATCGATGCCACCATCGGAAGAGTCTGGAAAGATGGCAAGGTCCGGCGGCTTCGTCTCATCAACGCGATGGAGGATGTCGAACAACTGGCCCAATTACCCGTCAACTCGAGTGGGCTTCGTCTCGGTCAGGTCGCATCGATAAAGAAGGTCGAAGGAGAGCGGCGCTGGGGAAGACACCTGAATGGTTCCTATGCGGTATCACTGGAGATCGCCCAGGAATCGGGAGCCAACACGGTAGAAGTCTGTCGGGCCGTGCGCGCGATGGTCAAGGAGATCTCGAACGATCCTCAACTGGAAGGGATCGACCTGCTGGTCTGGCAGGACCAGGGCAAGATGATCGTCGATTCATTGGAGCAACTCCGCGATGCAGGAATTATCGGTGGCGGGATGGCCGTGCTGATCCTGTTGCTGTTCTTGCGACGCCTCTCCGCCACTTTGCTGGTAGGGATGGCGATTCCCATCTCCGTACTGTTCGCGCTCGCCGTGCTACACCTGCTCGAGATGGAACTCAACGTGGTCACCATCCTGGCATTGATGCTGGGCGTGGGAATGCTGGTCGATACCGCCGTGGTGGTGGTGGAGTCGATCGTCCGCCGTGCCGGGCTTGGAGATGATGCCAAGACAGCGGCAATTCAGGGAACGATGGAAGTGGCGACTCCCGTTTTCGCGGCGACCCTGACAACCGTGGTGGTTTTCCTTCCGGTAATCATCTCCGAACGCAATCAGTTCACAGAGCATCTGGCGAGCGTTGGAATTGTGATCTCTCTCACCATCGTAGCGAGCCTGTTCGTTTCTCTGACACTGGTTCCAATGGTAGCGGCCAGAATTTACGGCGGTGGTGATCCGGGAATCGCCTCTTGGTTCTCTCGGTTCAGGGATGGTTATGATAAATTTCTCACAGTCGTCCTGAGGCACCGAGTGGTCGCGTTGCTGGTGGCTCTCACGGCAACCCTGAGTATCGCGATCCCTTTCAATAACGGTTTCCGGATCGATCTCTCCGATGGGGACTGGAAAAACAATTATGCCAACATCACCTACCGTCCGGTGAAAGGTCTCGACTATCGCGAGATGGAAAAGTTCGTCACAGAAATCGAGAATTTTCTCGAATCGAAGCGGGAAGTGATCGGCGAGGGAGACATCTATTCCTGGTTCAGGGATGGGTATGCGTTGACGAGAGTGTATCCCCCTTCCGAACTTGCCACCGAGGAGTATCTCATCGCGTTGCGGACTCGCATCGATGAGATCTTGCCAGCGATTCCTGGAGTCAGGATCAGAACCGGTGATGACTGGGGTTGGGGGGGGCACGGTCGTCGTGGTGGCGGAGATCGCGGTATTGCCGGCACCATCAATGTACGGCTGCGTGGTGACTCGAGTACCCTGCTCGATGATCTGGGCCAGAGAGTTGCCCGGTATCTTGTCAGTGTTGAGGGGGTTACCGAGGCAGAGGTTGCCGGCTTCGATGAGGTGGATGAACTGCGTCTGGAGCCGAACGAGGATCTCCTCGGTCGCCTCCAGGTCACCGGTGACGCGGTGGCACGGAGTATCAGTTCTGCCTTTGCCGGAAGCCGACTTTCTCAGATGCGAACTCGTTCGGGGGATCTGGATATCACCGTCCTTCTCGATGAAGAGGAGACCGATACGGTCGCTGAGTTGAGGCTGATGCGATTCCAGCTCACTGATGTTCTCGAACTTCCCATCGAGGAAATCGGTGAACTGGTCGCTCAAGAAGCTCCCGATGATCGCCGTCGACGCGATCGGCTCGCGAACATGAGTGTGTCGGTACGATATTCGCTCGACGACAAGGACGAGGTGATCCCGCGGTTGGAACAAGCACTGGCTGCTTTTACGTGGCCGGTAGGATACCAGTGGGATCTCGGTGAGAGTTGGTCCGGTCGCTGGCGTAATCGCGCTTCATTTGGTGAGGGACTTTACCTGTCCATCTTTCTCGTTTACCTGGTGCTGGCCTGTCTGTTCGAGTCACTCCGCACACCACTGATTCTGATGGTCACGGTATTGCTTGCCATCCCGGGTGTGATCTGGTGTCTCCATCTCCAGGGGGATTCACTCGATACCCCTGCAGCGGTGGGGCTGATCCTGTTGTGCGGAATCGTGGTGAACAATGGCATCGTGCTGATCGATCAGGTTTTGCGTCACCTGAAAAGCGGAATGAATCCGATCGAGGCGATTCAGACCGGCGCCAGAGATCGACTTCGTCCCATCCTCATCACCGCGTTGACGACGGTGCTGGGGTTGGTTCCGATGGCATACGCCACCCAGATGACGGTCGGCCCCCAGTTCAATACTCTCGGCAAGACCATCATCGGTGGACTCTCTGCTTCCACGGTGTTGACCCTGGTGGTCCTGCCAGTGCTCCTTTCCTTCTTTCTCCGTTCCGAGAAGGACGTTGGCGACGGTGAAGAAATCGCTGCGGATCGCTCGATGTAGTGTTTCTGAACACTTATTGACCCGAATCGGGCATGGCTTGCAGATTTGTCCCCGACTCTTTTCGAGTACATCCTTGTAAGCCTCTGAATAACAATGGGTTACGTTCTCCTCGACGGTTCGAATCATGCCTGGAGATCAGTGTAGACTGGCATGAGATCTGCCGATGAATTGATCAGAGAGTAAGGAATGGTTCCTGCTCCCTGTGTCCGATGAAATGTGGAGTCCGAGATGAAGAAGTTGCCGGCCACCCCGCTCCAACGCTGCTGCCCTCGACAGGAGGGGATGGCGTTGTTCGTGGTACTGGTGCTGGTTCTGGTGCTGACGGTATTGATCACCCAGCTCGTCTTTGTCACCAAGGTCGAGGAGCGGATCTCTCGTAACCGTCAAGGATTTGTGAGCCTCTCCTACGCGCTCCAGGCGGGCGCCCGTCAGGTACTCCAGAATCTCAGTACCGATCTGATGGAGGATCTCGGTTACTTCGATGATGAGGCACTGCTCGATGATGCACTCGGACTCGTCGGTGGTGGCGGTAGCACTGCAGGGGGGACCGGAGCGCCCGGCACTTCGCTCGACGGTGGTCTCACTGAAGGTGGTCCGAATTCGGGTGGAGGAGCTGCAGGTAGTGGCTCTGGAAATCCTGATCGGGTCGATACGCGACACGATAGCTGGGCTTATCCGCTGGAGGATTCCATCAATGAGGTGCAGGTGTCTGGACAGATCATCGATGGAGAATCCTGCATCGATCTCAACCACATCTTTGATCTTGCTGCCCTTTCAGACGAAGAAGAGCCCGAAGAGGGTGCAGAGGAACTGGATGAGCAAGCCCAGGCGGCTGCAGAAGCAGCTGGCGTTGGAAATCTGCTCGATTCTGAAGAAGATCCCGATGAATACCTTGCTCCTGATCAGGAGACGGTGGATGAGGCCGAGACGATGCTCCAGCGCCTCATCGAGGCGGTGATCGATTACAACATGGAGTATGACTTCGAATACTACGATGTACCCGATCCTGGTACCGCGGCAGCTTCCATCGTCACCATGGTATATGAGAGGGCGCTGGACGAGCAAACCCGCAGGATACGCAGTCTCGACTCGATTCGAGTACTGGATGGAGTTAGTTGGGAACTGTTCAACGGTCCGACCGATCCGGAACTAGAAGAGCAAGAAGAGCAGGGAAACGATTTCGAGCAGAGCATCTTCGATGCCATCAGTTCCCAGATCCCCGGGGGGATGGAAATTCTTGAACAAGCAGGGTTCGAACTTTTCGATGAGGGAGTATCACAACTGCCGACCCCGATCGGCTTGCGTCACGTGTTGACGGCAAACTCGTCAGGGAAAATCAACCTGAACACCGTCCGTCCAGAGGTTCTTATCGCATTGCTTCGTTCCTTCGAGGATTTTGACGAGGCGAAGGAAATCGCCTGGATGATTTACGACCATGGAAATCAATATCAGATCGAGGATGAGGAGGACGAGTCGAATCCATTTACCGACACCGTCGAATACGATGAATTCGGTGTCCCCCTCGAGGAGATGCAGGAGTTCCAGCATTTTACCAGTTTCGCGCAACTGAGAGATGTCGGTGAGGAATGGGGGGATGAGAGCGGAACCGAGGAATCCATTTTCGAGCTCCTGAAGCAGGATCTGGAAGACCATACCGTTTTTTCTAGCAATTATTTCACAGCTACCATCGAGGGAACGCGCGAGGATCGTGTACTTTCGGGTAGAATCGTGTGTGCCCGGAAAGACCACCACATCGTGGTTCTTTCCTGGCGAGAAGTGCGCCGATGAAGAAGGCGCGGAGGAACCGGAGATGCTGAAGTTGAACGTCCAATCGATGCGCTGGGGACTGCTGGCCCTGAATTTCGGGGCTCTCGGCTTCCTGGGGTTCTCCTTCTACGGTCTTTTTTCGGGTTCTCCCGAGGCTGTCTCTGTACGTCTCGCGAATCCCGAAGACTTCGCATTGCGTGAGGAAGCCGCCCGCCCAGTGGGGAACCAGTACCAGAAGATCATCTCGGATCTGTACAGAATTCCTCCTCCGGATCGAACAGGACCGGTCAAGCCGACGACTGGTTCGGAGTTGCCACTTCGTGATGGGGGCCCCATCGGAGAATGGGAGATCACAGGTGTGATCGTTTCTTCCCCCCCGGGGCAGAGGTTTGCCACCATCCGTGAGAAAGGTCAGACATCAGTGATAGTGCCTGGTCGTCGCACCGTGAACACCAGTCGTGTAAGAGGTGCGACCAGTCGAACCTCTACACGGGGTCGGTCGGCGAGGCCTTCTTCTCGAGCTTCTCGTGCTCAGGTTTCCAGGCAGCGGGTTCGCCTGCTCGAAAAGGGTAAAACGGTTCGGATCGATACGAATACCTTCATGATTGTCGAGATCGAAGATGCGCCGACGCGAGTCACTTACACGCACAATGGTCTTAGTTACACCCTGAGTGCCGAGGACAAGATTGATTCGGTGCTGCACGAAGAGGGTTCCGTCATCGTCTTGCGCGGCTTCAGCCCCGAAGAAGTGGAACTTTTCAATGGAGGCGCGCCGAGACTCTCTACACCGACCAACCCGACGATTCCCGGTGACGTCAGAGGTAGCATCAAGAACCAGAATGGCAGAGCGGTTCCCGGTACAGGGGCGAAGACGCGCAGTCCAGCTTCTGCAGCCACCTCGGCCCGTCCAGGTACTGCTGCAGGTGCCGTACGTGCTGGTGTCCCCAGCACCCGTGGCACGGTGAGAGGGAGGCAAGGCGGTACCGTGAGCCCTGCTGGTAAAGGGGTATCCCCGGGAGCCAAAATGACTCCCGGACTTCGAGGAAACGGCGCTAGCTCTACTACCGATGCCCAATCCCGTAAACAGTTGGAAGCTACCCTCGGCATCGATCTGGAAGCAGATCCCCAGGGAGCTCTGCGCCGCCTCGAAGAGTTGAACCGCCAGCGCCAGGGTGGTCAGCCCCAGCAGCCCTAGACCCGTCCCAGAGGTCCTTTCGAGAGGAGTCCTGCCGTGGCCCTGCACGCAGGTATCGAAATCGATGGAGCAGAAGTTTGTATCGTGGTGATCGAATCCACCTCGAAACAAACTTCCATCGTCGATTACATCGAGCATCGGATCACAGGAGAAACCGCCGAAGAGCGTATAACCTCTCTCTCCGAGATTCTGCAATCGAACCTGTCAGACGTCCTCAGACAGGGAGTCGATATCGTCACCTCCATTCCAACGCGCATGACCACTCTTCGGGAGATTTCTGTACCCTTCACCAGAGATGACATCATCTCGAAGACGATTCGCTACGAGAGCGAAGGTCACATCCCTTCGGTTCCCATCGATGACCTCATCATCGAATACATCAAATGTTCTGAATCCGGTGACACGAGCCGGTTGCTGATCAGTGGGGTGAAGAAAAGTACGGTAGAGCTTCATCTGGAGCTGCTCAAAGCGGGTTCCGTGGATCCGGTGCGAATCGAGATCGACGCAACGGCTCTTGCCACCTCCTTGCATGTCGCCAGACCTGATCTCAGAAGTGGACGTACTCTTCTCATCGGTATGGAGGCTGGTCATACGACCTTCGTGTTACTGGAGGAGGGTCGTATCGCCAAGATCCGTTCCACCTCCAACCACCTGCCCCTCTCAGCAGTTCCTGCACTGACCACCAATATGGAGGCGGTCTCCTCCGAGCAACCACAGGGCGAGACCGAAACTGCTGGAGAATTTGCAAGTCTCTTCGAAGAATCCGAGCAGGATCAGGCAACTGATGCTGCCGAGAAACTGCCCATCGCCGTGGTTTCAGATGATGAATTCGCGAAACTCAGCGAGGAATTGACGACCGCTCCTTCGATGCCACCAGCGAATCCTGACGAGGTGATCGAGAGACTGATCACCGAGATCGATCGAACCTTTGCTGGAATCCTGATGCGATCTCCGCTCGATCGCATCGTGGTCTCCGGTGGAGCTGCCGCTGATCTGGGGATCGCTGATCGCCTTTCTGAAGAATATGAGGTTCCTGCTCAGCAATTGAGGGTATGCGATGGAATCAATTCTCAACTCGCCCTCGACAAGATAGATCGGTGCAACAAAAGCGGCGCAGTTGCAACGGGGCTTGCCCTGCAAGCGGCAGGCCAGGGGCTCACCGACTTCGATCTGCGCAAAGAGGAGTACAAATACGAACGGCGCTTCTCGAAACTGCTCCCCGGTCTTCTGCTATTGGGGTTGGTATTGTGGTTCATCTCGGTGAGTTGGCTCGTTTCGAATCACCGTGAAAAACAATTCCGACGCCAGGAGTACGAAACCGTTCGCACAAACATGTCCGAGG
>CAWLAN010000134.1:0-7079 GCA_963854815.1 Planctomycetes bacterium UBA1146
GGCCGCCATCCCCGCTCTGGACCTGGTTCGGCAGTAGAGACCCGCGCCCTTTTTCGAGCGGTCCGCCGATCGACCAGGAGCCGCCACCTCCACCGGTGGTGAAGTCACGGAAACCGACCCTGCCATCTGGATGCACCACGGCCAGGATGCCTCCATCTGCAGCCGGTTTGTCGTGAACGATGGAGCGGATCCTGTGATCGATTTCTGGCCCGCCGATCCCGAACAGGATTCCGCCGAAGGAGCCTTCTCTGGCGTCACTGTCCCACGTTGCTGAGATCTCGGTGGCGAGGGCGAAAGCACCACGGGAAGAATCGCAATCCGCAGTCAGCAAGATGGTGGTTCGCACCGGATCGCGAGGACTGGAATTGATGCAACGTAGTTGACCATCGATGATGGCCCAGTCCTGCAGGCGGTTCGAGTTCCACTGAGATCCGCTCCAGGTTCGATCGGGAGAGTTTTTCCAGTCGAGCGAGATCGACTGGCCGTTTGCGGCCGAAGCGATGAGCAGGACCGCTAGCATCAGCAAAGTCACCGGGACATGGCGCGGATTCATCATCTCTCCTCTCGGTATGGTGAGGATGGGTGAAACCTCCGTGGCTGGCAACAGGCACCTGCTCCTCTTCTAACCCGCATCTCGGTACACTCGGGGTCCGGAAGGAGAGAGTATGAACGTTCCCCTGCTTGTGCTGATGTGCGCCCTGCTCTCTCCGGTGATGGAGCGAGGCGATTCGGCCCTGGAAATCGCCGTGACATCCGCCCGAGCCAATGCGGTACAGGCAGCGGTCGAGGTTCTGGCTGCCGAGGGCACCTCCAGTGCCATCAATGAGGTCATCGAGATTGCGCTGTTGTCGAACAACGTGACGGTGGAAAAAGCAGCGATGGCAGGGCTGGTCGGGTTGAAACCGGGTAGCGGGCTCGACTGGATTTGCACGCAGGCCAGCAAGCATTCGCGCAAGGAAGTTCGCGACCTGCTCATGGGGTTCCTCGCCGAGCGCCCCGAGACGGAATGTTTCCGGGCGGTTCTCCAGGGTCTTTACGATCCGGAGGACAGCGTTGCTCTCGCGGCCATCGAAGCTCTTCGCCGCAAGTCACATCCGGGATCCATCCCCCACATGATTCGCGCCCTCAAACATCAGGAAGATCGCGACCGCGATCTGTCGGTGGTTGCCGAGAGAGTCCGCGAGATGCTATCGGATTTGACCGGGGCTGATCTGTTCGCTGCTTCGGAGTGGGATGGTCTCTGGCAGGGGAACAAGAAGATTCTCACGAAGGGAAAAAAGGTCGATGTAACCAAGATCGTTTTGAAGGGTACCGGCGTGAAGATCGACCCTCCCAGTTTCTTCGGGCAAGAACTGGTCAGCGAGAAGATCGTCTTCGTGCTCGATACCAGCATCTCGATGCAGGAGAAGGATCCTCTTCCTGAAGGTGAGAGGGATGGCAATAAAGATGGTCGCGGTACCGGGGTTGATTCTGTTAGCAAGAAAAAAGATGCAAACGACGATTTGCCGGATTCGAGAATGAGGTTGAGGCGGGTGCAAAGAGAACTCAAGCGGATGATCCGCGAGTTGCCGCGTTCTTTCCGGTTTTGCCTGCTGACATTCGATAGAGAGGTAAACAGGATGTCGGACCAACTGGTTTCGGCGACCCCTGATCAGAAGAGGCGTGCCATAAAGTTTGTCGATGGGTTTGATCCGGGAGGCTTTACATCTACGGACCTGGCTCTCGACTCCGCATTCAAGATTCCGGGGGTTCGCACCATTGTGTTGCTCTCGGATGGAATGCCGTATCGGGTCAGGGATCCCATCGATCCAGAACAATTGCTCGACCATATCGAAGAAATCAATCGGTTCGAACATATCCCGATCCATACCGTCGGATTCAAGGCAACCTCTGGCGATGCCGGGGGATTTCTCGAAGAACTTTCACGGCGAACACGCGGCAAATATACCGAGGTTCCCTGATCAATCTCGCCAGCGCTGAGGTCCGTTCTAGTGCCGCTTCACTCTTCCTGAACCAATCGGGCATCGAAGTCCGCCTGGATGCGATCGTGTTCGTCGGTGGCTTCTTCTAGTTGCTGAAATGACTTTTCGATGGATGCTTGTAGATTCTTCAACTGCAAGGACAGTGAAGAGATCTCATCGGTATTCCCTTGCTCGGAGGCATCGATCAATTGCGCTTCGGTCTGTTTTGATTTTTCTCCAAGAGCGTCAATAAAGTTGTCGTTACGCTTCATCTCATCGCGTAGAGGTTTCAACAGGCGCGATCTCTCTTCGATGAGTTGAGCTCTTTCGCGTCGCTGGTCCTTTCGGCTCCCCCTTTTTTTGCGCGCCGCCCTGGCCCGCTCCTCCAGTTCTGAACTCCAGCCGTAGCGGCGCAAGAAGTCGTCATAGTTGCCCTCGAAGACGCGCACCTTGCCATCATCGAAGATCACCAATCGATTGCAGGTTTCCCTCAATACCGATTCGACGTGGGTCACCAACACCACGGTGCCGGGAAAAGCGTTGATGGCGTCGATGAATGCCTCGGTACTGGCCATGTCGAGGTGATTTGTCGGTTCGTCCAGGAGTAACAAGTTGGCCGGTGTGGCCAGCACCCTCCCCAGCAGGGTTCTGGCCTTTTCGCCGCCGGAGAGGATCTCGACCTTCTTCAGTGCCAGATCTCCTCCGAACATCATCCCACCGCAGATATCACGGACCTGGGTCCTGGTCAGCATGGTGTTGGCACTGTTGATCTCTTCCTCGATGGTGCGCGAATCCTGGAGGACCTCCATCGCGCTCTGGCCAAACAGGTTGTGTTCCGTCGCGGGGTGATAGCGGACCTCGCCAGCGACAGGTTTCAATTCCCCCGCGAGCAATCTCAACAGGGTCGATTTTCCCTTACCGTTGGGCCCGATCACACCCACACGATCTCCGGTTCCGACATGCAACTCCAGGCCGGAGATCAGTGTTGGTCCGTCTTTATAGTTGAACTCGAGAGATCGGGTTTCTGTCGCCCACTTGCCGGGGTTCGGGATGTGGTTGAAGGAGAAAGACAGAGACGAGATCTGGTCGAGTTTTTCCAGACGTTCTCGTTTGGCGATCTGTTTCAGCCGCGACTGCACCTGGCTTGCTTTTCTCGCCTTGGCACGAAATCTGTTAATAAACCGCATCTCGTGGGCGATCTTGCGTTCGGAGTTGACCCTGGTTTTTTCATGCATTTCTTCATCGGTGAAGATCTGGTTCCACGCCTTTGCCGTGTCGCCGCTGAATTTCCGCAGTTTTTTTCGATGAACGGCAAGGGTATGGGTGGTGACCGCATCCATGAACTCCCGGTCGTGGGTGACCAGAAGCAGGGTTCGCTTCCATTTTCTGAGAAAGTCGCGGAGCCATCTCAAACTGACGATATCGAGGTAGTTGTTCGGCTCGTCGAGCAGCAACAGGTCCGGATCTTCCAGCAGCGACTTGGCGAGGTTCAGGCGCACCTGAAACCCGCCCGATAGTTGTGCCGGAGCCTGCTCGAGTTGTTCCCTGGTGAATCCGAGCCCCATCAACATCGCCTCGGCTCGATAGGTCTCCAGGAAGCCCTCTTCTGTCAGGGGTAAGGAGAGACAGGCCTCTTCCATGGTCGTTTTTTGGTCGAATACGAGCTGCTGAGACAGGTGGCCGATCCGGATGCCTCGTTGGACCGTGATGAGACCGTCATCGGGTTCCAGTTCGTTAAGGATCATCCTCAACAATGTGGACTTCCCGTGCCCGTTAGCACCGACGAGTCCTACCTTTTCACCAGCCTCGATGAGGCAACCAGCATCCTCGAAGAGGATCTGTTGACCAAATGCCTTGCGGATGCCCTGTATCTGAAGCACGTTCTCTCCCGGATAGTATCCTACCGTTTTCTGGTTCTCTGGCGAGAAGAGCAGGGACGTGAAAGGGTTTTTTCGATGATTCGAATGCTGTTTCTGGTGTTTCTCGCCTCAGCGCTTCTGTGGGGAGTTCGATATTCGGATAGCAAGGGTTGGATTCCTGCAGACCGCGAACGCTTGCCATATTTGCAGCAGGTGGCAGGTGATCGCGCCATCGTTGCCTGGAGAACATCCCAGCGGTACCCCTCTGGCGCTCGTCTCGAGTGGGGTTTCGAACAGGATTCAGGTACCGGACCCATCGAGTGGGAAAAGACTGCAGGCGACAGCATCCCATCGAACCAGAATCCCAACTACTGCGATCATGACGTTCTGCTGACAGGTCTCCCTTCAGGTCGAAAAATCCACTACAGAGCATTCAACGATTCACATTTCATCGGCGAGGGACAATTCCGCACGGATCCAGGACCCGAATATGACGGTCCCATCAGAGCCTGGATCCTGGGGGATTCCGGAACAGGATCACCGGTTCAATACGCGGTTCGCGACTCGATGCTGGGACATCTGGCGGACCTACCCCTCGATATGCTGGTTCATGTCGGAGATATGGCTTATAGCAAAGGTCGAGATGGTGAGTTCACCGCTCGCTTCTTTCGCCCCTATCGCTCGCTTCTTTCCTCTACACCCTGCTGGCCAACCCCCGGGAATCACGAGATGAAGAACGCCGACAGTGCCACCCAGTCAGGCCCGTATTTCGAGGCATTCATCTTGCCGAAGGAAGGCGAATGCGGTGGTGTGGCCAGCGGAACAGAAGCGTATTATTCCTTCGATTACGGTCCGATTCATTTCATCTCTCTCGATTCCAGCGGTGACGCCATAGATCCAGGTGGTGCGATGCTTGCCTGGCTGGAAGAGGATCTCTCGGCGACGGATCAACGGTGGATCATTGCATTCTTCCATCACCCGCCGTACTCGCGGGGATCCCACCCGTCGAATAATTTTCGAGACAGTCGGGGACGATTGGTCAAGATGCGGGAAGTTGCGGTACCCGTGCTGGAGGCCGGCGGGGTCGATCTGGTACTGGCAGGTCATTCTCATGTCTATGAAAGATCCGCTCTGATACAGGGAGTGTATGGATATGGAGAACCACCATCCCATCCGGTTACCGATCGGGAACTTCTGCGCAGCGAGGGAAAGATCCTGCAATGGGATGGAGGCACCTATCATCAGATGGGCTCTCTGGGCACCGTTTATTCGGTGATAGGCAACGGCGGATCGAAAGTCAAGAAGACCGGTGTTCACCCGGTGATGGTGAGTACGCGAGCGATAAATGGTTCAGCCCTTCTCACCATCGAGAGAGACCGGCTGCTGTTCGAGAGCGTGAGTATTGCCGGGGAAGTTATCGATCAAATCGTCATCGATCGGTCCCCACAGAGATTTGCGAATGATTGAAATCCCGGGTCGCAGGATCTGTAGCCATCGGTGTATGCTGGCTCGCATCCATGTTGTGCAGGATCGCTGGTAGATCAGAGGAGAGGGGTCGATGAGTCAGCCCGCAGGCAATGCCGTGATCGCTCAATCCGGTGGTCCGACCGTCGTGATCAACTCCTCTTTGGCGGGGGTCGTCGAGGCGATCCAGCAGACTGAACTCGCTGGTTCCATCTATGGTGCCCGCCACGCGGTGAGAGGGATGGTCGCGGGAGACTTCGTCGATCTCACCGATCTCTCCGGTGCGAAACTCGAGCTCATCGCAGGAACACCGGGAGCCACTCTCGGATCCAGTCGAGATAAACCCGATGCTGAATACTGCCAGAAAATCTTTCAGCAACTGGCAGAAAAAGATATCCGCTGGTTGTTTTACATCGGAGGCAATGACAGTTCGGAAACCTGTCGCATCATTTCCGAAGTTGCAACTGAGAGTAATTACGACCTCAGGACGTTTCATGTACCCAAGACCATCGACAACGACCTGGTCCTCAGTGACCACACGCCAGGATATGGCTCGGCCGCTCGTTTTGTTGCCTGTGCTCTGTTGGGGGACAGTCTCGATATGCAGGCGCTACCGGGAATCAAGATCGACGTGATCATGGGACGTCATGCTGGATTTCTCACTGCTGCAAGCGCGCTCGCGCGTACGGAAGATGGCACGGGGCCGCATCTGATCTACCTGCCGGAAGCGGTGTTCGATATCGACCGCTTCATCGCCGATGTTGACCGTATGTACACGGCTCATGGTCGCTGTGTCATCGCCGTGAGCGAGGGAATTCATGATGGACAAGGGGTTCCGGTAGCGCAGTTGCTGGCCGAGCAACTCTCCGGCGAGGTCGAGCGAGATGCCCATGGCAATGTGCAACTGTCAGGTAGCGGTGCGCTAGGTGATTTTCTGACAAAACTGATCCGGGAACGCCTCGATTACAAAGTCAGGGTCCGTTCCGATACCTTTGGTTACCTGCAACGCTCCTTTGCAGGTTGCGTCAGTACGGTAGATGCTCAGGAAGCACGAGCCAGCGGCAGAGCCGCGGTGCAGGCGGCTGCCGATGGTATCGAAGGAGCCAGCATCACCATCCGGCGCACATCGGATACTCCCTATACGGTCGAGTATGTACCGGTTCCGTTACGGGAAGTGGCGGGCAAGACGCGTACCTTTCCCTCCTCCTGGATCGAGAACGGATGCGACGTGACCTCGGAGTTCAGCGAATATGCACGGCCTCTGGTGGGGCCGTTGCCGCAAGTCGGATCATTGTAATCGCTAGAGCGGTTTCGCCTTCTTCGGTTTCTCCGGAGCATCTTCTCCCGTGTCGATGGCGGGTTCTTCTGCGAACGGATCCCTCGATTCCATCTCCGCCGTCGCGTTGCGCTGCGTCTCCACCGCGACCGTGATGAATTCCAGCAGCAATCCACCGAGGCCCTCGGCTCCGATGGGAAACGGCGCAGTTGCACTGGCGCGGTACCCCTCATCGTCGATCCAGGAGCGTGACTGGATTTGCCAGCCTTCGAACAGATGAGCCGAGGGGATCGCCATGGAATCCAGGTTCAGCCCGTTCTCATCGATCAGGGCCTGGATCCCGGGGACGACCGATGGCCAGATCCACTCCAGTAACTCTCCCACGTCGAGCATCGAATAACTGAAAGGCGCTTGATCGGTCGACAAGGCGGCGCCGCTGGCGAACGAAGGAATCCGGAAAGTCCCTTTTTCATCCCCTTCGAGCCGATGGAACATTTGCTCCAGAACTGTCGGGTGCAA
>CAWLAN010000135.1:0-7049 GCA_963854815.1 Planctomycetes bacterium UBA1146
GACATATAGAGCGTGTGGTCGTGAAATGCCTCGAAGATTTCCTTCTTGAGTGTCCATTCGGCGCGTCCTGCGATTCGCAGGGTGCTGGTGGTGGCATCTTCGGCGACCTCGAAATCCTCGTTGAGAGCGGAGATCCCGGACTCCTCTGACCATTCGATGTTGTCGGTGTCGAGGATCTGGATACCCGCTCCGATTCCTGCCGTGGTTCGCAGTGCAAGATCGGCGAAGGCGTCATTGCGCGCCGAAAAACTGGTGTAGAGATACCAGTCGTCCTGTGGGAAGAAGTCGTACTTGACCTCGGCTCCGGTACTTCTCTTGGTGACCTCGTCGTCATCTTCACCGTAAGTCCAGTCCAACTTGGAGACGAACCGATGGGTCAGGTAGCGGAAGGTGTAGTCGAGGTTCATCACGGCAGAAGCGGTTCGAGTGTTACCGGTCGTCTGTGCGGCGTTCAAGGTGATGGTTGCCTTCTGGGTCGAGGTCGGGGGAAGGACAGGAGTCGGATTGATGGAGAGAACTCGATCACGTGGAATCGATCTCTCACCGAGTGGATTCTTCACCACCCATGTTTCTTCACTGAGTTGCATCGATCCGGACAGGTTTTCACCGGCATCGGTTACCAGCGTCTCGGTGCTGGAAATGGTGACGGAGATGACGTTTTCTCCTGCGACCTCGATCTGGCCGATGCCATCGACCTCGATGATGTAACGATCATCTTCGAACCGAAGAATCTGGCCGATGAGGACGGTTCCGTCGTTCATCTCCAGACGGTCCGGCATTGCGGGATCGTCGAGGGGAACGCCACTTTGAAGCCACAGCACGATCAGTAGCGTAGAGTACATTCGATGGAATTCCTTCCGAAGGACGCGGGACAGGATACGCTCCTGGGGTCGTTGCGGGAATCGGATACGGAGACGTCTCGTCGAGGATCGACCAGCCATAGCGGGAAGGAGGTCGGATGAACTCGAGCACCGCGACCCCTTCAGTGCAGCAGCAGGAAACGGCCAATCCTCGTCAGCGCCACGGGTTTGTCGCTTTACTGGGAGCCTGTCTGACGGTGATCTTGTGCTTGCCGATGTGGCTTCTCCCTGGATCTCTTGGCTGTCGCTACGCCCGCCTTCTGGCTCGTCCCGCCTGGCTGCTGGCTCATCGCAGACGTCGAGTGACACTGAGTAATCTTCGCCATGCCTTCGGTTCGACTTTCTCGGAGAAGAAGATTCGCCGGGTCGGTCTCGAGTCGTGGCGACGGGTCGCGATGTCGGCGGTCGAAGCGCTGCAGATCGGTCGTTGGCTCGAGAACGAGGATTTCCAGCGACGATTGATCTGGAAAGGCCCATGGCAGCAACTGGAGCAGCGGCACCTTGCCGGAGAATCGTTCCTGCTGGTCAGTGGTCACCTCGGCCCGTTCGAGATCATCTTGCCGATGCTGGTGCATCGAGGCTGGCGCATCGGATTGCTCTCTCGCCCGGTGAAAAATGCCTACCTCCACTCATTGCTCGACTGGATTCGCCGCGGCACGGTACCGACGATTCTCGATCCCTCGGGAGCATTGCCCGAGATGGGAAGGGCACTCAATGCAGGAACCTCGATCGCTCTGATGGTCGATCAAAATAACCGTGAGGGGATTTTCGTTCCTTTCCTCTCTCGGGCGGCTGGAACCACGCCTGCAATCGGAGTGCTGACGCGTCGCTATCGTGTGCCGGTCGTGTATCTCGAGGCGAGGAGGATCGAGCCGGGGCGAACTTATCGGTTGACCTGTGAGATCGCGGATCTTCCCCGGGGAGAGGACATTCGCTCTCACCTCGATCTGGTGACCCGAGCGGTGACCGGACGGATCGAGACGATGGTGCGCGAGGTCCCTGCCGATTGGCTGTGGATGCACCAGCGCTGGAAAGCGCGTCCCGATGGCAGCCGTGAGATCCTGCTCTAAAGTGATGCCTTTCGGTGACAGCGCCGATGTCGAGGTGTATCCTGCCGTTTTCCACGGATGAGAGGAACACCGTGATGACCACGGCGATCCGTGACATCTCCGTTGCTGGCGTGGAACCGATTCTGCGCGGCAAGGTGCGTGACATGTTCGATCTCGGCGACCAGTTGTTGCTGGTGACCAGTGATCGTGTCAGCGCTTATGACGTGGTGTTGCCCCAGGGGATCCCCGATAAGGGTGCGATCCTGACCCAGTTGACGCGCTGGTGGCTCGAACGGCTCCCCGACGGCATCCGTCACCATCTGATCTCGACCGATCCCGCCGATTTTCCCGAACCGTTTCGAGGTGCTTCCAGCGACTGGGGACCGCGCGCGATGCTGGTGCGGAAACTCGACATGATCCCTGTCGAGTGCGTGGTGCGCGGATATGTCGTCGGCAGTGGCTGGAAGGACTACCAGGCGAGTGGAGCCATCTGCGGCATTGCTCTGGCCGAAGGATTGCAACAGGCCGATCGTCTCGATGATCCCATCTTCACACCGGCAGCCAAGAATCACGAAGGGCACGATGAGAACATCTCCTTCGAGGCCGCCGCAGATCTGGTCGGTCACGATCTGATGGCACAGTTGAGAGAATTGTCGGTCCAGATCTTTTCGCACGGTCGTGACCACGCACAGAGTTGCGGTTTGATTCTCGCCGATACCAAGTTCGAGTTCGGTCTCGATGCGGATGGACCGGTGCTCGCCGACGAGGTACTGACGGCTGATTCGTCACGCTACTGGCCCGCGGATAGCTATCAGGTCGGTATCAGTCCTCCATCCTTCGACAAGCAGTATGTGCGCGATCATCTCGCCTCTTGTGGTTGGACAGGAGACGGTCCAGTGCCGGATCTTCCCGATGAGGTGGTCGAGGGAACCACCGCCCGCTATCAGGAACTGTTCGAGCGGGTGACCGGCATCGCCTGGGAGAGTTGGAAGGAACAAACATCATGAGTGCCAAGGTTCTCGTCGTCATGGGCAGCGATAGCGACTGGGCGGTGATGGAATCCTGTGTCGAGCAGTTGCGCAAGTTCGACATCGAGGCGGAGGTTCGTGTTTGCTCGGCCCACCGCACCCCCGAGGTCGCTCATCGCCTCAGCCAGAGTGCTGCCGATGACGGTTACTGCGCCATCATCGCGGCTGCTGGACACGCCGCGCATCTGGCCGGTGTCATGGCCGCCAGCACCACGCTACCGGTGATCGGTGTGCCCATCGATTCGAGTGTCCTCGATGGCATGGACGCCTTGCTGGCAACGGTACAGATGCCGCCAGGGGTTCCCGTCGCGACGGTTGCCATCGGCAAGCCGGGGGCCACCAACGCTGCCATCCTGGCGGCGCAGATCGTCGCCGTTGCCAACCCCGAGATGCGTGCACGCCTCGACGATCACAAGGCGACGATGGCCAGCAAGGTCGCCGACAAGGACGAGAACCTGCGCGGTCGGGTCTCCGGCGGCTAGAGGATCCCGAACAGGAACGTGATCCAGAGCTGGGATGCTATCTGGATGATGGCCAACACCACGATTCTTCCCCGCTTCGAGGCGGCGCTCAGAGGTCTTCTGATCTCGGAACTCCTGCTCTCCTCGGCGCTGCCATCGAGCCAGTTCTGACAGCGAAACAGCAGCCAGAATCCGCCCATCATCGCGACGCCGAACAGAACGCTCGGCTGCAGCAGCGCAATTTCCTCGGTCAGGAAGATGTTCTTCAAAAGCACCAGCATCGCCACCATGAATGACGAGATGAAGATCGCCCCGACCAGTGTCGCCACGGTGTCGACCTTGCGTCCCGCGCGCGCAAGCATCGGAATCAGAGCGCTACTGACCAGCAGCAGTAACCCGCCGCCGATGGTGAGCCCCGTGATGTGATCCGGGTCGGGGGACGGGATTCCCACCACCATCGACAGCAGCCCCAACGCCAGGGCCAGCAGCACGACACTGCCGCTGATGCGGTAGCGGGCGACCCAATCCGGTTCAGGAAAGGTGGGATCTGGCGGCGTCTGTGGTGGTGAGATGAGCCTTCGCCAGGCAGCGATGAAGCGATATCCGATGCACATCAGTCCGAACAGAGCAGCAAAGTCGAGCGGTGCCCCGAGCAAGCGCGGAAGTCTCCTCTGCAGCAGCCACCGGAACGCAGCGGCACCGGTCAGTACATCCTCGCGTTGAGCGTCGAGCAGCACGATCTCGCCGGAGCGTCGGTAACTGTCGAGCAATTCCCGGTCATCTCCGGTGACCAGTGCAGCAGGTTGCGTCGTGATTCCCGCGAGCAACCCGAGCATCTGCATCGACCGGATACTGCCGGTACACATCCGACAATCTCCATCATAGGCCAGCAGAGTATCTCGGGAGTTGTCAGGAGGCTCCAGTGGAATCATCCCCGGATCTCCTCGAATGGGGGCTGCAGAATACCGACTTCGGTGATCCAGCCAGCGATGTGGGAGGCCGGAGTCACATCGAAGGCTGGATTGCGGTAACCGATCCCCTCGGGCGGTTGTTGCTGGCTCGTCGGTGACCAGATCTCATCGGCGGATCGCTGCTCGATGGGGATCTCGTCACCGCTGGCGATGCTGAGGTCGAAGGAGGTGCTAGGTGCTGCGATATAGAAGGGCACCTGGTGCACTTTCGCCAGTGAGGCGATGGTGTAAGTACCGATCTTGTTGGCGGCATCGCCATTGGCGGCAACCCGGTCGGATCCGGTGATCACCACATCAATTTCACCGTTGTAGAAGAAACTGCCCGCGGCTCCATCGCAGATCACCTCGACCGGGATCCCGTTTTTGTGCAGTTCCCATGCGGTCAATCGCGATCCTTGCAGCAACGGACGCGTTTCACCGGCCAGTACCTGGAAGCGCTTGCCCTGATTCCACGCCTCGTACAACACCGACAGCGCGGTTCCGGTTCCTGTGGTGGCGAGTGCCCCGGCATTGCAGTGGGTGAGGACGGTGGCGCCATCGGCAATCAGTGACGCTCCCGATTCGCCGATGGCCTGGCAGCACTGCTGATCCTGCTCGTCGATGGCTCGCGCTTCGCTGAGCAACCGTTCTTTCAGTGCAGCACCATCGAGGTGTTCGCATTCGGCGGAACTCTCGAGGTCGGCCATCCGATCGACCATGTGCTGGAGATTCACCGCGGTGGGGCGAGCCGATCGTAGCGCCGGCAGTGCTTCGCGAAAGCGCGACCGAACGGTATCGATGTCTTTACAACCTCGAATCGCCAGGCACAGACCGTAGGCCGCTGCGACCCCGATGGCGGGAGCCCCCCTCACGACCAGTTGCTGGATCGCCTCGATCAACTGTTCCGGTTGCTCGATGATTCGTTGCTGTTCCTTTTCCGGTAGCAACGTCTGATCGATCAGGTGGAGACAGCCATCGGTATCGCCGACCCAGTGCAGGGTCCGAAACCGTGGCGAGGTCGAATCCACCATCTTCTCCAGCCTTCCAGTGTTCTCAGAGGCAGTGCTGTTGCGGTCGGCATCATCGGCAAGGGAGCAGAGAACGGCAAGCCCTGCTCGGTGAGGGTTGCTGGATCGTGGCGGTTGGCGATGGCCAGGTCTGGCCGCAAAAACCACGGCTGAGGACAAATGCCGCGAAAATCCTGTCACACATCGTGGTGAAAACGGATGAATGGATAGGAAAGAACCCCTAGGGGGGGCAGGCAGATCCACCGACGGCCTGGATCAGGTCGAACAGGTCTGCATCGCGGCCCCTGTCCCGTGAAAGGCGCTTCATGCCGAGAAACCCACTCATCGCCATCGGTCTGGTCGTTGCAATTGCGATCCTCATCGGCGTTTTTCTCAGTGACCAGTTCAGCGGACCTACCCTCACCGATCGACCGCAAGGCGAACCAGATGCCGCCTTCGGAGATACCGTCGTGGCGGATCCGACCATCGTCGATGTGCCTCAGGACCAGGAAGATGTTGAGGAACAGATCCCGGCGCAGGTGTGGGGCATCATCTCCACTCCAGAGGGAGGCGTTGCGGCGCTGGCGGAGGTTTCCATCTACAGGGTTCGATTCCCCGGCTGGTTCAGCGACGGCGAACGACGAGTACCGTTCCTCGACGTGGCAAATTACCGGTCCGATTGGCAACTGTCGTGGCTCCCGATTCGCGACGATCTCGACGGTGCGCTGGAACCGATCTCACAGACGGATACCGACGACCACGGTCGTTACCAGTTTCACGGGCTCGATCGAGGCCGATACCTGGTCGCTGCTGTGGCAGATGGAACACTGCAGACCCCAGCGCAGCAGATCATCGACCTGGCCGAGTCGGCGCAGCGTCGAGATGTGGTGCTGCTGCCGGGGGCAACCCTGACCGTCGAGACCCACAGTGCCGGGGGCCAGGAGGAAGATTGCAGGGTGATCGTGCGAGGTTCCCTCGTCGATGACTCGGCGTTGTTGACGAATCTAACGCGCGATGAAATTCTGCTCTACATGCTCAACCATCCGATTGCCGAAGGGCGAACCGATGCCGAGGGCAGGGTTCAGTTCAGGCAGCTTCCGCCGCTCGAATACACCGTTTATGCCGACAAGCAACCCTGGGTTCGCGCGAGCCAGCAGTTGACACTGTTCGATGTGCACGAGGTCAACATCGAACTGGTTTCCGGAGCGGTCATCGATGGCCTCGTCGTGACTACTGGCGGTGTCGCGGTGGAAGGTGCCAGCGTCACGCTGGTGGATCCGGATCTCGATTATCGCACCATCCCTCGGCCACTTCCTGAGTCGGTCAGCGATGCTGCGGGGGGGTTCCGGTTACAGGGAATCCTCCCCGGTCGTTACGATATCAGGACCGAGGCCAAGGGCTTCATCGAGGGGCGCATTTCCGCGATCGAGGTGGAACTCGATGAAACGATTCCAGTCGAGGTGGTGCTGAAGCCCGGTGCTGCGATCCGCGGCATCGTTCGCGACCAGGCGGGCTCGCCGTTGCCCGATATCCAAATGAGAGTTGGATCCACCTCTCCGGGAGATTTCTCATGGACCCGGGCTCACACCGATGAGTCAGGACACTTCAGCATCGACACCCTCGAGCCGGGGGAATACAACCTCACCTGTGCGGGTTCCGGCTGGAGACGTGCCGGGCCTGGCTGGATCCGCCAC
>CAWLAN010000136.1:0-7005 GCA_963854815.1 Planctomycetes bacterium UBA1146
ACTATATCGACGGCCAGGGATCCGAGAGCACCAGTGGAAGGAATTCGAAGTGAGTACCGAGAAGGTGATGAACCTCGATGGCCGCAACGTCTCTTTTCAGCCGGGGGAGACGGTGCTCGAGGTGGCTCGCCGCGAAGAAACCTTCGTCCCCACGTTGTGCTGGGATGAACGGCTCGATCCGTACGGATCCTGCCGACTCTGTGTGGTCGATGTGGAAGGGCGTCGAATTCCCGCCTCCTCCTGCACCCTCGAGGCGGAGGAAGGAATGGTGGTTCGCACCGACAGTGAAAAGCTGCGAAGGATGCAGGCTACCCTGGTCGAGATGGTTCTCTCCGAGAATCCGGGCGACGAATGTCCGCGCTGCCGTGATATCGGTACCTGTGAGGTTCACGAACTTGCCGAGCAGTTCGACGTCGGACGCGAACGTTTCCTCGGTGACATCAGTAATGCATCCAAAGAGGACTCGAATCCGTTTCTACTGCGAGACTATGACCGCTGCATCTCCTGTTTCCGCTGTGTGCGGATCTGCGCCGAGGTGGAGGGGGATTACGCCATCACCATGACCGGGCGAGGCTGGAACAAGGGGATTGCTACTGCTTTCGGTGGTCCTCTGATGGGTAGCGAATGCACCCTCTGCGGCCAGTGCATCTACACCTGTCCCACCGGCGCGCTCGCCGACAAGAAGATGGTTGGTCAGGGGTCTATTCCCGGAAAGGTCGAGGAGACTCGCAGCATCTGTCCCTACTGTGGCACCGGTTGTTCCATCAACCTGCATGCTCGAGATGGGAAGATGATCGGTGTCACTCCAGCGCTCGATGGACCGGTGAATGAGGGTGCCTTGTGCGTGAAGGGACAGTTCGGTTTTGACTTCGTCAACTCGGACGATCGTCTCACAATGCCTCTCGTGCGCAAGGATGGTCAACTGACGCCGGTCTCGTGGGATGAGGCGCTCGATTACACCGCGCAGCGATTCAAGAGCATTCGTGCCGAGCATGGTCCGAAAGCATTTTATGCCATCGCCAGTGGTCGTGCTCCCGGTGAGGGTGCCTACATGTTGCAGAAGTTCACACGGGCGGTGATGAACTCGAATCAGGTCGATAATTGTTCGCGTGCCTGACACAGTCCGACGGTCGCCGGTCTGGCGGCCTCGATAGGACGCGGAGCGATGTCGAACTCGATCCCCGAGATCGAGGACTGCCCGATGATGCTCTGTGTCGGCACCAACATGACGGAGTGCCATCCTATCATCGCGTTACGAGTGAAGAAGGCGGTTCGCAAGGGTGCGAAGCTGTTCGTGGTCGATCCCAGGAAGATCCCTCTGGCTGAACTTGCCGATGGACATCTTCAGATCCAGCTCGGGTCTGACGTGGCGCTTTTCAATGCGATGGCGAAGGTGATCATCGATGAGGATCTGTATGACAAGGAGTATGTCGAGCAGCGCACCGAGGGTTTCGAGGAACTGAAGAAACACCTCGAGTCCTTCACACTCGAATATGCCGAGCAGATTTCGGGAGTTCCGCAAGATCTGATCCGTGAATGTGCCATCGAATACGGTTCGGCCGAGCGCGCGGGCATCTACTACACCCTGGGAATCACCGAACACATCTGTGGTGTCAGTAACGTGCAGAGTTTGTGCAACCTGGCGCTCATCACCGGAAACCTCGGCAAACGGAGCGCGGGAGTCAATCCGCTTCGTGGGCAAAACAACATCCAGGGTGCCGGGGACGCCGGAGCCCTGCCCAACAACTACCCCGGATTCCAGGATGTCACCTCGGCCGAGAGTCGGAAAAAGTTCGAGAAGGCGTGGGGGGTCCCCCTCGATCCCGACAAGGGGATCACCAAGATCGCGGCGCTCGATCACGCCGTAGATGGACGCGTCAAGGCGATGTGGATCTGTGGCGAGAACACCCTGGTGACCGACCCGGATGTCAAGCACACCACCAAGGCGCTCGAATCCCTCGATTTCTTCGTCGTGCAGGACATGTTCCTCACTGACACCGCCCAGAAGGCACATGTGGTCTTTCCTGCGGCGGCCTTCACCGAGGTGGATGGTTTCTTCACCAACTCTGATCGCCGGATTCAGAGGATACGAAAGGCGTCGGATCCCCCGGGCGAAGCGAAGCCTGACTGGTGGATCATCGCCGAGGTAGCCAAGCGGATGGAGAGTGGAGTTCACTTCGATTATGCCAGTAGCAGCGAGGTCTTCGATGAACTCGCTTCCGTTTCTCCGATCTACGCCGGCCTCGATTACGATCGCATCGACAGCGGTGAGTTGCACTGGCCGGTTCCCGATCACGATCATCCGGGTACCCCCGTGCTCCATGAAGGCGTATTCCTCAACGGCAAGGGCAAGTTACAATTGCTCGACTATGTCCCTCCCTCAGAGAATCCCGATGATGAATACCCGTTCTATCTGACCACGGGACGACGATTGCCGACCTACCACACCAACACGATGACGGGCCGTTCAGAAGGTTTCCGGATCCTGGTTCCCAACGAGTGGCTCGAGATCCATCCCCGGGATGCCGAGAAACTGGGCTTCGAGGATGGGGACTGGGCGCGGATCAGTTCGCGCAGAGGAGATGTGACGACCCGCGTCGCCATCACCCGGACCTCACCGTCAGGGACGGTGTTCATGAGTTTTGCCTTCCCCGAGGAGACGCTGACCAACAACATCACCAATCCTGACGTGGATCCGATAACCGAGACGCCGGAGTTCAAGGTCGCCGCGGTGGCTGTGGAACGAATCGAGGCTCCCACCGGGTTCAGTGCCGAGCCGGCACTTCGAGCGGATCCGGCGATCGAGGATTCGAGGGATGGCTGATCCTGTTCCAGGGGTTGTGCTTGCGTGATCACTCCATCGGGATGGCAACTCCCCGAGATCGGCAGGGAATCGCCACCCTCCGCCCTGCAAAAATGAACTCTTAGGGGGAGTGAGCCGCTGGTGAAATCTGTCCACATCCGTATGGCAGTGCTGCTGTTATTTCTCACCATGCTGTGCCTCTATCTCGCATCGACGACGATGCTATGGGATCGGGACGAACCTCGCTTCGGGCGAGCGGCGGTGGAGATGATACGCACCGGTGATTTTCTCGTTCCTCGTTTCGATGGCCAACTGCGTGCCGATAAGCCGCCGCTGGTCTACTGGTTGATGATGCCGTGGATCGCCTGGCACGGGGCGACCGACCTGGCGGTACGGATTCCCTCCATCCTGGCGGCCCTCATCGTGGCTCTTGCTACCTTTCATATCGGAAGGAACCTCGGTGGCGATGTCGTAGGCCTGAGAGCAGCAGGTCTGGGAGCTCTTCTGCCGTTGCCGCTGTTGATGGGGACCGCTGCCACTGCGGATGCGACGATGATGGCGGGAGTCACGGTATCGATGGCGGTGCTCGTCGACCGGGCACTACGAGGATACCGGCTCGCCCATTTGCCGCTGTTGACGATCTCGCTGTCGTGGGCGTTGCTGGCGAAGGGCCCGGTCGGTTTCATCATCTTCTTGCTCGCCTGCGCCTGGGCCACCATCGCAGGCAGGCAATGGCTCGATCTGGGAAGAAGATGGTGGGGCATCGTTACCGTCGCTTGCGTGGTGTCGGTTGGGATCTTTCTCGCCTGGGCGATCCCCGCCAACGAGGCAACCGGAGGCGAGTTGGCCCGCATCGGGATCGGTCGCCATCTGATCGAGCGAAGTACTTCGCCACTCGAGAGCCACGGAGGCAGTGGACTGATCGGTTGGATCATCGGGTTGCCTTTCTATTTGCCGGTGCTGTTGCTGGGAGCCGCCCCTGTCTCCGGACTATTGGTGCCGATCGTCATGGCGAGGCGGGACCTGTTTGGTGGTCGCGGCAAGGGTGTCTTGCTGGCAGCAATGGTGATTCCGACACTTCTGTTGATGACGCTGGTGGCGACCAAACTACCTCACTACATCCTCGCTTCGTTCCCCGGCATCGCAGTGGTTGTGGTCCTGGCGTGGAGTCGGGTCGAGACGGGGAAGGTCGATGCTCGATTGCTGGCGGAGACACCCGGTCGGATCGGTCTCTGGCTGGGAGCGCTGATGCTGGGTCTGTTGCTGGTGGCCTTCACGGTGGTGATGGTCAGTTACGAGGGGAGCCCTGGGATTGTGATCACGGTTGCCGCGGCGATGCTGATCACGGCGGCTCTGACGCTACGATTGAGGCCTGGAGCACGTTTCGGCAGCTGGCAGGGTCCCGGATTCGTGACCGTCTGTAATGTCTGCTGCATGATTTTGGTGCTGCACGGACTCGGTGGTCTCCAGCATCGTATGCAGGTGGCTCCGATGGTTGCCGAAGTCATCGATCAGAGTGTCGCTCCCGATGCTCCACTGGTCGTTCTGGGTTATGGCGAACCTTCGCTGGTCTTCGCCCTCGATCGGGATCCTCTGCCGGGAGAAAAAACGGTGCCTTCCCTGCACGAGAAGTTCCCGGGTGGAGTTTCACAGTGGGTCGAAACAGCAGCGCCGTGCTGGTTGCTGGCCACCGTCGCCGAGCTGTCGAAAAGCGCTGTTGATCTGCAAGCAGAAGGTTGTCGTCTCGTCTGGTCGACCGGTCCTGAAGGCATCGTCAACTATTCCAATGGCGAGACCATCTCGATGGAACTGTGGTTCCTTGCAGAGTCCTGAGCGGCACGTTTGCGTTGCAGAATAGATGCCACCAGTGCGACGCTGAATGCCCCGAGAAAAAAGCCAGCGATGGTGTCGGTGGGCCAGTGTTCTGTCATCAGGACCCGTGTTGCTGCCAGCCACAGTCCTACCGCCAGCCAGATCGGCCAGCCCCGTGGATAGAGCAGACACAGCACCATCACCAGCGCTCCGCTAGCGGTGGCGTGTCCCGACGGAAAACTGTGATGGTTGTGATCGAATGCCAACCAATCCCAGTGCAGGCGACCGCGCCAGAGTAACTCGTTGGGTCGTCCGCGACCGACCAGAAACTTGACGCAAGTGGCCAGTAAAGAGGCGACACCAAGGCCGAGGAATCCTGCCAGCATCCGCCTCTGTATCTTCAGGTCGAGTTTTCTGTACCTGGAGAAGAACCAGATCAGCAGCAAGGCAACCAGTGTGGTCTCTCCCCTGGCCAGATGAGTGCTATATCTGGCCAGGTACCTCAACTGTCGCATCGCTGGGCTGGCGGCGTCCGGTTCCGAGGGATCATCCCAGCAACGACGAGCCTCGAGGATCATCTGCGAATCGAAGGTGATTCCTTGCAGTGCTTTCTCGGGCCAGCTCGGGGAAGGTGCCTGGTCGGTTTGTTTGTCGATATGGGCCTGGTAGGCGCGAAACGCTGCATTGTCGGAGGAGGAGAAGATGGGCAGGAACATACAGAATGCGATGGTCGTGCTGACCACGACCCAGATGATCATCCAGTGACGGAGACCACGCGCATGCATCGGATCGAGGACAGCGGGAATGGCAGGCTCCTGGCTCATTCGACGAAGCGTTTGGCCAGGTCTGCCAGTTCCTGAGTTTCGTGGATCCTCATGCCTTCGAGTGGGGAACCTTCGAGACTCCCCGGAGCCAGACAGGCAGCCTGGAATCCGAGTCGTTTGGCTTCTTCCAGTCTCTGGCGGGTCCCGGGTACCGGTCTGATCTCACCGAGCAATCCCACTTCACCGGCGAAGATCACGTCCCTGGGAAGTGCTCGATCATGAAACGAAGAGAGGATGGCAGCGGCCAGTGCCAGGTCTCCTGCGGTGCCACGCAGTTTCACCCCTCCGACGGCGTTGGCATGAATATCGCAACCCCCGAGTGGAATCCCCAGCCGTTTCTCGAGTACTGCAGCGAGCATCGATAGACGACCCGAATCGATGCCGGATACCTTCCTGGCGGGGGCTCCGTGGGCCGCCGGTGTGA
The DNA here is from genome assembly GCA_963854815.1 of Planctomycetes bacterium UBA1146. GTDB lineage: Bacteria > Planctomycetota > UBA8108 > UBA1146 > UBA1146 > UBA1146. The sequence goes on from CAWLAN010000136.1 coordinate 5,864, forward strand.
CCAGCGCCTGGATCTCGAGGAGCAGTGGACGGCTCCCTTCCAGCACTGCCGCTGCGGCAGATCCTGGTGACGAATGAGCACGATCTCCCAGCAACAGGCAAGATGGATTTTCGACCTCGATGAGTCCATCGGATCGCATCTCGAAGATGCCCACCTCCTCGGTCGATCCGAAACGATTCTTCAGCCCTCTGAGCACCCTCAGGGCGTGTCCTCGTTCTCCCTCGAACTGCAATACCGCGTCGACCATGTGTTCCAGGGCTCTTGGCCCGGCGACGCCGCCATCCTTGGTGACATGGCCGACCATCAGCAGTGGGATTCCTTCACGACGCGCGAGAGCCAGTAACCGCGAGGTGACCTCCCGCACCTGAACCACTCCGCCTGCACCTGCAGGGATTTGCTCCCAGCGTATCGTCTGGATGCTATCGATCCCGACGACTGCGGGCCTGATGGCAAGGATCTGTTGCTCGATGGCTTCCAGGTCACATTCGGGGAGTAGCCACAGATTTTCCGACGATGCGCCGATTCGATCGGCCCGTAATCGAACCTGAGCTGCGGATTCTTCACCCGTGATGTAGAGAAATTGACGTCCTGTGCTGGAGATGGCCTGGGCGATCTGCAACAGCAGCGTCGATTTTCCAACCCCCGGTTCACCCGAGAGCAATATTCCGCAGCCGGGGACCAGTCCGCCACCGAGAACCCGATCGACTTCTCCCATGCCGATGGCCATCCGATCTTCCTCGCGCGCTTCGATCTGTGCGAGCAATACCGCGGTTGCGCTTTCTCCTGCCAGTCGAGGTGCCGGTTCGCTGCTGGTTGTACCGAGGCGGTGTTCCTTGAGCGAGTTGAAGGTGCCACAATCAGGACAGCGTCCCATGTGGCGTTCGTGCGAAGTGCCACATTCCAGGCACATGAAAATAAACCGGTTTTTTGCCAAGGTTCCTCCAGTTACGACCGTGAGATCTCGTTGTCGAGATGGGGACGGGTTCTCGACTATCCTGAACCCGGGAGAGCAACGCATCCAGAGCACGGCTCTAGAACGAGTCCTCTCAGCGATGTCCTCCGTCACCCGCTCAACTCGGGGCGCGAGATTTTTTCCATCCCTCGACCAGTTGTTGAAAGTGGTCGCCGCGCTCCTCGAAGCA
>CAWLAN010000137.1:0-6943 GCA_963854815.1 Planctomycetes bacterium UBA1146
AGCCGAGAAAGAGCGGCTTGCCCCCCAGATCCTTGACGAAATCACGAACCACATCATCGATTTCCTGAGTCGTGGTCCCGGCATGAACCAGACCGGCAATGGTCTGGAAAGTGCGAGCGACCATCTCACCGGGAACTGCCATCCGATCGATCTCGCGGGGAGACTTGTAGTGAATCACGGGGTTTGCCCCAAGACCTCTCGCAATGAAACGCTTACCGCTTCGATGGATGCCGATCCATCGACGACAACCAACGCGCTCTGATCACGATAGTGGTCGACCAGTGGATCGGTCTCGCGTCGGTAGACCTTCAGACGATTGAGGATCGCCTGCTCGGAATCGTCACTGCGTTGGTAGAGATCGCAAGCCTCACCCGAGCCGGCACTGCAGGCGCCTGTCGCTGGGGCAAACTCGATGTGGAAAGTCCCACCACAATTTCGACATGTCCGTCTTCCCGCGAGGCGGCGAACGACTTCCGATTCCGAGCATTCGAAGTAAACCACCCGGTCCAGAGATTGCTGCATCTCGGTGAGCAACTGCGAGAGGGCTGTGGCTTGCACCAGGTTTCTCGGGTATCCGTCGAGTAGCCAACCAGCAGTCGAATCGGCCTCGGAGATCCGTTCCTGCACCAGTCTCAGCACCACCGTATCGGGAACCAGTTCGCCTGCTTCCATGAACGACTTCGCCTCGAGTCCGGTCGGGGTTCCCTTGTCGAGGGCTTCGCGTAACAGGGCTCCGGTGGAGATGTGCGGAATCGAGAGATCGATGGCAAGACCAGCCGCCTGGGTACCCTTACCTACACCGGGAGGTCCGAGGAATACCAGCCGCACCGGCTATCGGTCTCTCGTAACGGCTCCCGACTTCCTGCGACGAGGAGCCACGAAGCCTTCGTACTGACGAGCCAGGAGCTGGGCTTCGATCTTGTCGACGAGGTCGAGAGCAACCCCCACGGTGATCAGGATTCCTGTTCCTCCCAGCATCTGGGCAGCAAAGGAATCGATTCCCATCTTCTGGGTGACCAGCATCGGGATCAGCGCGATGGCGGCGAGGAAAACGGCCCCTGCCAGGGTAATCCTGGCGAAGACCTGCTGCAGATATTCGGCCGTACGTCGGCCCGGCCGGATCCCCGGAACGAAGGAGCCATGCTCTTTCATGTTGTCGGCAATCTCGACGGGGTTGTAGTAAAGCGATGTCCAGAAGTAAGTGAAGAACAGGATCATCAGGGCATAGAGGATCAGGTACCAGAAGGTGCCGTAACTCAGCAGTTGACTCAGGGTGGTCGCTCCCATGACACCCAGTACGACACCAGGAATGATGAGCAAGGACTGGGCGAAGATGATCGGCAACACACCAGCGCTGTTGACCTTGATCGGCATGTAATGCCGCTGCCCTCCAGCACCGCGTACGGTACGAGCATTCTGGATGGGAATCCTGCGCTGCCCCTTGGTGATGAAAACCACTGCGGCGACAACGGTCAGGAAGAAACCGATGAGACTCAGCATCCTCAGGATGAAGAAAGGCCTACCGTCCGGATCGAGCGTACCCCATTCAGAACTGAAACTGATCAAACTAGCAGGGACGGAGGACACGATGCCGGCCATGATCATCAGCGAGATCCCGTTTCCGATGCCGTTCTCGGTGATTTTCTCGCCGAGCCACATCAAAAACAGAGTGCCGCCGGTAAGGACCATCACCTGCAATAATCCGAGCGCAAAACCGGACTCGGAGATGGCTTGCCCGTTCACTCCCGAATCGGGGCTGGCGACCCACTGAACCACCAGTAAAGACTGGATCAAGCAGAGCAGAACGGTCGAGTAACGGGTCCAGCGATTGATGACTTTTCGCCCGGACTCCCCTTCCTTCTGAAGTTCCTCCAACTTGGGAAACACCTTCGTCATCAGGGAGAAGATGATGGATGCGCTGATGTACGGCATGATCCCCAGAGAGAAGACTGCAGCCTGGCCCAGAGCACCTCCGGTCAGCATGCTCGTCATCGCGATGAAGTTGACCAACCCATCGGAACTCTGCTCGGCGTTCTCCTTGACCTGGTCCAGAATCTCGAGGCGCACACCTGGAAGGTAGATGTGAAATCCGACGCGATAGATCGCCAGCGCCATGAAGGTGTAAAACAACCGACGTCGGAGATCTGCAATCGCCAGAATGTTAGCAATGGCCTGAAACATGAAGCTCCCTAGACCGTTTTCGCTTCACCACCGAGACCCTCGATCTGTTCACGGGCAGTCTTGCTGAAACGAGCCGCTTCGACCACCATCTTTCGATCTAACTTGCCGGATCCGAGGATTTTAAGTCGTGAATGACGTTTCCGGACCAACCCGTTCTCGGCCAGGTATTCGAGGTTCACCATGGCAACGTCTTCGGGCACCTGATTCAGATCTCCGACGTTGATGATGTCATAGTCGACTCGAAAACGCACGTTGCTGAAGCCTCGCTTGGGAAGACGCTGGAAGAGCGGCGTTTGCCCGCCTTCGAATCCCCGTTTCTTGCTCCAACCAGACCGAGAATGAGCTCCATTGTGCCCACGACCTGCGGTTTTTCCTCCGCCCGCTGCATGGCCTCGGCCAACCCGTTTACGGTTCTTGTATTTTCCTGATTCCTTGTTCAGTTCGAAGAGGTTCATGGAAGTGTCACTCCCCTCAACTTCTCGACCTGTTCGTTGGTCCGCATCCTGAGCAACCCTTCGAGTGTAGCTTTCACGACGTTGAGTGGATTATTGCTCCCGTACTGCTTGGTCAAGACATCGTGGACTCCCGCACACTCGAGAACGGCGCGCACAGACGCGCCAGCGATCACACCGGTACCCGGTGATGCGGGCAACATTCTGACCCGGGAGGTCCCTGCAGCTCCGAGCACTTCGTGCGGTATCGTGGTCCCCTTGAGGGAGACATCATGCATCTTGCCACGGGCATCCTTGAAAGCCTTCTCCAGTGCTCCCTGGACCTCTTTCGCCTTGCCAAAACCGATACCGACCTTGCCCTTCTTGTCACCGAGGACAATCAGACCACTGAAGGACATCCGTCGTCCTCCCTTGACGGTTGCAGCGACGCGATTGATCTTGACGACCCTCTCCTCGTAACGTGGGCCATCGTCGTCATCGTGTCCACGACCACCGCGGCCTCCGCGGCCACCACGGCCACCACGGCCACCCGGGCCACCACCGCGGCCTCCGCCTCCGGGACCACCACCACGACCACCACGGCCTCCAGGACCGCCACCACGACCACCGCGGCCTCCAGGACCGCCACCACGACCACCGCGGCCTCCGGGACCGCCACCACGACCACCGCGTGCTGGAGCAAAAGCGGCGGTCTCTGTGGCCTTCTCTGGTGTCGGCTTCTCTGGAGCGGCCGACTCCGGTGCGGCCGACTCCGGTGCGGCCGACTCTGGTGCGGCCGACTCTGGTGCGGCCGATGGCTCGGCGGGGGGCACCCCGGACTCGCTCGGCGGCGAATCACCCTCGACGGACGCAGCGGTTTCTTCGGTCTTTTTTTCTTCGTCGGACATGCCTTAGACCTCGATGCCTTCCTTGCGGAGAGCCTCGGCAACAGCCTGGACCCGCCCATGAAATCTGTACCCATTTCGATCAAAGGCTACGAGCGAGATGCCCTTCTCCTTCAATCGTGCTGCAAGCATCTCACCGACTGCGGTCGCTCCCTCGACGTTTCCGGAATTTTTGGAAACGGCGTCATTGTCCCCCTTCACCACGGAAGAGGCGCTGACGAGAGTGACTCCTTCCAGATCATCGATGACCTGGCAGTAGATGTGCCTCGCACTCCTGAAAACAGTGAGCCGCGGACGACTTGCTGTTCCAGAGAGTTTCTTTCGAATATGACGTCGTCTACGCAGACGACGTGCTTTTTTCTTATTGGCTGTTCGCATCTTCGCTTCTCCCGTAGCCTACGCGCTAAAACTCTTGGCCTGTTTGCGACGGATATACTCGCCCTCGTACCTGATCCCTTTACCCTTGTAGGGTTCAGGTGGCCGTTTCGATCGGACTTCAGCTGCAAACTGACCGACCTTCTGCTTGTCCACGCCTTTGACGACAATCTTTGTGGCATCGGGGCATTCGCACTCGACACCCTCCGGCACCATCAGTTCCACCGGATGACAGAACCCGATGGATAGTACCAGTTTCTTACCCTGCAACTTCGCGTTGTATCCGACACCTTCGATATCCAGGGTGCGGGAAAAACCCTCGGAAACTCCGAGAACCATGTTATTGACCAGTTGCCTGGCCGTACCGTGCATCGAGCGAGCGATTCGCTCCTGTGTGCGGCGTTCAACAAGCACCGAGCCGTCCTCGACAGAAATCTGTATCGAGGAATGACAGTCCCAGGAGATCTCTCCCTTGGGTCCCTTCACATTCACCGTATCGCCATCGACGGCGACGGTGACACCAGAGGGGATCACAACCGGTCGACTACCGATTCTCGACATGCTTGCCCCCCTTGCTAGTAAACACGGCACAGAAGTTCGCCACCGACATTGCGCTGGCGAGCCTCGTTATCACTGAGGATGCCCTGGGAAGTGGAAATCACTGTGATCCCTTGACCCTCCCGAACGACCGGAAAATCGGCGACAGCACTGTAGACCCTGCAGCCCGGCTTCGAGACCCGTTCGATTTTCCGAATCACTTTCTCGCCCTCCGGACCAAACTTCAGCTGGATGGAGAGAGCCTTCGCGGGCATCTCACCTTCCACCTGGAAATCCTCGATGAAGCCCTCGCGCTTGAGAGTCATGAGAATCTGTTCCTTGATGCGAGAATAGGGCGCTCGAACCGAGGTACGGCCGAGTACGTTCACGTTGCGAATCCGGGTCAGCAAATCCGCAATCGGGTCCGTCATGCTCATTGTGTCAATCTCCTTCGCTCCTGGCGCGACTCGCACGCTGGTGAGCCATGGAACTCACTTCTTACTCTATTACCAACTCGCTTTGCGAACTCCTGGGATTTCTCCCTTGGCCGCCATGTTCCGGAAGCAGATCCTACAGATTCCGAACTTCCTGTAGTAAGCACGCGGGCGTCCACAAAGATTGCAGCGATGGTAGGCCCTCGTCGAAAACTTGGGCTCCAACTTCTGCTTGTTAACTAGGGCTTTTCTCGCCAAAGCCTATCCTCTTATTTCTTTTTGAACGGGAAGCCAAATTCTGACAGCAGAAAATGCGACTTCTCGTCGTCTGAATTACGAAAGGTGATACAGACGTTCATCCCCTGCAGGAATTCGACATCATCTATACGTAGTTCTGGAAACACAAGTTGGTCCGTCAATCCCATCGAGAAATTACCGCGGCCGTCGAAGGCGGTCGGGGCAACTCCTCGGAAGTCACGCACGCGCGGCAATGCCACGGAGATGAGTCGATCGAGGAACTCGTACATCCGATTGCCACGCAACGTAACCTTGCAGCCGATTTCATTGCCATCGCGCAGGTGAAAGTTCGCTACCGATTTCTTTGCCTTGGTCACAACCGGTCGTTGCCCTGTGATCAGTGCCAGTTCATCGGTGGCGGCCTGAAGACGCTTCTTGTTCTCGAGCGCCTTTCCGACACCACGATTGACGACGATTTTCTGTATCCTCGGGGTACTCATGGCATTCTTGATGCCAAACTTCTTCCCCATCTTCGGAAGAATCTCTTCGTCGTATTGGACCTTCAGTCTTGCCATATTATTTCCCGCGCCGGTCTATACCGGCTCTCCACTCTTGACGGAAACCCGTATCTTCTTCCCGTCACCATCCACCTTCATTCGAACACGCGTAGGCTTGCCGCTCTTCGGATCCACCAGAAGAACGTTCGACATGTCCAGAGCGGCCTCCAACTGGATACGACCACCCCGGGGGTGCTTCTGACTCCTGCGCAAGTGCTTGTAGACCATGTTCACGCCCTGGACGGTGATGCGTCGCTGACGTCGGTCTACTTTGAGCACCTTGCCACGCTTCCCTTTCTCGGCGCCGCTGACAACCGCTACGAGGTCGCCACTCTTTAGCCGGGACATCTCCATCGCCTCTCTTTTTTCCTCAGACCACTTCGGGTGCGAGGGTAATGATTTTCATGTAGTTCTTCTGGCGCAACTCTCGTGCAACAGCACCGAAGATTCGGGTTCCCGTCGGATTCCCGTCACCGTCGATGATCACCACCGCATTGCGATCGAATCGAACATAGGAACCATCGTTTCGACGGATCCTTTTCTTGGTCCTGACGATCACACCGCGAATCACCGATCCGGTCTTGATTTCACTGGCTGGAAGAGCTTTCTTCACCGAGCAGACGATGACATCACCGACATGGGCGAAGCGCCGCTTGCTACCGCCGAGCACCTTGATGCACATCACCTTCTTGGCACCGCTGTTGTCAGCCACATCGAGCTGGGTTTGCATCTGAATCATGCTCCACCCTCCCTGGCCAGCTCTTCTCTTGCCATCTCTTCAGGACTCGGCGCGTTGTCTCTGGGTGCCATCCGGATGATTTCCTTCAACTCCCAGCGCTTCAATTTCGACAACGGGCGGCACATCGTGAGTTCCACGATATCCCCAACAGCTGCCTGCTCGGTTTCATCGTGGGCATAGTACTTGGTGTATTTGCGCATGTACTTGTGGTACTTCGGGTGACGGACCAGTCGCTCCGCCTCGACGACGAGCGTCTTGGACATCGAATCGCTCACCACTTTTCCCTGTACAGTCTTGCGGACCTTTTTCACGTCTTTCTTCTCCACAGAATCGTTCTGATCTGCTGCGTTCTGATCTGCTGCGTTCTGATCTGCTGCGTTCTGATCTGCTGCGTTCTGATCTGCTGCGTTCTGATCTTCAGCGTTCTGATCTTCAGCGTTCTGATCTTCAGCGTTCTGATCTTCAGCGTTCTGATCTTCAGCGTTCTGATCTTCAGCGTTCTGATCTTCAGCGTTCTGATCTTCAGCGTTCTGATCTTCAGCGTTCT
>CAWLAN010000138.1:0-6697 GCA_963854815.1 Planctomycetes bacterium UBA1146
TATCACGGGATCGGAACCAGGAGCTCTCGAGATGACAATTAGCAGAGTTCTGATCACAGGGGGGGCCGGGTTTATCGGTTCACATCTGGCGGATCTGTTTCTCGACAGAGATTGCCACGTTGTGGTGATGGACAACCTCCTCACTGGAAGCATCCGAAACATCGAACATCTCTTCGGTAATCCGCGGTTTCAGTTCTTTCAACACGACGTTACTGAGTTCATTCATGTCCCTGAAAAAATCGATTCGATCCTGCATTTTGCTTCTCCTGCGAGCCCCATCGATTACCAGGAGTACCCGATCCAGACCCTCAAAGTGGGTTCACTCGGTACCCACAAGGCTCTTGGCCTTGCGAAAGCCTGTGGCGCCAGATTCCTGCTGGCGAGTACCAGTGAGGTTTATGGTGATCCCCTGGTCCATCCACAACCGGAATCGTACTGGGGCAACGTCAATCCGATCGGAGTTCGCGGAGTCTACGACGAGGCAAAGCGTTTTGCAGAAGCGCTTACTCTTGCCTACCACCGAACTCACGGAGTCGATACCAGGATCGTGCGTATTTTCAATACCTATGGTCCTCGGATGCGGCTCAATGACGGACGGGCACTACCAAACTTTATCTGCCAGGCGTTGAAGGGTGAGCCACTCACTGTCTTCGGAGACGGAACTCAGACTCGTTCCTTCTGTCATGTCAGTGATTTGATCGATGGAATCTGGCGACTGCTCAGCTCCGACGTGGTGGAGCCCGTTAACCTGGGTAATCCTGATGAGATCCCCATCATCGATTTTGCGAGAAAAGTCATCTCCATGACGAACTCGAGCAGCGGACTGACGAATCTGCCGCTGCCAGAAGATGATCCCCAGGTTCGACAGCCAGATATTACCCTGGCGAAGTCTCTTCTCGATTGGAGTCCCAAGGTGTCTCTCGAGGAAGGCTTGCGAATTACAATTCCCTACTTCGAGAGTGCACTCAGTTCGGTTGAGGAAACACCTGTCAACTTCACGGAAAGTTGATCGAGGAGGTATCTCGGTGCAGAAACTCGAACGTGTCCTCATCGTTGCGGATTCATCATCTGACGAGATCAACGACTTTGCCTCTGCGTTGTTCTCTTCTTTTGTGAAGTCGGGTATCGATTCGACATGCTGGTCGCCGAAAGAAGGTGGCTTGCCTGACATCGAGAAGGATCTGATTATCGTCATCGGGGGCGATGGCTCCCTGATGTCACTTCTACGGGTGCTCGATCACCCTCCGGTTCCAATTTACGGGGTGAATTTCGGACGGGTGGGATTCCTGATGAATCCACGCCAGCGACCAGAGGCGCTCGTAGATACTCTCCTGGGCGGTGCCTTTGTCGAGCAACAACTACCGGTGCTCTCTGCGAAGTGGACTGGCTCCGATGGAGAGATCGGAAATGCGGCTGGAATCAACGATGTCGTTCTGGAGAGAGATTCGGGCCAGACAGTTCATCTGGGGGTTTATATCGACGACGTGCTGCTCAATGCCTATTCCGGAGACGGCCTTGTGATCGCGACTCCGGCAGGTTCGACAGCATATTCCCTCGCCGCCGGAGGTCCCGTGATGCATCCAGATGTCGATGCGCTGGTTGTTACTCCGCTCAATGCCCACCGACCGGTGCAGTTTCATTCACTGCAGTTCCCCGTGATCGTGCCTCTGGAGGCGCAGATCCGTGTCGTCGGAGAGGGTTGTGGCAAGAGACCTATCCGTGTCGTTGTAGACGGCGAGTCCTTTTCTGGCATTGAGGAACTCTCAGTGTGTTGCAGGGGTGATTCGGTGCACCTGCTGAGACCACAGGGTTATCAGTACATCCAGAGGATCGTCTCCCGGATCATCGGTAACGGAGACAATGGGGACTGAGAATTCGGTTGTCGCCATTGCTTCACGGAGTGGAACTCGCCCGCGTGCCTTCCTTCGCTTACCATCGAGATATCATGTCGAACTCCGATGGTCTACTTCTGAAAGTGATACGGGAAGCCCTCAGTTCGGCTGATAGAACTTCGTCGAGACGGTCGGCATTACCTTCTCTTCTCGGCTGGTTTCAACAGAAATGCGGTGGCCAGAGAGCCTTCCTGATCAGTTCCAAAGATGACGGTAGTTATCGTGTTTGGTGTTCACGAGATAGTAATGGCAAGAAGATCAAAAAGGCTGTCGGTACCATTTCACATCATGCCTTTCAGCAAGGCTGCAAGAAGGAAGAGCCAACGCTCTTCTCGGATGTTCATCTTGATCGTAGGTTCAGAACCTCGTCTGAGACCGAGGGGGTCGCCCGATCTCGATGGATCCTGGTGATCCCCATCGCTGTGAGTGGTGAACCCACCGTTCTGTATCTCGACTCGAAATTCGGTTCTTCCCATTCGAGCACAAAGGGCGACCCCGATGCAGATTTGATTCTCTCTCTCATCGAGTTGATCGTCGATCTCGAGTTGAAACGGGAAGGTCTCCGAGGCTCTGAACAACCGACTACCAGTTCCCAGAAACCCCCCGAGAAACCTGCTCGCATTCCGGAGTCTCCACCCAGGACTGTTGAAAGTCACTTCGGTGAGTTCACGAGTTATTCAGCAGTCCTTGCTGATACCCTTGCGGAATTGAGCAAGATCGCGCTGACAAAAATTCCGGTCCTCATCGAGGGAGAGAGTGGTACCGGGAAAGAACTGCTCGCTAGAGCCATCCACCTGGAGAGCGGACGCGAAGGTCCGATGGTAGTTCTGCATTGCGGTTCCATCACTGAATCGCTCATCGAGGTCGAACTTTTTGGACACGAGAAGGGAGCATTCACCGATGCTGAGACAGAACGGCCCGGTCTGATCGAGAACGCATCAACTGGCACGCTCTTGCTCGATGCTGTGGACGAGAGTTCTCCTGCACTCCAGGCCTCGTTGTTGAGGTTTCTGGAATCCGGGGTGTATCGACGGGTTGCGGGAGAAGAGGAGAAGGTTACGGATGTGCGGATCATCGCCTGCTCGGCAGTTATCGGTGAAGACTCCAAAATGCGGGACGATTTGTATTACCGCCTTGCCGGTTTTCGTGCCTGGCTCCCTCCTCTGCGTGAGAGGCCCGAGGATGCGTTGATGATCGTTGAAAAAGGACTGTCAGCGGCAACTGCGCATACGCCCACCCTGCTTGCGGAGGCACAGGCGCTGCTGTTGTCCCATTCCTGGCCTGGTAATGGCTGGGAGGCGATCCATCTGGCGAGCAGGATCAACGCTTCCGGGCACGAACAAGTCGATGGGGCTCTGGTGCTGGAACTGCTGGGAAAACAGAGCACGGGGCAGACCAGTGCAGATCCTGGGATTCGGGAAGTGCTCACTCTGGCAGAAAGAGAAGTGATTCTTCGGGCCCTGGATGGGGCAGACGGGAACAAGTCCGTTGCCTGTAAAACTCTCGGCCTCTCCAGACGCACCCTCTATCGCAGGATGAGAAAGCACGGGATTCCACTCAAGGGATCAACTCGGGAAGGTTGCTGATAGTTATCTTTGGTTGTTCTTTGGCGGGGTGGGGCATGAATTCTTGCTCCTCTGGATCGAGGAAAGACTCTCCGAACTGATCTTCGAAACCGAGCTGGCGCCACACCAGGTAGTCCAGCATTTCTCCTGGTGCTGGTGGTGGGCCTGGTTGTTTTCGAGAACTGTCTTTTGTTTGTTTCATATAAGTTTCAGGCATTGCAACGGAATCCCCACTTCCCATCGCCGACAGATCCGATTTTGCATCGATGTCGGACAGGAAAAATTAGAAATTTTTCGATATATCTTCAGTCGTTGATGAGTTGCTTCAGTTCGAAGCAGATTTATTCGATGGAGGGAATTTGATCTGCTTCGAGATCCTTGTCGAACGGACATGGGCTGTCGGGAGAAGCGATGCGTCGAGTGGGAGCATCGAGCTCCCCGATCTGCTCGTCACCGGGGGTGGATCGATCAGTTCTGTAACGCTGCTGGGACTGGCCTTATGTGGTGGTGAGGGGTGAGGAAGGAAGAGTCTCTGGATTGAAACCGATGGTTGCTGCGCCGTGGAGGAAGGGCACCAGGGACTCGGGATCGTCCTTCTCGGCCTGATCCCACCGTTTGCGGAAGTCCTGGCGTTGACCGCGCCAGCGCTTCTGACGGCGATCGTCACAGCGGGCCTCGAAGGTGGTCGTAGAAGAGAGCGATTCGGAAAGTGAGACGACAGATTGTTCCTCTGAGTGCGAATTCCAGGGAAGTATCACCTCGACACCACTCAGGATGCCGCCGACCAGCTCATCGATATCGACTCCTTCTGGCAACGGGAAGGCACGAAGTTCTCCCCGAGTCGAGTGGTACAGCGCCGGGGTGTCAGCCTGAAGTTGAATCTTCTGTAAGCGTAGGGCGTCCGTTTCTCCGGCGAGCAGCATCGGGATGCGAGCAGCTCCTTTCCAGACAGCGGTCCCGACAACAAGAGAACAACTTTGACTGTCTTGGTTGGTCGCAGGTAAAGAAGCGATGAGAAGCAGCGGCGGGGCTTTCAGGGCTCTCGTATCAATTTCCAGGACCAAGCCTGACCACGGACCCCGGCTTCCAAAATCGACGGGTTTGGTGGGCCAGTTCCAGATGATGATCCCTGCCAGCAGCAGCATCGGTAGTGCGGTTCTCCAGAAATTCAAACGGTGATCCGTTCCCGTGAAAGAGGAGATTCATCGATCATGATCACCGGCAATATCCGTCATCGAAGATGAGACCGCCATCGATAACCCGCAGGAATCTGCACTAGATGACGTCGATCAAGGGCAAGGATAGTCGTAGCAGCGCAACAGATCCGGAGTCGGATCGGGTCCGCAATCAGGCCAGGGTGCCGAAGGTGAAGGACCACCGAGGAAAAATGCATTCAAGATGAAAATCACGTCGGAGATGTTGATGGAGCCGTCATCGTTTCCGTCTGCGGTGGTGGGACAGAAGCCAATTTCATCGCCGAGAAAGAGCCAGCCGAGGATGGTGACAGGATCGGAAACATCGAGACTGCCATCGGCATTGGCATCGCCACGGATGAACGGTTCCAGCCCGATTTCCAGCGAGATCTCGTCCATCAGTACCGGTGGCCCCTTGTCTTGCTGGAGCCATTGCTCATAGAGGATATCTCCAGCATCGTTGGTGATGTTTTCGTCCTTGAGGAACTCGATGTATTCCTTGCTCGCGGTCTGGTACCAGACTTTAACATCCAGCAAGAATGCACCATCGGGGACATCGTAGTAGGTGTCGTGCCAGTGCTGCCCATCGGGATATGTGATTCCCACCGGTTCGGCCTGAACCGCTTCAAATCCTGCGTTGGTGAATCCGCGCGGGGGGATGCGATTGTCCTTGAAGATCTTGTTGTTGATAGCGAAATGAAACGAAGGACCTTCAGGAAGACCCGAGAGTGTAGAAGTCAGACCGTCGATGCCATGTTTTGCCTCGAAGACGGTGGTGGTCGAGGATTCCAGTTCCGCGGTGGCGAAATCATAGGCACCGTGGTGGGCCAGAGTCTGTCCAAAAGCGCTCTGAAAACGGACCTCGATCCAGATTCGGCGTCCTTCCGGATAACCGGTGGGGAGTTTGTGCCCGCTCTGGTTGATGATCCTCACCTTCAACTGGTCATTCTCGAAGGTGGTTTCCAGGTCGCTGGCTGCCTCTAGCATCGTGGTGTTGAGTGACTGCGCCAGGTCGATCAGTGCTGGATCCATGTAGGCCGGCGTGTCCCACAGCAGGTAACTTGTGTCGAGTGCATGAATCGCATCGAGTACCCAGGTCTGTGCACCCAGGAAGTAATGTATGGCGAGGTCGTTTCGAACCGGCGACCCCATGTTGCAACCCACCCCGGATGTTCTCGGCATATGACAATCCTGGCACGTGCTCACATTCGGATTGTTGCCTCCGAACCTGCCTCCCATATCGACCGGGCCCTGGCCGAATTCACTCTCGCTCCACTCGCCGTAGGTTCTTTCCAGTGGAAACTCATCGGCAGGATCATGAGTGGGATGGGGGGCATCGAGACCGATGAGAATGTACGAGTTCCCCTGGCGTATGTATGCAGGATTGGAAACATCGTGACAGGTGCCACACAGTTCAGAACTGCTATGGAAGGGAGACTGATAGAAAGGATGCCAGGGAAAACCAGAGCCGAGATTGTATGGACCCCTGCGGCGATCCTGCGGATCGATGACATATTGTCCCGTGTGAGGAGGGTCAGGGATCTCAGCGAGTGCGTTGAGGATACCGAGGTCTACGGCGGGACTCTGTCCCTGAATGTAACTGGGATCGACCATCCGGTGACACAGGTCACAGGTCACTCCATCGAAATCGTTGACACCACTGACAGCAGATCCGTCGGTGGGGGTGCTGTTTCCCGCTAGCCAGGCTCCGGGGGTGTGACAGCGAAGACAGAGATCGCCGGAAGCTGTTGCATCCTGTTCGGCGATGGCCATACAGGCATGGAACAGCGGGTCTCTTCCTGCCTGGGCCATGATGGTGGTTTTCCAGCGATCGACCGGAGCATTGTTGAAGGAGGAGTGACACAGATTACAGGCACTTCCCGCGATGATCGGTTCGATGATGGTGTTGGGCTGAGTGCCTGGCTGTGCCCAATCCAGGAGAGTGGTCGGGAGCGGTAAACCCTGGGCTGAAAGAGTTCCCTGGGTCCAGATGAGGATCGACAGAATGATCATCGACCGGATCATCGAATTCCCTTCTCACGGTAAT
>CAWLAN010000139.1:0-6633 GCA_963854815.1 Planctomycetes bacterium UBA1146
CCACAACCATTTGGACCGACGATTGCACTGGTCCCCGGATCGAATTCGAAATCGACCGGATCCGCGAAGGATTTGAAGCCAGCAAGAGAAATTCTCTTCAGGTACAAGATTCCCTTTCGATCACCGAACCCTATGTCCGATCGGTTACGGGCGCCAGCAGTCTTGGAGAGATAGCAGCGTCTCGGAGCAGTTCTTCGAGGCGCTCCCAACCTCCCCCTCGTCGACGAGAGATCTTCAGTAACAACTTCTCAGCATCCTTGCGGCTCTTGCGCCCAAAATGAGATTCGATGGCAATGACAGGAAACGGCTGCAACTTCTCCTGGTTACGTTGAAGGTACTCTCCACAGCGGTGAGAAATCGCGCTCTCGCTGGCAACCCACAGAGGCTGAAATTCCTGCCGAGCATCGATCCATTCCCCTTGCCAGGGAGGAGCGATACCGCCATCGACGACACCATCGAAGGCCATCGTCCGCTGGCAAACCGCCTGGATTCCCTCCGGCGGAAGATGGTGCAGCCAACCGGCAACGATCGACAGATCCCGAGTTCCTTCCCAGACGATGCAAGGAGCAACCCTGGATCTGAGACAGCGAACAAGAAGTTGCCGGATGGAGCCAGGAATCGGCAGTGGAACCGTGATTCTCAGGGGAACGGGACAGGAATCCTCCAGACAACCGATGATGAAGCGAAGTTGCAGATCCATCTGGTGCGGATCGGGAAACAACTGTCCCGCGGCGGGTCGGGGTGCGCCACGAAGTTCCCAGACGACCTCAGGAGGCTGGTGCTGAGCTTCGAGGAATCCCTGAATCCTCGACCGAAGTCGGTTCCATCTCTCCCGCACAACTTCCTCAGGCAGATTATGGATACCATCGAAGGCCCCGGAGACCACGACTGACCCCGCGACCCATTCAACCTCGCGCATGATCCGATCTCCAACATGCTCGAGGGATTCGGGACGACCGAAGATGCTCTCCACGACGATTCTCCTGCTCAGAAAACGCAACGGGATCGTCGGAACAAGCCCATCGCTACCAGGCCATCGGTAACGAAGAAATTCGTTGGAAATGGAAGCTTCAAGAGCTCGAGGTCCGCCGAAGTGTGCAACCTTCGATGCAATCCTTTTCACGGTGTAATCAGATACCCCATCTGCCAGAGGCCATGACAGGAGGTTCTCGAAAGAACTGATCCAGTTGCACTCTCCTGATCGAAGACAGGCTGTATGCAGCAGGTCGATCAGTTCGTGACTTTGCCAGGACATCCCTCCGACACCGATCGATTCCACCACATGGTGAACGATCTGGTCTTCAAGTTTCAACTCGTGAGATTCAGTGAGAGCCTCGCCGTGATTCACAATAGTCCTGAGAATCGACCGGAGTCGCATCTCGAGGGCGAGGTGCTCCTTCCGGCCATCATCGGACATCAGTGATCTCTTTCTTCTCCAGCAATGGAGCCAGTTCCTTGAGGAACTGGGAGACATCGGAAAAGGCGTGGTAAACCGATGCAAAGCGCACAAAAGCAATGGAATCGAGATTCTTCAGGTATTCGCTGACAATTTCACCAATAAAAACAGACGGCACCTCGCGATCGAACTCATCGCGAACCCGCTTCTCGATATCGTCGACGATGATCTCCATCTCGTCGATAGAGACGGGCCTCTTCTGACAGGCGGTGATGATACCATCGAGAATCTTCTGGCGACTGAACGGCTGCAGTCTCTTGTCCTTCTTGACCACCAGCATGGTGATCTCCTCGAGGCGTTCTCGAGTGGTGAATCGCTTGCCACAACTGTTACATTGTCGACGTCTGCGTACCACCCGACCATCCTTGGAGGTCCGGGAGTCAACCACGCAATCATTGCTGCTAGCGCAACTCGGGCACTTCATCCCCAGCGGCCCCCATATCAGTGATTCATCCCGACCGATTGTCCATTCCCGCGACCATGATATCTCACCTCAACACCCTACTCAACGAGGCCAGATACAGCGCCAGAACCGATAGGATCGAGGTGGTGCGTGTTATTTCCCCAAACAGAAGCGCGAAAAGATCCGGTCGAGGACATCTTCGGGGGTAGATTCTCCGGTTATTTCTTCGAGTCGGGTGAGGGCCTCTCGTAGATCCGCAACGAGAAGTTCTGGTCCACCCTCGGCATCTTCTATGGCACGACCTAGCCGATCTCGACAGTCACTGACCAGTTGCCATTGCCTCCGTGTGAAAAGGATCGCATCGGATCTTTGCCGTCCCGGGGTGATGGAAGTCCACCGGAACAACTTTCCACGAAGAGCATCGATCCCTTCTCCAGTGATCGAACTGACCCGAGGAGCCTCGGGAAAAATGTTCAGTTCACCAGGTGATATCAGGTCGATCTGGGTCAAGACAGGTTGGACTCTCGAACCAAACTGCGCGGAAATTTGCTGCTCTTCCTGTTCGATCTCTGCTGGATCACAAGTAGCGTCGATGACCCACAATACCGGGTCATCTCCCTCCAGAAGTTGTGCTGCTCTTTCCAGAGCCAGTGTCTCCAGTTCCTCACGTGTTGAGCGCTGACCCGGAAGATCGAGAAGCTCGATTTGACGTTCTCCCTCTTGCAGGGTACCGCCCACTGCATCCGTCGTGGTACCGGCCACCGCCGAAGCGATCGCTCGGTCCTGACCGAGCAGAGCGTTGAAGAGAGAAGACTTTCCAGCATTGGCCCGCCCCCACAACAAAACCCTCGGGATGCCGTCGGAGTCTACGGTCCATTGCCTTCGCGACAGCAGGTTATCAAGATCGATCAGAATTGGCTGCAGTAGTTTTCGGGCGCCCTCGGTGCCGGGCGATTCTACTTCCTGCTCGGAGAAGTCGAGTCCTGCCTCGATGATCGCGATCACATCGAGCAAGGAGTCCGCTGCAGAACCGATTCCCTGTGCCAACTCCCCCTCCATCACCCGACGTGCTGCAGCGAGCGAAGCACGGTCCTCCGCCTCGATCAGAGCTGCGACCGACTCCGCCCGACTCAGGTCGATGCGTCCGTTGATGAAGGCGCGACGAGTGAACTCTCCCGGTTGGGCCAGACGGGCACCTGCCTGCTCCAGCCGGCCGAAAATCCCATCGACGATGGGCGACGAACCGGGAAGTAACAGTTCCACCCCCTCGTTGCCGGTCCAGGATGCGCCACGCTTCCAGCTGATGACCACAACCGGAGTCGGGGGTGCATCGAGTTGCCAGATCAGATCAACGGTTCTCGGAGTTCGAGCGCGCAAAGACAGCGCTTCCGAGGCAAAGAGAGCCTCGATATGACCGGTCGCTCCATCTCCATCGAGCCGAAGCAGTACCAGCGGTGCCGGCGGAGGGGGGCTAGCGAGAGCATAGATTACCTCCTCCACGCTCCGACACCTTTCTTCATCGACTTCGAACCTTGCCCTGTCCAGGTCGAGCGGGCCCCGAACTTCCTGAACCGGAGGATCCAGGTCCTGCTGGCCCCGTATCTTTCTTGCTGATGCCAGCGTCCTTTTTTCCGGCGGGAGTCGGCATTATTCCTGCGGCTCGAAGGTCGCGACGAATCATCTTTTGCTCGGCGATTCCGACCATCGCCGAGGTGATGAAATACACCATCAGACCCGAGGCAAAGGTGTAGAAGATGAAGCCAAAGGCGATCAACATGAAAGTCATCATCTTCTGCTGCATCTGAACCTGTGGGTCATCCGATCTGGGCATCATTCTCTGATTCACGATGGAGATGATCACGTACAGAATTGGCAACAGGTTGAACCAGTCCCCCAGAAGCGGCAGCGAGAAGGGCATGTGGAACAACATGTCTGGTCGAGTCAGATCATCCACCCACAGAAAACTGGTCTGTCGCAATTCGATTGCGATGGTGAAGGTATTGATGAGTGCGAGCCAGATCGGCAACTGCAAGAAGATGAAGAGGCAACCTCCGAACATCGCAGCAGGATTGACTCCTTCACTCTTGAACAATTCCTGCATCTTGCGATGTTGTGCCGGAGGATCATTCTTGTAGCGTTCCTTGATCTCTTCCATCTGGGGTTTCAGTCTCGCCATTCCCTGCTGCTGTATCTGCATCTGTCGCTGGTTCTTCTTGTTGACCGGATGCAGAAGTCCGCGAATGCAGAAGGTGAGCAAGACGATGGCGATTCCCCATGAACCGAAGAAACCATCGAATAGTCTCAGCAACCAGAGGAAGGGACGAACCAACCAGCCGAAAAATCCGTAATCGATGAGTCGGATCGCATCCCAGGAAGCATGCTTGCCGAGAACTCCGGGATCCTTGGGACCGAGAAATACGGCGTACTCGTGGGGGATCCTGGCCTCGACCTTGCGTCTGAATCCGACCCGCAGCGGCCAACCCTGGAGTCCGGCATCCTCCAGAGCCGAGAATTCCGCCTCCCGTTCACCTGGCCGGGCTCCGAGAGCCAGCAATCCGAGCGAGGGAGACTTCCCGTTGGCGGATGGAAGCGGACGGATCACCTGGGCAAAGTAGTTACTCTCCAGGGCTCCCCAGGCCACCCCCTCCCTACGGATCTCTCCGGTTTCGATCGCCTCCACATCGCTACGATCCAGGTCCCCTATCAATCCGTCGCCGAGATGATATGCGGTGATCCACTGGTTCGGAAACGCCGTGGCACGACCGGATTCATCGAATCGGATCCGCTTGGCACCCAGAAACTCGTAGTGAACATCGGTGGCGACCGGCCACACCCCATCGAACAGGATCGATACCATCAACTCGTAGCTATCTTCGGGAAGATAATATTGCCGGACCACCCAGCGACCCGATCCCAGATCGGTTCTGAACGAGACGCTGCTGAAACTCGATTTCTCCACTTCCCAGATCCGACTGACCAGGTCGACGCCCGAGGAGGGAAGTTTGACGAGCAGTGCAGACCCCGATTCCAACTCGGGTGAGATCAGATCGAGAGCCTCGTGGTCCTGGACCTCCTCCTGGTAAGCCGGCAGGGTTGCCCGCACCAGTGAAGCACCGCGATTGCTGATCTCGACCTCGAGCACCGAATTGCGCAACGAAAATAGCTGCTCTTGCACCACGGGAACGGTATCGACGACCGGGTCGGTGCCGACGAGAACACCCACCCCCCGAGCAACATCAGGCTGTCCATCGGCTGGCTGACCCTGTGGAAAAACGCCGGGAATAACGCCAGTTGGACCAGGTGGCTGCGGCTCACGAGGTGGAGTGATCCAGTCCATGTAGATCACCGAAATCGCAAAACAGAGCACGATCGTCAGGAGAAATCTCTTGTCCATCAGTTCCTGTCTTCTCAGCGACCTTCGACAAGTCGCAAGGCTAGATTCTCCGGTAGCGGAGTTCTGCGGAAACGTCGCACGGTTTCCTCCACTGAATATTCGACTCGACAGAACTCGATCTGATCTTCATAAAGAACCACGTAACTGCTTCGTGGATCTCCATCACGCGGTTGCCCCACGGACCCTACATTGACGATGGCTCGTTCTTTTCCCAGTTGAAAACGTCCTCCGAGTTCATCCGGGCTCTGGAAACTAGGGCCAGGCAAGAATACACCTCCAATGTGTGTATGTCCGACGAAAGCAGTGCTGGCAGTGAAACTGTCAAAAAGTTCTTTAATCTTGGTGGGATCGTCTACGCAGTCATGCACGAACAGATACTCCCTGATGGGATCTCGGGGAGTACCGTGTGCCAGTAAAACATCATCTTCCTCGTGGGTTTCCTTCATCGAATCGAGAATCTTCCAGAGGGCGGCATTCTCCTCCCGTGGACAATCGGAACTCATCAACTGCTGTTTGGTCCATTCCACGGCAGCCTTGGCACGCGGATTGAATCCGACCGGGTCGAACAGCACCGCTTCCTCGTGATTCCCTATCAAGTTGACTTCGAAGTCCGAACACCTCTGCAAACACTCCCTGGGCTCGGGTCCATAGCCGATGACGTCCCCGAGGCATAGGATCCGCTTGATACCCCGCGTCTCGATGTCCTCGAGAACCGATTCCAGAGCAGGCAGATTGGCGTGGATATCGCTGATGATCGCAGTAGGCATCTTCCCCTATCCCTCGGCTGCTCTGGTTCAATACAGGGTATTCACGGCGCTCATGCTACCTGTAGTGCAAGAATCGGGATGGTACCCGCTGGTAGGAAGGATTCCAGCGATGACGGGCCCGGTGACCCCGCCAGGGGTCACCGGGCCCGCCAAAGTCCTGATACGGTCGAAGACTACAGACCGTCCGGAGTCGGATCGGTGCCCGCTTCAGGGAACGGGGCTGCCGGGGGAGCTCCACCTGAGAAGAGGAAACTGGCCAGCAACACCGCATCTCCGATGTGAACCACTCCGTCGTCGTCAATATCTGCAGCATCGAGTACTACGGGTACCGAACCAGCACCCGCGACATAGGCAGCGATGGCAGATACATCGGCGAGATTCACGAGTCCATCACAACCCACATCTCCGCGGATGAAGGTCCCGTCATCGAAATAGGTGAATCCGCCGGAGAAACTGGAAATTTCGCTACCGAAGCCATCGACGAAAACCAGGTCAACTTCTCCGGTGACGTAGGATGGAGGCACCATCACGGTCGCCATCGTGCCTTCTGGATTCACCTGCACGACAACAGAGGCGACTCCTCCGAACAGAACCCCCAGATCGGCAGGAAGTT
>CAWLAN010000140.1:0-6546 GCA_963854815.1 Planctomycetes bacterium UBA1146
AGGCATTGCTGGTTTTCAACCGCATGCAAAAACGACCCGAGGCTTCCTTCCAGACGCGTGGGCTGTTTGGCGCCGGACTCTCGCAACTGAACCTGGGAAAAGAACAGACGGCGAGGAATTTATTTGTGCGTTCCTTGCAACTCGATCCCACTTTCGACCGTGCTCGTTATCGTCTCTCCTTGTTACTCCTTCACCAGGATCCGGCCGAGTCCCTCTCGATGCTCGAGGCGATTCTTGCGCGCGATCCACTCCATCACGGCAGTGCCTACAACCGGGCACTGGCACTGCGAAACCTGGGCCGCAGCCAGCAAGCGACAAAAGCGATGGCCCACTACCGGAGAATCCTCGAGGGGCGCTCCAGGATCGCCTTGCTGCGAGAACGCTGGGCCGTGGCTCCGCTCGACATCGAACTGATGCTGGAACTGGGTCGGGTACACAGAGAACTGGGAGCCATCGCCGAGGCACTGCGCTGGTATTCGCGTGGCGGACTCGCCGCCCCTACCGATCCGCGTCCGGCGGTCGAATCGGTCCGCACCTTGCTCGATGTCGGAAGAAGGGCCGAGGCGATTGAACTGGTGAAAAGACTGCAGGGAACGGCGGCCGCCACCCAGGCCCTGCGATTGCTCGAGAGTTCGAAATCACCTCCGGCGACCGACAAGCCCGCGACAGAAGATCGTTAGATGGGCCACTGCTGCCGGGACCGTTCCTTGCGACGAATCTCGGTGTTGACCTGACGTTTGCCGCTGGTAGCGATCAACAGCACAAACAGATAGGCATAGAAGATGGCCATCGCGGTGACGACATACCCTGGTGGAATACTTTCGTAAGTGAAGGCCCGCTGCAGACGATCCAGTAATTCTCCATCTGCGGGAGCGCGTACCCACGCCAACAGTAACCACGACCCGAGCACGAGAAGAAATAGCCAGATATAGGTGCGAGAAAGACGACGACCGATCGCTTCCCAGCGCGACATCTTGTAGGTGGGTGCCAGGAGGTCATTGCAGAGGATCTCGCGCCAGTTCCCTTCCGACAGCGGCTCATCCTGAAGCAGTGCCGGCACCACCAGGTGCACTTCCAGCATCCGCACCCGCATCCTCCACACATCGAAGTAGCGATATCTTCGCGCCTCGATGTGAAGTAGCAGGTAGAGAAGCAAACAACAGAAAGGAAGTAACACGATGGCACCCTCACCGGATGTGTAGGCCAGCGATACGATCGCCATCGTCGAAACCACCGCCCAGTGGCTGGTGGCATCCATTCGTTGACGCCAAACATTCGCTCGAGAGAGTTCACCCCGATAAAAGTGGGCCAGCACCTGCAGGTTCGAGGCGGGGAACCGCTGGACAAGAGTACTCGTTGTTTCCTTGCCCCCAGCACCCTCTGTCATGGCGGATTCATCCCCGGGTACCATCTCTTCCCCTCCCACTCGCCGATCGTTTCCCTGCGAGAAGACTGCCCATCGATACCTTCATCGTCAAGGGTGGGGTTTCTCCAGCACCCATCACGGGACCGACTAAGTGGGTCATCGAGAAGCGGATGGAGCACCTCCGGGTGCGCCGCCAGGTGGATTTTCAGGAGATGGCGCTCATTTTGGCCGTAATCGTGGCGGATCTGGTCCGGTCCTGTTGACCCTACCGGCGACTTCTCGGTACGATCCTGGAATGAGTAGTCGTAACAATCGCAAGGTCAAGAAGGCCAATCACGGCAAGCGCCCGGCGAATCGTAATCGTCGTGCCGCCCGCTCCAAGAAGTTCAAGAACTAGTCCTCGGACCGGTTCCTGAGCCGCGCCTCGGATCCTGCCACTCTCCACCCTGCCCATCTCCACCCTGCTGTTCTCCTCACCCGTACTCTGCTGGCACCCAGACGGTCCATCCGTTAGAAAACCAGCAGGAAACCTCACGTTTCAGTCGGTATCGGATCATCGTCGACGAGTAGTTCGCCGTCCAATTCAGCGGAGGTACCAGCATGGACACCGATCTTCTTCAGCAAACCGCACGCAAGATGGTGGCTCCCGGTAAAGGAATCCTCGCTGCCGACGAAAGCCATCCGACCATCGGAAAACGTTTTGGTGCCCTCGGCATCGAAGCCACTGAAGAAAACCGTCGTCTCTACCGGCAGATGTTCTTTTGCAGTCCAGGAATAGAAAGTTACATCTCCGGAGTCATCCTCTTCGATGAAACCATCCGGCAGAGTACCGATGATGGAGTTCCCTTCCCTCAATGGATGAACTCACTGGGGATCGTTCCAGGAATCAAGGTAGACAAAGGGGTCAAACCTCTGCCCGGCCATCCGGGCGAAACGGTCACTGAAGGACTCGATGGATTGCGTGATCGCCTCGCAGAGTATTTTGAACTGGGCGCCCGCTTTGCCAAGTGGCGCGCTGTCATCTCCATCGGAAAAAATATGCCGAGCACGGCCAGCATCATGGCAAACGCTCACGCCCTGGCGCGTTATGCGGCACTTTGCCAGGAGGCTTCGATCGTCCCCATAGTCGAGCCCGAGGTATTGATGGACGGTGATCACGACATCGACACCTGCGAGACCGTCACCACAAAAGTCTTGCAGTGCACCTTCGAACAACTTCAGCAGCAAGAAGTACTGCTGGATGGAATCGTGCTGAAACCATCGATGGTCATCCCCGGCAGTGGAGGTCCGGCTGCTGGAATCAAGGAAGTGGCACAGCGCACAATTCGATGCCTGACCAATACTGTGCCTACCGCGGTTCCTGGCATCGCTTTCCTGTCGGGAGGTCAAAGCGATGAAGATGCGACCTCGCACCTCGACGCTATCAATCGACTCGGTGACCAGCCGTGGAATCTAACCTTCTCCTACGGAAGAGCCCTCCAGATCACAGCGATGAAGACCTGGGGAGGGAAACCGGATGCGCTCGAATCCGCTTCTCAGGCGTTCCTGAAGCGCGCTCGTTGCAATTCAGCGGCAACCAGTGGAACCTGGGAACCGTCGATGGAAAAAACCACCGTCTGATCGGAGAGAAACCTGTTCTCCTGGGCGGGGTTCCCCATATAGCCCGCGCTTCACTCGAGAACAGGAGTCTACCAGATGAACCTCGATCATCTCTCTGAGGCCCATGGCACTCGGTTCGGGCGCGCCAGAGGGTTCACGATCCAAACGATGCTACTGCTGCCACTTCTGTTCGTGGTTCTCTTCTCGAGCGGATTCGTTCCGAATACTGACGATGGCAAGACCGACGATGCTACAACCGATACTGTCATCGGAATCGAAGGCGCTGCTCACCTTTTCGGAAGAACCACCTTCGGCGCTCCGCTCCAACAACTTCAGCAATTCGCTCCGCTCAACAGGAACGAAGCGGTCGAAAAATTACTGGCGACCCTCGCTACCCAATCGGTGACACCATTACCGAAGTGGGCCCCCATGCTGCCCGTGGATGTCATCGAACAACGAGGCAAGACCGAGGAGAGTCGTAAGGCCTTTCAGAGGAAGAGTCGCCGCTGGCAGGCGGAGTTGCGCACCTGGTGGGCGAGGGAACTGATCTCCAGTCCGTCACCTCTGACCGAGCGTCTGGTGCTGATGTGGCACGGCCATTTCACATCGGAGATGCGCAAGGTGCGCTCTGCCCAGGCGATGCTGCGCCAGAACCAGATGTTCCGGCGCCTCGGTAGCGGCGATTTCCGCATCCTCTTGCACGAGGTGGCGCTCGATCCTGCCATGGCGATCTACCTCGACACACGCCGCAGCACCCGGATGAAGCCCAACGAGAACTTCGCCAGAGAGTTGCTCGAGTTGTATGGACTCGGTGAGGGCAACTACACCGAGGACGATATCAAGGAAGCAGCCAGAGCCTTCACCGGCTATCGCATCGATACTCGTACAGGTTCCTTGCGTAAGGTACCCAGGCGTCACGATCCCGGCGAGAAGTCAGTACTCGGATCAACAGGCCGCCTGGGGGCAAAAGAGGTGGTCGATGCAGTGCTTGCACAGTCGGCGTGTCCGCGCTGGATCAGTCGCAGATTCTGGATCGAGTTCGTTTCCCCCACCCCCGATGACACGGTCATCGAAAAGTGGGCGCAGGCGCTCGTGAAAAATGATTGGCAACTGAAATCACTGCTGCGAACCGTCCTGATCAGTGATGCGTTCTGGGCACAAGAAAACCGCGGATCACTGGTCAAGAGCCCGGTCGACCTGGTGATCGGGACCATCCGCTCGCTCCAGCTCGAGCAGGCGCCGGCCGGTCAGGCGCTTCGCATCATCGGTCGACTCGGTCAGCAACTGTTCGATCCCCCCAACGTGGCGGGATGGCCTGGTGGTGAGCAATGGATCGATGCCACTACTTTGCTCGGGCGTCGCCGCTTCCTGTCTACAGAACTGCAGGAGATTTCCATCCTGTCGATGATGAAATTCGATCCGGGTTCGGTAACCGATCGCGCTACTCCTGCTCCACAGGAGCCCGAGATGGACCCGGAAATGGATCCAGAGATGGCTCCGGAGATGGTCATGGCCAGAGAGATGCCAAAGAGAGTCAATCGGCGCGATCGGCGCCGCCATCTTCCCGCGGTGGTAAGAAAATACCAACAACTGTGGAACCACCTCGGCGACGATGCGATGGCACGGATGTCACAACTACAAGCATGGTTGCTGCCGTTGGAACCGGTCGGCGAGATCAGTGACAGCCCGGCGATCCAGGCACGGCTCGGGTCGATACTGCTCGATCCCACCTACCAGTTGAAATGAGGACCGATGATGGATTTTGACCGCAGAACTTTCCTGCGCCTCGGAAGTGCCGCCTGCCTGCCGCTGATGTTTCCCGGTGTCCGTACCTGGGCACTCGATGAAGAGACTGCCTCGAATACCGCCCTCGGTGATCGCGTCCTGATCCTGGTCGAGTTGCAAGGTGGTAACGACGGACTCAACACCGTGATCCCCTACCGCGATGAGCGCTACAAGAAGTTGCGTCCACGGATTGCCGTTGCTGATTCAAAGGTGATGGATCTCGGTAACCACCTCGGGATGCACGATGCCCTGTCGGCACTCGGCGAATCGTGGGAGGCCTCCGAAATGTGCTGGATTCTCGGGCTCGGATATCCAGAGCCCAATCGTTCTCATTTCCGTAGCATCGAGATCTGGGAGACCGGCTCTGACTCCGACGAGGAACTGACCGATGGATGGCTGTCACGACTGCTGTCGGGGGCAGACAAAGATCCGACACGCGCTGCCGATGGTATCGTGCTCGGGGGAGGCGACGCGGGACCTTTTTATGGCGGTACGACGCGAGTGATTCACCTTGATGATCCGGCCAGTTTCGCACGACAGGCTCGCCAGGTCCCCGAGATCGCCCGCGGAATGGATGCTCGCAAGGCACTCGACCACCTGCTCGATGTACAAGAAGATGTGAAGCGGGCCGCACGAGTGATCGAACAGAAGCGCTCCTCGGCACCCGATCTCGGGGTCAAGTTCCCGACCAGTCGATTCGGCAAGCGCTGCGAGATCGCCGCCTCACTGGTCGCAGCAGGTGTCCCATGTCCGCTGATCAAGTTGTCGCATGGCGGTTTCGATACTCATACCGACCAGCCGCGTCGCCATCCTCGCTTACTGGGCGAACTGGCCCAGGGACTTGCCGCCTTGCGTAAGGCGTTGATCAAGAGCGGCGACTGGGGGCGGGTGCTGATCTCTACTTACTCCGAGTTTGGCCGTCGTGCCAAGGAGAACGGTAGCCAGGGAACCGATCACGGCACCGCTGCACCGCATCTGATGATGGGCGGACAGGTCAAGGGTGGATTTGCGGGATCCCAACCGGATCTGGGTCAACTGGAGAAAAACGACCTCATCTACTCCACCGATTATCGTCGCCTCTATGCGACCATCGAGCAGCAGTGGTTCCAGATGGATCCAAACTCGAAGGTGTCCAGAGGGCAAAGTCCACTGGCGATTCTTCGAGAAAAGAGCCTCTGACCGGCGCAGACAGGGCGCTATCGCTTCATCCGGCCTCGTTTCGGCGCTAACCTGGAGATGCCTTGCTGGGACAGACCCTGTGGCTGGAGTGGATGCACGAGAGATGACTGCGCTGACCCTGAGTATCCTGGCCCTGATCCTCGGACCGGTGGTCGCCGTGGCGGGGAGCCGATTCCCACGTCTGCTGCCGCTACTCGATGGCTTCGTCGTCGTCTCCATCTGCGGTCTGGTGCTGCTGGAGGTGATTCCCTATGCACTGAAAGAGGTGGGGCTATCGGCGCTGCTGCTGGCGGGGGCGGGGTTGATCGTGCCCTCCATGTTCGAGAAGTACCGCGGTGAGGTGGCGCGCAAGGCGCATGTGCTGGCGCTCTCGCTCGCCATCCTGGGAATCCTGGGGCATTCCCTCATCGACGGCATCAGCCTGGCGGTGGCCGGTTCAGGTGCCGAAGAATCAGCACTGACGTGGGCCATCGTCATTCACCGGCTACCTGCAGGCCTCGCCATCTGGTGGTTATTGCGTCCCATCTATGGCAAGAGGGTCGCAGTCGCCGTACTGACGTTGGCGGTGCTGGTCACTTTCGTCGGTTGGCTGGCAGGAACCGGGGGAGAGTCGTGGC
>CAWLAN010000141.1:0-6533 GCA_963854815.1 Planctomycetes bacterium UBA1146
GAATGAGTCAGATCCGTTTCGAGCGTCAGTAACGGCAGCGCCGCACCCTTCGAATCGCTAGGCGCGACCCCGTTTCTCGATGCCCATCTCTGATGCGACATTGCCGATCTCGGTGATGAGGAGATCCACGTCCGCCGGGAATACGTTTCCTATCGTGCCGATACGGAAGCACTCCGCATCGGAGACCTTGCCGGGATAGATGACAAAACGGCGTTCTTTCAGCCGCCGATGGAACTCGTCGAAGTCGAAGGCAGGATCGGCCGGATAGTAGAAAGAAGTGATCACCGGTGAGTGCCACTCGGTGGGCAGCAATGTATCGAAACCGAGCCTGTCCATGCCGGTGATCAGCCGGGCGTGATTCTCGCTGTAGCGCTGGTAGCGCACTTCGACGCCACCTTCTTGTTCCAGCTCCCGCAGTGCCTGGCGAAACGCCATCAGCACGTGAGTCGGCGAGGTGAAGCGCCACTTGCCACCGGCGGCCTCCATCATCTGCCACTGGTCGTAGAGATCGAGGCTATGAGAACGGGCGCGCCCCGCGAGGCTCTCCATCATCTCTCGGCTGGTGATGATGAAACCGAACCCGGGCACTCCCTGGATGCACTTGTTGGACGACGAGATGATGAAGTCGGCGTGCAATCCCTCGATCGACATCGGCATACCACCAAAAGAGGACATCGCATCGACGATGTAGCGCTTGCCGAACTCCTTGACCACTGCCCCCACCTCGGCGGCCGGATTGAGCATCCCGGTGGTGGTCTCGCAGTGGACCATCGCCACATCGGTGATGGCTGCATCGGCTTCCAGCGTCTGGCGGATGCGATCGAGATCTGGCGGCGATTGTTCGCCATGATCGAGATCGATCAGATCGATTCCCAGCATCCGGGCGGTCTTGACGATGCGTGCCCCGTAGGCACCGTTACTGATGACCAGCAGTTTGCCATCTGCGGGCACCACGCTGCCGATGGTCGATTCGATCGAGAAGGTACCGCTGCCTTGCATCAACGTGGCGGTGTAGCCGTCCTGATCGGTGGCGAGACCTACCAGCGCCGAGCGCACCTCCTGGACGACATTGTTGTAATCGACGTCCCAGGTCGAGTAATCGATTCCCATCGCCTCTCGCACCGAACGAGTGGTGGTCAGGGGACCGGGCGTCAGCAACAGGTACGGGATGTCATCGTCCAACGGAAATCCTCTTTTCCTGTCCAGGAGGCTCGTATCTAACCACGACTTCGACCGTCGGCACCAGAACTCATCGACAAAGCGCTAGGCGAGGATCTTGTCGCGCTTGGCATCGTAGGGAGCCTTCAGGTGCGCTGTCGCCGGCACCCGCTCTCCGGCCACATCGATCTCGTAGTTGCCATCGAGGATGAAGCGACGAGAAATCGGTTGGTGCCAGCGGACGTACCCGAGCGCCACGGCAGCCGCCAACGTATGACCGTAGGCAGCCGACGAGGTGTATCCGACACAAACCCCGTCGCGATAGATGGGCTCGTCGTGCCACAAGGTCTGATCGGGATCCTTCACCACGAAACTGACCATCCGTTTGCAAAGCCCCTCTTCTCGCTGCCTGAGCAGCGCATCTTTGCCGATGAAAGGAATTTGCTTGTCCCACGCCAGGGCAAAGGAGAGTCCCGCCTCCAGCGGCGTGTCATCGGGAGTGAGGTCCGCTCCCCAGGCGCGGTAGCCCTTCTCCAGACGCAAGGAGTTGACGGCGTAATGACCGGCATCGACGAGACCAAGCTCTTGTCCTGCCTCACAGATGGCATCGTAAACGGTGGCCGCATCGTCGCCAGGAACATGCAACTCCCAGCCCAGTTCTCCGACGTAGGTGATCCGTGCTGCCCTCAACCCGACACCCTGGATGCAAATCTTGCGTGAGGTTCCGAAGGCAAACGTGGCGAAATCATCATCGGAGACCCGGGTCAGGATCTGGCGGGAGTTCGGTCCCATCAAACCGATGACGCTCAGTTCATCGGTCACATCTATCAGATCCACCTGCTGCTGGGGCTCGACATGCTGGAGAATCCAGTTGGCATCGCGAATCCGCTGAGCGCTCGAGGAAACGATGTAGAAACTATCCTCTCGCGTTCGCATCACGCTCAGATCCGATTCGAAGGTACCCCGCTCGTTGAACAGGCCGGTGTAGACCACCTTGCCGATCGCAACATCCATCTCGTTGCCACACAGTCGCTGGAGCAATCCGAGTGCATCGGGACCCACCAGGATGTACTTCGAGAAGGATGTTTGATCG
This sequence comes from Planctomycetes bacterium UBA1146, assembly GCA_963854815.1. Lineage (GTDB taxonomy): Bacteria > Planctomycetota > UBA8108 > UBA1146 > UBA1146 > UBA1146. The sequence goes on from CAWLAN010000141.1 coordinate 2,252, forward strand.
AAGATGGCGGCACTCTCGCGGGTAGCGAGATGCTCTGCGGCGTGTGCTTCGAACCAGTTCTGCCGGCCGAAGGAATATTGGGTCACCGGAGTGTGCCCGGCTGGGGCAAACCAGTTGGGACGTTCGAGGCCCATCTTGTTGCCGAAACAGGCCCCCTTCGCAGCCAGACGGTCATGTAGAGGAGATCGTCTCAGGTCCCTGCCGGTCTCGAACTCCCGGTTGGGCCAGGCCATCTGGTAGTGCAACCCGAGAACTTCCCCGACCCTCTCCTGGAGAAACTTGCGGTCATTCTGGAACGCAGCAAAGCGCCGCACATCGACCGCCCACAGATCGAACGGCGGCTCACCTGCGTCCATCCATTCGGCCAGCACCTTGCCCGCTCCGCCGGAACAGGCGATCCCGACCGAGTTGAAGCCGGCCGCGACATACAGGTTCGAGATCTCGGGCGTTTCACCGAGCAGGAACTGGTTGTCGGGGGTGAAACTCTCGGGCCCGTTGACGAACTTCTCGAAGCCGGCCTGCTCCAGCCCGGGAAGACGCCGGTATCCCTCACGGATGGGGGCCTCGAACTTCTGCCAGTCATCATCGAGCAGTTGAAAGCTGAAATCGGACGGGATCGGATCGACATTCCACGGCTTGGTGAAAGCCTGGAACGCACCGAGCAAGACGCCGTCGCCCTCGCCACGCCAGTAGATGGTTCCATCCGGATCCCTGCAGCAGGGCATTCCATCCCATGCCCCCTCGAGCGGATGGGAAACCGCGTAGTGATGCTCGACCGGATAGAGCGGAAGCGTGACGCCGGCAGCGAGTCCCAGTTGCCGCGTCCACATCCCTCCGCACAAGACGACATACTCCGCTTCGACCGGACCCTGATCGGTCATCACCCCGGTGATGTGCCCGGCCTCGCTGGTGAGGGATTCAACGCGCACACCTTCGATGATCTTCACTCCGCCGGCGCGAGCGCCGCTGGCCAGAGAGAGAGTGGTCTGTTCTGGCTGCACCTTGCCGTCTCCCGGTAGCCAGGCGGCACCGAGCAGGTCCTCGGTATTCATCAGTGGACATTTCTCATGAGCCGCTTCGGTGTCGATCATGCTCGCCTCGACACCGAGATACTGTGCCAGCGCCACGGTGCGTCGCAGTTGCGTCATCCGCTCCGAACAGCTCGCCACGATGAGAGACCCGACCTGTTTCCAGCCGGTCGGCTTGCCGGTCTCCTGCTCCAGCGACGAGTACAGTTGCACGCTGTACTCGTTGATCCTGGTCAGGCTGCTGGAAGTACTAAGACGCCTGACCACGCCGGCGGCATGCCAGGTGGTACCACCAGCAAGACGGCCCTGCTCCAGCAACAGCACCTCGCTCCAGCCCAGTTTCGCCAGGTGATAGGCGACGCTGGCGCCGGCGATCCCGCCGCCGACGATGACCACCCTGGCGCGCTCGGGAAGTGCCGTGTCGAACTCCTGCATCCCGTGGCTCCTCACATCACCGGGACCACAACTGCGGGGTCTCCTCCCCCACGGGACTAGAGTATCCTGCTCTACTGAGGGATCCATATCTGGCCATCCGAAAGGAGATCGATGTTCCTCTCGCAACTATTGCTACTGGCACTGGCCACACAGCCGGGGCTCGCCGTCAAAGACGAACCGATCCAGGTGTTCCTGCTGGCCGGGCAGTCGAACATGGAGGGACAGGCGGTGGTCGATCTGGTCCACGAGAAGTACTACAACGGCGGCCGCGGGACGCTGATCCGGCTGCTGGAGGATCCGGCGAAGGCTGTACGGATGGGGCATCTACGTCAGCCCAACGGCGACTGGACGGTGCGAGATGACGTCTGGGTGCGCTATCGTACCGGTAATGACGTCCTCAAGAGTGGTCCCCTCTCCATCGGATATGCCGTCTACGATGACCAGCACCACTTCGGCCCGGAATTGCAACTCGGTCACATACTCGGCGATGCCATCGATGCGCCGATCCTGCTGATCAAGACCTGCTGGGGCGGAAAGAGCCTGCATGTCGATTTCCGTCCACCAAGTGCCGAGGGAGAGACCGGTCCCTATTACGAGAAGATGATCGCCGAGTACCGGGAGGCACTGAGTGCCATCGACGAGGAGTTTCCCAACCTGGCTGGACGGCCGCGAAAACTAGCCGGTTTCTTCTGGTTCCAGGGCTGGAACGACATGTTCACCGAGGGGGCGCTGGAAGCCTACGAACAGAACATGAGTTACCTCATCGATGACCTGAGGAAGGAACTCTCGTCTCCCGAACTGCCGGTGGTGATCGGCGAGACCGGCAACGCCGGCAGCCTTGCTCTTCGTCACGCTCAGGCAGCGGTGGCAGAACGACCGCAGTACCGTGGCACCGTCTCCTTCGTCTCGACCGCTCAGTTCCTGCGTCGGCCACAGGACTCCCCCAACAGCGGTCACGGACATCACTGGTTCGGAAATGCCGAGAGTTATTTCGGCGTCGGTGACGTGCTGGGTCGTGAGATGCTTCGCATCATCACCGGCGGCACTCCCGCTGGTTCGGATGAACATCCAGGACCGGCAGTCGCCTCCGGCAAGAGGGCCACTGCACGCTGGGCCTCGACACTGTTCGAGAGTTACCGGGCCGATCGCGCCTTCGAGACCATCGCGTATGCCGACCGCTGGTTCCGCGAGCCGGGCAACGAGGGCTTCGAGGCGACCCTCGATCATGTGCTCGAACAATTGCGTGCTGTCGGTTTCGGCAAGGAAGAACTGCTGCAACTGGAGGTGATCGAGACTCCGATGCGCTCGGAAGCCTGGACTCCCAAATCGGCGCAACTGAAGTTGTTGATCGATGGCCAACCGGACAGATTGTTACTGTCGTTCAAGAACAGCCAGGATGAACACCGGACGATGCTGCCGGTCCATGCTCCCTCCTGTGATGTCGAGGGACCCCTGTGCTTCGATGCCGAGCAGTTGAAGAAGGGTGACATCTTCGTCACCGATGGTTCCGCTTCCCGGGCGATGAGAACCGCCCGATCTCGCGGTGCCGTCGCAGTCCTCTCTTCCATCCTCTCAGACTTCACCGTCGATCCGAGCGGAGGTGATCGCCATCTCGATGCCATCCGCTACTCGAGCGTCCGTCAGGGAGATTTCCCGGTCGCGATGATCTCACCGAGGGTTCACTCGATCCTCCGGGACCACCCCACCGGGCGGGTATCGTTGCAGGCGAAGGTCATCACCGAGAAAAAACCACTGAGAACCGTCGTCGCGACGGTGGTCGGGAAGGGACTCCCCGATGAGGCGGTCGTGCTGGCAGCCCATGTTCAGGAACCGGGGGCCGTCGACAACGCCAGTGGCATCGGCGGACAACTGGAGGGAGTCCGATCGCTTCTCAGTTCCCTACGTCAGCAGAAGTTCGGCTGGCCACGAAGAAGCATCGCATTCATCTGGGGCGACGAAATGACGATGAGCCGTATCTATCTCGACCACACCCAGCGCAAGACCATCGTCGCCTTCTCTGCCGACATGATCGGCGCCTCCCAGGGAATGACAGGGGCCATCGCATTGCTCGAAAGATCCCCCGATCCGGGAGCACTCCGGGTTGTTGCTCCCGACTCTCACACTCCGTGGGGTTCTGGCAGGGTCACAAAATCCGATCTCCACTCCAGCGGCATCTCGACCATCGCTCGCCTTGCGATGCACGATGTCGCAGCCGCCTGCAACGGATGGGTCATCGGAGAACACCCCTGGGAGGGAGGAAGTGACCACGATGTGTTCCTGGGGCGGAAGATCCCGGCGATCCTGATGTGGCACTTCACCGATTTTGCCTATCACACCAGTCTCGATCGCATTACTCATGTCGACCCGAGGGTGGTCCGCAGGATGAGTGTCGCCCTGCTGACCGCTGCGCTGGCAGTGGCGGATCCAGAGCCGGGGGATTTCGAGCGATACCGCCAGACGGTTGCCCTCGAGAGGGAACTTCGTACCAGCGCGGCAAAGGGTGATGAGGAACTGGTCACGATGTGGAACGACTGGTGCGACGAAGCCGTATCCTGGTTCGAGGACCTGTGCCAGAAAGTTCCCGTGGATACCGGCCGCTGAGGCACTCCGGGGTTCGAGGCCCGTTGACCTGTGCCCTTCGGAACCGGATGCTGATGCTCTCAGGAGGATGAATTGCTCAACCCCGGTGGTGATCTCGATCTTGACTGGGTACTCGCTACCCGGATCAATCGATCCGCGGTCGAACGCCGAACCCGGACATTGGCGGGTCGACGAACGGTGAAGAAGTCGTGGCAGATCGGCTGGCTCGCCCATGCCAT
>CAWLAN010000142.1:0-6429 GCA_963854815.1 Planctomycetes bacterium UBA1146
CACAACATCCGGAGGAGGGTGGGAGAGCCACTCTACTGCGGTGTTGTTTGGACCGAAGGGTGATTCAATAGGGCTCTGACAAGATGATGGAATCAGCGCAGAGAGGTGGTTGGGAGTATTATCATGACAATCAGATCCCATTCACTCGTGCTTCTTGTGCTCGTACTCCTGTTTCCTGGTGTACCGATCAGTGCTGCTGATCCGGTGCTCGGCTGGTTAGGGGGGACCGCTGATTCGTTCGAGGGATATACCCTGGTGGCGCCCGGTACTTCCACCACCACCTATCTCATCGACAATGCGGGTCGTGTCATTCACAGTTGGCAGAGCAATTATCGACCGGGTTTGTCGGTCTACCTGCTCGAAGACGGGAAGTTGTTACGAAGTGGCAAGGTGCCGGTCACTCCTGCTGACATGAACTCGGGTGGTTGGGGAGGCCTGTTCCAGCTGCTGGATTGGGATAGCAACGTTCTCTGGCAGTTTCAATACTCCGATGACCAGGTCCAGCAACACCACGATGTGGAGATGCTTCCCTCCGGGAACGTGCTGGTGCTGGCCTGGGAGATGAAAAGTGCCGCAGAAGCGATAGCTGCGGGACGGAATCCGTCACTGCTCAACAACGATCAACTGTGGCCCGATCACATCGTCGAGGTGGCTCAGACGGGTCCGAGTTCGGGCGAAATCGTCTGGCAGTGGCACGCGTGGGATCATCTGATCCAGGATTTCGATCCCACCCAGCAGAACTTCGGCGTTGTAGCCGATCATCCGGAACTGGCTGATATCAACGCGATCGGAAACCAGGGTTCCGACTGGCTCCACGGCAACTCGGTCGATTACCACCCGCAACTGGATCAGATCGTCATCAGTGTGCGGGCCATCGATGAGATCTGGGTGATCGACCACAGTACTACTAGCGCCGAGTCTTCCGGTCACAGTGGCGGAACCCAGGGGATGGGCGGTGATCTGCTCTATCGGTGGGGGAATCCGCAAAACTACGATTCGGGTCTGGCCGCTGATAGATGGCTCTACGGACAGCATTGCGTCGAGTGGATCCCTGCTGGATTTCCAGGAGAGGGGAACATCACCATCTTCAATAACGGCAATGGTCGTCCCGGGCCTGACTTCTCCGAGGTGCTGGAAATCGTCCCTCCGCTCAACTCCACCGGGGGATACGATCTATCTGTTGATGGGGTGTATGGACCCGAAGCACCGGTCTGGATCTACAGTGATCCCGACCCGGCAAATTTTCAGGCCGGATTCATCAGCGGAACCCGGCGTCTCTTCAATGGAAATACGATCATCTGTGACGGACCCACGGGTCTGCTATTCGAGGTGACTGCCGAACTGGAGATCGTCTGGAGATACGAGGTTCCTGTTTCGAACGGGATTCCCAGGGCACAAGGAACACCCATCGCCGCCGGCAACAGCATCTTCCGTACCCACCGTTTTGCCCTCGATCACCCATTTCTGGACGGGCGCGATCTCACTCCCGGCGCTCCCATCGAGACCTACCCTTCGCCAGCCGATTCTGACGGCGACGGGGATGTGGATCTGGCTGACTTCAGTTGCTTCGAACAACATTTCACGGGTTCCGGTCCAGGCACTGGACTGCCCTTGTTCGAGAATGCCGGGGGATTCTACTTTGACTTCGATGCCGATGGAGATGTCGATTGCGACGATGTGGATTCGATGGAATTGATCTGGACGGCGGATCCCGCTTCCTTCCCCGGAATTCCCGGTTGTGATTCAGGTGTGGTCTTCCTCAGGGGCGATGCCAGCGATGACGGATCGGTCAACATCGCAGATGCGGTGGCGATCCTTCAGCATCTATTCTCCAACGGAAGTCTGAACTGTCTTCAATCGGCAGATATCAATGATGATGATTCCCTCGATATCAGTGATCCCATCGCATTGCTCCAGGTGCTCTTTGGTTCGGGCAACAATATCCCGGCCCCGTCCGGAGTTTGCGGCATGGATCCGACCCCTGGAGACTTGACCTGTGAGGTCAGCATCTGCCCCTGATCAGTTATTGGTGGCGACCATGGCGTGGAAATCGCTTCATTGAGGATCGCCATGATCTCGTCATCGATCTTTCGTCCGCTGGGTTCGCCATTCATCAATCGAATGTAGTCGGTTTTATTGTCGGGGTTGAAATACATCATCGTGAAAACGCCCGGATCACTACCGTCATGGCCGACGATGGAACTTTCTTCCAGTGAGTCCCTGAACCAGACCGAGGGTGACTGGTCCTCAACCGGAAGGGCCAGGAATACCAGCGACAGCAACGATAGCAGTAATCTCGAGAACCGGGACAGCGCCCGGTTTCCTAGTCGAAAGAGCGGACATTCTGTCGCTGCCTGCCGAGGCCATCGATGGAAAGCTCCATCACATCTCCTGCTTTCAAGAAGCGTGGAGGATCGAGACCGAGACCCACTCCGGCAGGGGTGCCGGTCGAGACCAGGTCTCCAGGAAGAAGCGTCATGTACTGACTGACACTGGAGAGGATCGTCGGTACATCGAAGAAGAGTTCCCGGGTGTTCGACTTCTGCAGCATCTCGCCGTTGACCGTCAACCACATATCGAGGTGAAGGGGCTCTGAAAGTTCATCCGGAGTGACCAGTTCAGGCCCGAGCGGAGCAAAGGTGTTGCATGACTTTCCCTTGACCCACTGTCCGCACCTCTCGAGTTGATACTCGCGTTCGGAGAGATCGTTGTGAAGGCAGTAGCCGGCGATTCCTCTTGTCGCGGTCTCCTTGTCGACGTGGCTCATGGTGGTACCGACCACCACGGCGAGTTCCACCTCCCAGTCTGACTTGGTACTTTCCGGTGGCAGAATCACATCGTCGTCGGGACCGACGATGGCGGTTGTGGACTTGAAGAAGATCACCGGCTCGGCGGGAAGCTCTGCCCCCGTCTCGGCGGCATGATCGCGGTAGTTGAGACCGATGCAGACGATCTTGCTCGGGCGGCAGATCGGCGGTCCCAGTCGGGTTCCATCGGCGACCACGGGAGCATCCTGCCCTCGTTGTTCGAGCCATGAGGCCAGGCGTGAAAGCCCACCCGTGTCGAAGAACTGTTCGTTCCAGTCTTCTCCAAAACCGCTGCAGTCGATGCGTTTGCCGTCGGGCAGGACGGCGCCGGAGTGTTCTAGACCTGGATCGCCGAAACGAAATAGTCTCATCGATGCTCCTAGATCACCATCACGCCGCCATCGATGGGAAAGGAATGTCCCGTGATGAAAGCGGATTCATCGCTGCAGAGAAATAGAGCCAGATCTGCCACTTCTTCCGGGCGGGCCATCCGACCCATCGGCTGATAGGCGGAGAGTTCCTCGAACTTTTCCTTCTCTTGCCCCGGATAATTCTCGGCGATGAATCCATCCACGAAAGGAGTGTGCACACGACAGGGGGCGACACAGTTGCATCGAATGCCCTTCTTCATGTAGTCGGTGGCGATCGAGCGAGTCATCGTCCAGACAGCTCCCTTTGTCATCGAATAGGCAAAACGATCCTCGAGTCCGATGTGACTGGCGATGGAAGCCAGATTCAGGATCACCCCCCCAGAGTTCTCGAGCATCCGTCGTACTGCTTCGCGTGAACAGAGAGCCACTCCCTTGACGTTGACGGCATAGAGACGGTCCAGATCCTCTTCCTCGGTGTCGAGGAGGTTGCCGACATGAGCGATTCCGGCATTGTTCACCAGTATCTGAGGAGTTCCGAGGGTCTCGTCAATCCTCGCGAATGCACCGGCAACCGAGTCCCGCCGGGAGACGTCGCAGACGATTGCCTCGACAGTTGCACCTGAAGAACTGAGCTCCGCTCGGGCCGTTTCAGCGCTCTCCTCGTTGACCTCCAGGAGCCCGAGGTGTGCCCCCTCGGCAGCAAATCGACGGGCGATGGCAAGCCCGATGCCCGAGCCAGCCCCGGTGATGATGGCGTTCTTTCCCTCGAGACGACCCTTGGCGGACATCGAGCCTCCTTCCGAGCGGGGAGGATAGCACGGCCGGACCTCCACCGGGAGCGGGCCTCCCTTGACCGTCGTGAGACCTCCGGCAGGATGCACGGCGGGGGTGTTTGATCTCCCGGGAGGAGTTGCTGGTGCCAAAACCATCTCTGTATCGCTGGTTTTCTGGACTGTTTCTGACCTTGCTACTTGGAGGGTGCACCTCTGAGGTAGGTTCAGGCACGACCAGAATCGCGGTGATTCCCAAGGGTACGAGCCACGAGTTCTGGAAGTCGATTCATGCCGGTGCTGAGAAGGCTCGACAGGAAATCGGCGGATTCGAAGTGGTCTGGCGTGGACCAGAGCGCGAGAACGACAAGAGTCAGCAGGTAGACCTGGTACAGAACTTTGTCGCCTCAGGTATCAGTGCCATCGTTATCGCACCTGCCGACGACCGAGCACTTGCTTCTCCCATCGCGGCTGCCCATCAAGGAGGTATTCCGGTCATCGTCATCGACAGTGGTGTGCAGGGAGTTCCTGGTTCCGATTATGCTTCCTATATCGCGACCGACAATGTCGAGGGAGGCCGGATCGCTGCCCGCCGGATGCAGGAGTTGACCGGAGGCAAGGGCCGGGTGCTGGTGTTGCGTTACCAGGAGGGTTCTGGCAGTACTACCCAGCGCGAACGGGGTTTTATCGAGGTCCTCTCCTCTGTCGATGGAATCGAAGTGGTTGATCCTGGTCGCTATGCGGGGTCGACACGTGAGAGCGCGCGTGATGCGGCCGAGAATCTGCTCGAGGCCGACAGTGATTACGCCGGAATTTATTGTTCCAACGAGTCCGCCACTTTCGGCATGTTGCTGGCCCTGAGAGCCAGGAAGATGGCGGGAAAGGTGTTCCTGGTCGGCTTCGATGCCAGTGACGGTCTCATCGAGGGGATGAGGGCCGGGCACATTCACGGTCTCGTGGTCCAGGATCCCGTCGCCATGGGGGAACTGGGCGTGAAGACGGCTCTGGCGGTGCTGAGGGGGGAGAAGGTCGAAACACTGGTCGACACCGGTGCCAAGCTGGTGACCGGGGAAAACATCGATGAACCTCAGATCAGAGACTTGCTCTATCCTCCGCTGAAGAAATACCTCGGCGAGTGACGCAGACTCCACTGCTGGAGATGGAAGGGGTCGACAAGACCTTCGGAGCGACGGTGGCGCTCTGCGGCGCCCACCTTCGTGTCGATGCAGGAGAGGTGCGAGCACTGATCGGAGAAAATGGGGCGGGCAAGTCGACCCTGATGAGAATCCTCAGCGGAGTCGAATTGCCTGATTCCGGTACCATCCGCATCAACGGGCAGTTGTTTTCTCCAACCAACCCACAGCAGGCGCGCGAAGGTGGCATTGCGATGGTGCACCAGGAACTCGCCGTCGTCGAGGATCTCACGGTTGAGGAGAACCTGTTGCTGGGACGGGAACCATCTCGATGTGGAGTATTTCTGCCCAACCGGATGAGAGAACAGATCATCTCTTCGTTGGCATTATTGGGACGCAAAGATATCCAGCCTTCGACTCCGGTGTCACGACTCTCAGTGGCTGGCCGGCAACTGGTCGAGATCGCACGGGCTCTGGTCCACGATTCCTCAGTCATCGTATTTGATGAGCCGACCAGTAGTCTTGGTTTGCAAGATATTGAACACCTGTTCGAAGTGATCGATCGATTGCGCAAGGACGGTCGCGCGGTGGTTTACATCTCTCATTTCCTGGAGGAGGTACAGAGCGTTGCAGACACCTGGACCGTATTGCGCGATGGCGAGGTGGTAGGGGAAGGCCTCATCTCGGAGACCTCGACCGAGGATCTGGTCAGCCAGATGATCGGGCGCCGCCTCGAGGAGATGTATCCCTACGTTCCACGAAGCAGGGGCGAGGTGCTGATCGAGGTCAAAGATTTGCGGACACGGTCGGGCCTCGAGCGTGCTGATCTCACTCTCCATCGTGGAGAGGTGCTGGGAATCGCAGGCCTGGTCGGATCGGGCAGATCGGAACTACTGCGCGGCATCTACGGACTCGACCCCATCGAAGCGGGTTCGATTCGTGTTGCCGGGAAGTCCCATCTGCCCGATCCGACCGCAAGCATCCGGGCGGGGATCGGTCTGGCCAGTGAGGATCGTAAAAAAGAGGGACTGGCGACCGATCTGACCATCGCCGCCAATCTCACGCTCGGATCAGCTTCCTCCAGGAACTTCTTCTCCATCCTGGGACTCAAGAAGGAACGAGAGCAGGTCGAGGTATGGATCGATCAGTTCGGAATTCGCACCTGGGGCCCCGATCAACCGGTACGTACACTCAGTGGCGGTAACCAGCAGAAGGTGGCTTTGGCGCGTCTACTCCATCTCGATGTGGATGCCGTGCTTCTGGATGAACCGACGCGGGGTATCGATGTGGGATCCAAGACGGAGGTCTATCGCTGGATCGGAGAACTTGCGGCCAAGCAAAAGGGAGT
>CAWLAN010000143.1:0-6300 GCA_963854815.1 Planctomycetes bacterium UBA1146
CAGTACCATCGTTGGCGGGATCGTCGCTGCCACTACTGCAGTCGTCGCAGCCGTCCAGATCCGCGTCACGGCAGACGTTCGGGTCGAGCGGCGCATTGTCGGCGCCATCGGGGACCCCATCGTTGTCATCATCGGGATCACAAGGATCGATCAACCCGTCGCTATCGGTATCGGTCTGACAGGAGTCGGGAACGGTGTTGCCATCGCAATCCGTCTCGGTGCCGTTGGCGATGTCCTGAGCATCAGGGATGCCATTGTTGTTACAGTCTGCCCCTTCACACTCATCAGGAATGCCATTACCGTCGCTATCGGTACTGGTGGCCTGAGCATCATCGGAGAGCCAGGTTATCGTCATGGTGCCTGTTCCCAGGTCACCGGGGCTGAATCCTCCGACGCGGACCGTGTAGAGCTGTCCGGCGTTGGCCTGGAAACTCAACAAGGTACTGAACACAGCACAACCGGGACCGTCATCATTACAGGCGACGGCATTGGCCGCATCCCCGTTGGCTCCCAGGTAGATCGCGATGCGGGAATCGTAATTGACCAGGTTGCAGGTCGAGACTTCCACCACACCGTTGGCAGCGGCGACGAAGCTGTACCAGATGTCGTTGAAAATTTGATCGTCGCCGAAGGTACCCGGATCACAGACGAGCGGGTCGAGAGTCACTCCATCGGTGGTCGAGCCGGTGGTATCGACTCCGTGGCTGCCCGGGCCGATGGAGACGGCACCGGCGAGGGTCTCGCTACCATTGGTGGCGATCGGGCCATCGGGGATCCCCCCCACCAGGTCACAGGAATCGGGGATTCCGTTGCTATTACAGTCCGGGGTGCCTGAAGCCAGATCGCAACTATCGGGGACTCCATTGGCGTTACAGTCCGGGGCTCCCGTTGCCAGATCGCACTCGTCAGGAATGCTGTTGGAATCACAATCTACTGAAACACCCAGGTCCAGATCACAACTATCGAGTTGACCGTTGCCGTTACAGTCGGGAGCCCCTGCCTGCAACTGGCACTCATCAGGGACGCCATCGCCATCACAGTCTGAACTGTTTCCGACCGAGATATCGCAACTGTCGGGGATCGCGTTGTTGTTGCAGTCGAGGCTGGTGCCGGCGGAGATATCGCACGAGTCGGCGATGTTATTGCCGTTGCAATCGGGTTCACAACTGTCGGGGACACCATTGCCGTTGCAATCGGGCGCACCCGCCGCGATGTCATCGGAATCGGGGATGCCGTTGTTGTTGCAATCAGGCGCATCGACGCTGATACCACCGGTGACGACCAGCGCATAGCCCTGATTGACCGAGAAGTTGCCCTCGAACGGATCGACGGAGATCTGCCAGGACCCCAGTTCTGGATTGAGACGGATCACGCTCTCGGTGGTGTTGAGGGTATCGGCGGTTCCACCGCTTTGACTCTGGCCAGCGGCTCCGTTGAAGACATTTCCGAGGTAGGTGGTGCCGGTCGGTGAGGTGACGGTGAGATGCAGATCATTGATCAGTTTCTTGCCGGTGCCGGTGGAGCCGGGTTCGTCGGTCCAGGACAGGGTGATCTTCAACGGCTCGGTCGCAGTGGTCACGTTGACACTGTAGAGCTGCACAGCACTGGCAGCACTGGCAAAACCACCGGCGGGAGTGATGTCCTCGACGTAAAGACTGCGTGTCCCGCCACCGAAATCGAGCACGTCACTGAGATTGGGCTCTCCCCACCCCTGGTGGATGTTGGGGTAGGTATTGTCACCCAGATTTGCACCGGTCAGGCGGTGTCCACCGTTGATCAGCACAGCACGCATCATCGCCGCAGATGGATCGGTGACCGGGTTGGCGCCGCTGTATCTTCCCTCCTCGAAGTACTGGTGCACCAGCGCACCGGCTCCCGCCATGATCGGTGACGAGAAACTGGTTCCCTGGATGAACGAGTAAGCGCACGATCCGCTGCCGGCACCGTTGGTGTTGGGAAGAATCAGCGCCGAGGCCACCCCTCCGTCGCGCGGGAAGGTATCACTGCCGGGCGCCATGATCTCGGGTTTCAGCGCTCCGTCGAAACGGGGGCCGATGCTGGAGAAGGCGATGCGGTCCTCGGGTCGTAACACGTCATCGCTGGCGCCGACGGCGAGTCCATTCTTGGCAACCGACTGAGAAGTCATGGCGTTGGCCACTGCACCATCGTTGCCTGCCGCCATGCACTGCAGCATGTCGAGGTGATCGAAGCCCTTGGTATCATGAACGACGGTGGTCGCCGAGTAGCTGTTGTTCGGCTCGGCAAGACCGACCGAATGGTTGGTGGTGCAAACGCCTGCGTTGGCCATGTTGGTGAGGGTCGTTGCCATGTTGGCTTCAAACTCACCTGCGAACTCCCAGCGGAAGTTACCGAGGGAGTCATCCAGCGGCGTGAAGTAGAGTTGCGCCTCGTGAGCGATCCCGGGACCCAGCAATCCTGAGAAGTTCGAAGGAGCCCATGTTTCCCAGATGTCCACATCATGCTCCCAGAACTTGGTGTCGTCGTTGCCGTAGAAATCAGCGACAGCGGCTCCGGCAACAGAACAGCCGTGCTCGGTGGCGGAGGTTCCCAGCAGCGTGGCTCCGCCCAGTTCATCGGAGCGAGGCACCTTCAGGCTGACCCCGCCGGTACCGATGGCCGGCAGCAAGAGGGTGGCGTTGACCGGATCGGCAAGACCAAAGTTATCGATGAGGAGATCGGGGGAACCGTTGGCACAGCCGACGGTCCCGACATTGTTCCAGTCGAGGGAGGTATCGACAACCCCCACCAGTTGACCCTGCCCCTGCAGGTTGTGGGTCAACCACAGTGGAAACGCCGAAGAGGTCACGATCGGAGAATCGGCACCATTGTCTACGGCCAGGGTTCGGTTCTGTAGTTTTCCGCCACCGGAGATGTCGTACTTGCGCAACCCGTCACCGGTTTCCTGGATCATCCGCACACCCTCGAGGTGCGCAACTTCCACCACCTGCTGCGGTCGTACTTGCACGATCAGGTAATGAACGTCGTAGGTCTTCAATCCCGGCAGGTAGATCTCATCGATGACACGGATGCCGCGTTCTGCCATGACACTCTTTACATCGGAGGCGCGGTGACCGGGGATCAGATCGACGTTGAGCAGGTAACTGTTGCGACCGACTCGCTCGGGGGTGGTCAGTTCGAAACTACCGATCCACTGCGAGATCTTGTAGGCCGGGTGATACGGCAACAGCGCATCGACCTCGCCCCAGCCCTCCAGTGCCGCCAGGATCTTGGCGCTATCGACCCACACGATGTGAGTTCGATTGGGGATGTACCAGCGAGCCAGTCGACGCCCATCCGGGCCGCGCACTTCACCGGTGAGTTCGTCGAGACGAAGTTGCAGTTCGTGCGTCACTCCGTCCCTGAAATGAACCAGCCAGTAACCCTCGACAAATTGACCAGCGATCTCGAACGGCCTGTGCAACTCCGCCGGAATCGCGGGCTCCTGATCGAGGCGAAAACGAGCGTTTCCTGCATAGATCACGTCCGGAAAGTCTTGCCCGGTGTAGTCGGCACCATGGAAGGGAGGAAGAATCGAATAAGGATACCAGCCACGAAGGTGCTGCTGGCCATCGCCACCTGACCTCCCTCGAGGACTTGCGGCAGGGTCCACATCAGAGGCGACGGAGGGGCTCACAAAGAAGGGACCCGATCCAACGCGCATGTCATCGACATCCTGGGCGGTCCCCAGCAGCGGCAGACAGAGGATCAATAACATCGTTTTGATCGTCACAAACATGCAGAGGCGTGTCACGAGGACACCTCCTTGAAAATACGAACTCGCCTGACGGGCAAGAATTCACTCGCGAGATTCAATAACTCAGCCCAGATTCCATGCCCTTCATCTTACCCTCTCGGCCCCCAGAAAAAAGAAAACGCCAGAAGAAACGCTATCGGTCTGATGATCTGTAATCGGAGACCCCAGCAGGGGTTCGAGAGTCCAGCGAGGTCGCAATTACGCCCCGTACTTGTCGAGGCGGTCGGCATGGGCCAGCAGCAGCGGCATCAGTTGGACGCCATCGATGGTGCCGATGTCCCCTTGCATGCAGGAGCGTTCACCGAAGGTCGCTGACTGGGCCGGCAATACCTTTTTCGAGTGCACCAAAAGTGGCACCGGGTGCCAGGAGTGCTCCTCCATCGATGTCGGCGTCGAGTGATCGCCGGTGATGGCGATCACATCGAGCCCTGCCGCCAGGAAGGAGGGCAGCACCTGATCGAACGCTTCGATGGCGGCGACCTTGGCGGCGAAATCGCCGGAGTGGCCGGCCGTGTCGGTGTCCTTGTGATGGACGAAGATGAAATCGAAGCCGGCCTCGACCGCTGCCGACAACGCTGCCGCCTGGTCGGTCAGGTTGTGGCCCGCATCGAGGGGCTCCATGCCGACCAGTTGCGCGACACCGCGGTACATCGGGTAGATGGCGATGGAGGCACTGCGTAGTTGATAGAGATCCTTGAAAGTGGCGACCTCGGGCCGGGTCGAGAAGCCGCGCAGCAGCGTGCCGTTGGCGAGCGTCTCTGCGGAGAGCACCCGAGCTGCCTTTTCGAGCCACTCGGTCGCCAGTGCGGCGGTGCGCTCTGATGCATCGTTTTGGCCAGCAAAGGGAATCGGCGCACGGCCGATCAGCTGCGGATCGTTGTCGTTGACAGCGGCTCCCAACCCCTCACCTGTGAGCACCCAGGTGAAGCGATGTTGCTTGCCCGGCAGCAACTGCACCTGTGCCCCATCGACGGTGACCTGCTCCGAAAGCAGTGCGCACAGGCGCTGGCATTCGGCATCGGTGGGACGACCGGCACGGCGGTCGGTCACCTTTCCATCCGCATCGACGCTGCAGAAGTTGCCACGGGCGGCGATTTCACCGGCAGCGAGTGGATAACCGCTGCCGAGCGCTTCCAGCAAACCGCGACCGAACTCGAGTTGCATCGGATCGTGTCCAAAGAGCGATAGATGACCGGGACCGGAGCCGGGAGTGATTCCCGGCGGCAGCAACTGGATGCGACCCAGCGATGATTTCTGTGCCAACTCATCGAGATTCGGCGTGTTGGCAGCCTCCAGTTCGGTGGTCGGGCGATCGGCATGGGGCAAACCGCCGAGGCCATCGAGCACGAACAGCCCGATGCGTCCTCCCTCACCACGGACCAACTGTGCAGGGCAGGTCATCGTCTCCCCCTTCTGCTCGGCATTGTCGGAGGCCGGGACGGATGCAGCAAGGGAAGTGGCTTCGCTTCCTCGATACAACACCGTGGGGTACCATCCGGTGTCGAAAAGGGGTCCAAAGAGCGATGCCACCGATCTCCTCTCTCCATCTGAACACCGCCCGTAGCTGGCGTGGGGGCGAACGGCAGACGTTGTTGCTGCTCGAGGGGCTACTCCGACGGGGACACCAGGCGGCACTGGTGTGCCCGCCAGACACTCCGCTCGGGCGACGAGCCACCGCCGAGGGGATATCGGTACATGCGCTGTCGATGCGCGGCGCACGGGATCTGATGAAATTTCGACATCTGGTTCGTGAACTGAATCCTCAGATCATCCAGTATCACACCGCCCATGCTCATTCGAGTGGCTTGCTGGCGCGCATCGGGCTGGGCACCCGCTCGAAAACAATCGTCCAACGACGGGTGGGTTTTTCCATCCATCGCAGCGGTTTTCCCGGTCTCACCCACCTCAAGTACGGACGGTCGGTCGATCGTTTCATCGTCAGTTCGCGGCAGATCGCCCGGGTGCTGCAATCCGATGGGATCAGCGAGGACCGGATCGAGATGATCCATGATGGAGTTGCTCCGTTACCTGCGGCCACGGTTGACCGGGAGCAGATTCGACGTTCCATCGACCTCGGTGCGGATGCCATCCTGATCGGTTCGGTCGGATCTCTCACACGGGAGAAGGGCCATATCCATCTGATCGACGCGATGGCGCTACTCCCGAACAGAGAAGCGCAAGCCCACCTGGCGCTGGTGGGAGATGGAGAGCAAGCAAAACTGCTGTACGACCGGGCCAAACAACATCGAATCGAAGACCGGATTCATCTGGTTGGCTTTCAGCAACAAGAGCAGATCAGTTCCTGGCTCGGGGCCTTCGATCTCTATCTTCAGCCCAGTCTCGAGGAAGGACTGTGCACCAGCATCCTCGATGCCCTCAACCTGGGCCTTCCGGTGGTCGCCTCCGATGTGGGGGGAATCCCCGAGGTGATCGAGGATCGAGTGACAGGAAGGCTGGTGGCTCCTGCAGATGCCCGGCAACTGGCGCAGGTGATCGACGAGATCCTCGACGACCCCACAGGAGCC
>CAWLAN010000144.1:0-6282 GCA_963854815.1 Planctomycetes bacterium UBA1146
TCCTGGCCACTTTATCTCCCGGAAAGAGGATTTGTGCCCAGCGCCACCCCCGATCAGCTGCTGAATCACCGCTACCGTCTCGATGTTCGCATCGGCGAGGGCGGCATGGGTGAAGTGTGGCGCGCCCGCGATGAAGCTCGCGATGGAGCCGCGGTGGCGGTCAAGCTGACTCCTGAAGGTCTCGACGAGACGGATCGTCGTCGCTTCGAACGAGAAGTGCGAGTTCTGCAGCAAGTATCGCACCCGCACGTGGTGCCACTGCTCGATGTCGGCTGGAGCGGAGACGCCCTCTTCTACGTGATGGAATACGTCGGCCCCATCTCGCTCGAAGATGTACTGCAAGCGCATCCGGGGGGCCTGCCCTCTGCGCGGTGGAAATGGCTCATCGAACGAGCAGCGGAGATCCTCGATGCACTGTCTCACCTTCACGAACTTCGACTGGTGCACCGAGATGTGAAACCGGGCAATATTCTTCTTCGGTTCCGCGACGAGAACGCCACGCAAGGGACCGACTGGCCACGACTCGAGAAGTGCAGTGCGCTACTGGCTGATCTGGGTCTGGTCGCGCGCGCAGATGTTCGTTCCGCGTTGACCCAGAGCGCCCTGGGAACTCCTCAGTACATGGCTCCAGAGCAGATCGAGAGTCCCACTGCCGTCGATGAACGCAGCGATCTGTGGTCGGTGGGCGTACTTCTCTATCGTGGCCTCGCCGGCAGACTCCCCTACTCACGGCTGAGTGATGCGCTGTCACGTAAAGATCCGGAACCGCTCACCGATGTGCCAGGTCCGATCCGCGATGCAGTCGCTTCTCTGATGCAATTCGAACCGCATCGACGTCCTCCCGATGCGAATCACGCAGCCTCACTGCTGAGAGGATCCATCGATGCGGGAGAGGGGGAGATTCCCGTCATCTCGACCTCGCGCCGGGCGATACCTGCCTTCACCGGCAGGGACAAACCTCGTCAAACGATGCTGGAAACCGCACGCCGGGCAGCCCGCGGCGAAGGGTGCTGGCTGCATCTCGAGGGAGAACGAGGACACGGAAAAACATGGCTGGTGAGCCGCAGTGATTTCCGATCGCGGGCGCTGGTCGAGGAACAACTACAGCATTTCAGCGCCACCTTCGATGGACGAGAACCGCACTCCGGGTTCCGGATGCTGTTGCAACAGGTACTGGGTCACATCGAACGCAAGGGCGGCAGTGAAAGGGCCATCGAAGCACTCGGTCGCTGGGGAGGACACCTCGCAACCGTGTTTCCGAGACTGTGCGGGCACGGCTGGATCGAGGGTTGCCTCGCACCCGATGATTCTCCTCCTCCGGAGATCATCCAGGAACGTGTCTTCGATGCGGTGGTCCACGCCCTCACCACCGATGCTGAAGTGGAACCCAGAACTCTTGTCCTCGAGGATCTCCACTACTGCGACGAGTTCGACATCGAATTACTCAGACGCCTCATCCTTTCTTCTCTGGAGTTGCCCGTTCTGGTCCTCACCAGCGGACGTCCCATCGCATCGGTTCGACTGCAGAACCTGGCGCGTCTACGCGAAGAGATCGAGCTGGAAGATCGCTTCGGGTTGATTCCGGTCGGTCCTTTTGAGCAGGTCGAGAGCGCAGCCTTGCTGCAATCGATGTTGGTTCCGGATGCACCACTTGCTAAAACACTGGCCACGGCCCTCCACCAGCGTAGCAACGGAGTTCCGCTGCTTCTGGTCCAGTTGCTTGGATCACTGTGGAGTCGTGATGCCATCGAGTTGGAAGCCGGAGAGTGGATCGCCGATTCGGAAGGACTGGCGGATCTTCCGGTCCCGGAAGCGGCACGTAGCCACTTCCTTCAGCTGCTCGAGGAACTCACCGCCCCGCAACGAAGAGTGCTCGATGTGGCATCGGTGATGACAGGGCTCATCGATTTCGAAGTACTGCTGGAAGCCAGCGGCATCGACGAGTTCGAACTGGATTCCCACGCACGGATTCTGGTCCGCAATGGAATCCTCCAGGAAGAACAGGGTGGCTACCGCTGGGGGCACAGTTGGGAACAGGAGATCGTCCGTAACGAACTGACCCAGCCGATGCGCCGAAGGCTCAATTTACGCCTCGGAAAGATCCTCGAACAACGATTCACCGCCGAGGATGCACCCGTGCAAGCAATCGCGGAGCACTTCTCACTCGGAGGAGATCAGGAAAAGGGCAGATCCTGGTTGCTCAAGGCGGCAGATCTCGCCGAGGCCGCCTGGGCTCACGACCGGGCCCTCGAGTTGTGTGAACGAGCTCTCACCCTCGCCCAGGACGATGACGAGCGCCGAGAACTGCTTGGCCGCATCGGTGATCTTCGTTTGAGTACCGGAGATCCGGAAGGCGGACGACAGGCCTTCACCCAGGCGATGGGAATGTGGACTGCCATCGAGGGTCGACTGCTCTCCGATCAAAGCGAGGAGTTCGACGAGGAACTGGGAAGATACACAAAACTTGTGCAACGCATCGGCGAAGCACAGATGCATGCAGGTGAATACGCGGATGCTCTCGCCAACTTTCAAAAGGCATATACCCTGGCGGAAGCCTCCCGGTTGCCCGAATTGATGGCGATGTCTCTATGCAGGCAGGGTGCGGTTCATGCCTTTGCCGACAACCTTCCCTCAGCCAAGCAAGCCTACGAGTCCGCCTCGACTCTTTGTTCCAACTCGGACGACCTCGATTACCCACACGTTGTAGCGCTCGTCGGTCTCTCTTCCATCGATCGCAGGATGGGACTGCTAGAAAGTGCCCTGTCTCGCTGTAACGAGGCGATTCCCCGGGCAGAAAAGGTCGACAACCCGATGCAACTGGCAGGGCTCTGGGGTCAACGCGGAACTCTGTTCCAGAACCTGGGACAAACCGAAGAGGCCATCACTGCCTACGAGAAGTCGCGATCTCTGCGCGAGGATTGCGGTGATCGTCGAGGTCTCGCCATCACGATGATGAATCTGGGTCGCATCCTGGTGAACGTGGGAGATGTCCAGCGGGGACAGGAAGAGTTGGAACGAGCTCTCGAACTATTCCGGGAAACCGGTGACCTGCAGGGACGAGTTCTGACACTCGGGAACCTCGGCAGCCTTCGTTTTCACAGGGGAGATCATTCTTCGGCTCGTGAGATTTTCATCGAGTACCTTGAACTTTCGCGCAGCCACTCACTGAAGAGACCGGAAGCCGATGCCCTGATCAGTCTCGGAATACTCGAACTAGAAAGGCATCACATCGAGGAAGCGACCGACTTCTTCCAGCAGGGACTGGAAGGATTCCGACAAGTGGGAGATCTTCAGGGCACCCTGCACGCACAGGTTCAGGAAGCACGTGCTGCAGGTCGAAGCGGCAACCCCGATCTCGCCCTGAAACTGGCCAGGGAAGCGGGCCAGAAGGCGCGGGAAGCCAAGGGGATTCCCATCCTGGTCGAATCACTTCGAATCCAGGCCGAAGCCCTGAGAGACCTGCGCAAACTCGACGATGCACTGGGGCAAATCGATGAAGCTCTGGCACTGTGCAAGGACCAGAGACTGCCGTACGCGGAGGGTTGCTGCTGGCGAACCCTCGGCAAGGTCCAGCGAGATCGTGGATTCGAATGGGCTGACCGCGCCGGAATCGCCTTCGAGAAGGCAGAGAAGATATTCGAGTCCCATGGCGCCCGGCATGCCCTGGCGGTAACGCGCCGGGAATTTGCATCCTTCCTGCTCATGGTAGAAGAACCAGAACTGGCGATGGAACAATTGCAGAGTGCTTTGTCCATCTTCGACGAACTGGATTGTCCAGAAGAGAAACAACTGACGATAATCATCCGCGAGAAAATCGAGAACTAGGAGAACAACGATGGAGAAACTCGACTACAGGGTGCGGGCGGTTCTCGCTCGAATACGAAGCACCCTCGATCGTTTCAGTCTTCGGCTCGAGGTGGACTGGAATTACGATGTTCAGGAGGTACTCGAAGAGATTCTCGTACTTGCGGTGGGAGAATTGGAATTCGGAGAAGGGACACCGGTCGATCGAGCACTGCTGATCACCCAGGATCTCCAGGGTGGCCAGCTCGAAACCGGTGCTGGTTGGAGTGCACAAGATGACGATCTCACGTTCAGTCGTACCATCGTCGAAGAAACGATCCGAGGAGGCGTTTCGGTTCTGTGCCCGGATGCGATGGAAGATGATCGGTTCCGATCCTCCGAGAGCCTGCGCGGATTTGATGTCCTGACACTTCTATCGGTACCGCTCAAGGCTGGAGATGAGGTGATCGGCGCACTCTACATCGAGCGTAGAGATGCTCGTCACCTGTTCGGGGAACGCGATCAAGCCTTTGCAGAAGCACTGGCTGAAACCATCTCTCCGTTGATACGCACAGCAGTGATCCACCAGAATCACGTCCGGGAACTGCGCGACCTACGTGCAAAAAATGAGACTTCGTCCCGGATGGGGCGGATCATCGGGCAATCCGACTCCCTGATCAGGACTCTCGATCTGGCCAGAACCGCAGCGGGTCTCGATCGAACCGTGCTGATCACCGGAGAATCCGGCGTTGGTAAGGAACTGCTCGCCAGAGCGATTCATGACCAGTCGAAACGTTGCAAAAAACCATTTGTCGTTGTCGATTGTTCCGGTCTCTCCGAAACTCTGCTCGAAAGCGAACTATTCGGACACATGAAGGGCTCCTTCACCGGGGCCATCGATGACAAGATCGGCGCCTTCGAGTCAGCTGATGGAGGCACCGTCTTCCTGGATGAAATCAGTGACGCAACCCCATCGATGCAGCAACTTCTGCGGCGGGTGCTGCAGGAGGGAGAGATTCGCCGCGTCGGAGATCGTCAGTGGCACAAGGTCGACGTCCGGGTGCTCTGTGCCACCAATCGAGATCTTACCGTTGAAATGGATGAGGGTAGATTCCTCAGCGATCTCTACCATCGCATGCATGAATTTCCGCTCAGGCTGCCATCCCTGCGAGAACGTCGTGAAGACATCCCACAGCTGGCGGAACATTTTGTGGCACAATTCGGTGAAACGAAGAATCCACCGATTCGATCCATCACTCCCGATGCACTCTCCATCCTTGCAGGAAGAGAATGGCGTGCCAACAACGTCCGGGAACTACAGAATGTAATTCGACTCTGTGTTGATCTGGCTCCCGGACCGATTGTCGATACCGAGGTTCTTTCGAGGGTCTACGATGTCAGGGGTGAATCCGATGGTGAGAGCCTCAGAATCCCGGAGGTTACCTTCGCCAGCGGGTCCCTGGTCAAGATGGACCGGGCGGGGATCGCAGATCTGATCCGATCCACTCCGGATGAAGCTGCCAAGAACAAACGCCCCTGGGCTGTCCTGCAGAAGGAGTTTGGTGGCACCCTGATCACCGAGACATTGCGCCAGACGCGCTGGAAACTGCGTCCAGCGGCTCGGATCCTCGGCATCTCGCCGGTGAAACTGCGTCAGGATTTCCGGGCCTGGATCGAGCACCTGCTCGAGGAGAACCAGGGACAGAAGTCAGTAGTAGCCACACGCCTCGATATGCCAGAAGAGATCCTGGACAGGAAACTCGACGATCTCGGCATAGAAAACCAAGACTCTGAGTAGAGGAGTTCGCATTGAAAGTCGGTATCATTCGCGCCGAATTACAGGTACCTGGTTCGCGTTCTCTCAAGGAGAAACGGCACGCGATACGTAGCCTGAAGGATCAACTACACTCACGGTTCAAGGTTTCAGTGGCAGAAGTCGACCACCAGGACATGCTGCAG
Source organism: Planctomycetes bacterium UBA1146 (assembly GCA_963854815.1). Lineage (GTDB taxonomy): Bacteria > Planctomycetota > UBA8108 > UBA1146 > UBA1146 > UBA1146. The sequence goes on from CAWLAN010000144.1 coordinate 5,743, forward strand.
CGGGCAGCAATCGGTGTTGCCTTCGTCGCCTCCGACGGCAAGAACGCGGAGTCCAGGATGACGAACCTGGTAAATTTCGTCGAGAACTTCACGGGAGCGGTGGTGCTCGCCATCGACAAGGAAATACTGCACGAACACTAAGACGGCTGAGAACCGGTTTCCCGAGCGGAAACCCCACTTGGAGGTCACATTGAAGATCGAAGCGCTGGGTCACTCTGCCTTCATCGCACGTCTGTCACGCGAGGATGGATCTCCATTTCACCTGCTGGCAGATCCCTGGCTCGATGACCATGTCATCGGTGATGTCGGAGGACGATTTCCACGGGTTCGCCCAGACTGGTCAAAACTCGCACCCATCGACGTGATCTGGATCTCTCATGCTCATACCGATCACCTGTGCCCCTACTCGCTCCTGTCGCTACATCGGCAACTTGATGAGAATCCTCGATTGCTGATTCCCGTGAGTCTTTCCTATCTGGAGGACATCTTCGAGGAGTTTCTACCCGACTGGCCCATCACGATCATCGAACAGGAGCAGCC
>CAWLAN010000145.1:0-6206 GCA_963854815.1 Planctomycetes bacterium UBA1146
AACGGAGATTGCGCAGACGGAGATGGTTCGCTTCGCTGATTCCGATTCGGTTCGTTGCGAGCGACAGATGCTCGATAAAAAAAGCCGGGAGAGAAATTCTCTCCCGGCGCATCAGAATCGAGGGGGACGGTCCCCCCTCCGGAGTGCAATCTCAATGATCCAACGACCACGGTACGAACCGACCGCGCCGAAACCCTCCAGGGATTTCAGGATCACGATACGAGGGATCCTCGGTGGCACCAACTTTTGTGGCAACCGATCAGGACTCCACGTCGACGGCAGACACCATAGCGAATTGCTGCGATGACTTCCACAAGAACGGTCACGAACGCCAAAGCGGGCAGAATTCAGCCGCTGTGGATTCCCGCACCGTACGTAACCCGGACTCCGGGCCGTCGATCCCCATCGACCGTCACGGATCGATACGTCCAGCGAGCCCTCGGCACCGATTACTGGAACTAAACGACCCGACTCGAGAGTCGAATTGTTTGTCCCCCAACAGGGGCGTAATGGATGTGTACGCTCATAGGCGGGAGGGCAGTTCGGAGACCGGGAAGCACGGACCCTCGACGCACACCCGGCGGTAGCGCGGTTCTTGTCCCTCGGGAGTCGGGATCACGCAGCCAAAACAGGCTCCGAAGCCACAGGGCATGTAATTTTCGAGCGAGATCCAGAACTGAAGATCGCGTCCGATCGCCAGATCGAGCAGAGCCTGGTTCATGCCATGGGGACCGCAGCCGATTCCCGCCACCGGGGTGCTCTCGGCGAGGCCATCGAGTTCGCTGCCGAGCAAGTCGATGACGTTTCCGGAATATCCCTCGCTGCCGTCATCGGTGGCGCAGTGGGTCGAGGTGCCGAGTTTCTCGAAAGCCTCCAGCCCGATGAGGAGAGAACTGCTTCTGGCACCGAGCAGCACCCGGTGCTGGATCGTCGATTTCTCGCTGGCGAGTTCGCGGCAGTAGAGATAGAGAGGCGCGACACCGATGCCGCCGCCGACCAGGAACATGACTCCGTCTGCGGCAAGATCGGGTCGTGGCATCGGACGGCCCAGCGGCCCCATCAGATCGACCGGGTCTCCGGGACGTAACTTTTGCATGGCGTGTGTTCCTGGTCCGACATTCTGGACCAGCAACGACAACTCGGTGGCATCCGCACCGGGTACTGGATTCAGGTCGTAGACGCTGAAGGGTCGGCGGATCAGCAACGTGTCGCCTGCATCGACCCGGACCTGGACAAACTGACCGGCTCGAATCTTCGATGCCATCTCGGGAGCATGGATGTCGAGACGGAACCAGCCTTCGCCGAGATCCTCGTTGGCCTTCAGTTCATAACTGTCGACCAGGCATCTGGCGACCGGCATCTTCATCATGGCTCCTGTTGTTCTCTGTCGAGACTCTGGCAATGTTCGAGCAAGGTTATTGCCAGTGCCGCGACGATATCGCCGGCGATGAGAGATTCCTCGCCATGTTCCTGGGCCGCCACATCCCCGGCCCTGCCGTGCAGCCACACTCCCCGACGCGCCGCGATCTCGGCAGGATCTCCCCGTGCCAGCAAGGAACCGATCAGACCCGCCAGCACATCGCCGGAACCGGCAGTGGCCATACCTGGATTGCCGGTGTCGTTGCGATAGGTGCCGGAACTTCCCGTGGTGATGGTCCCGGCACCCTTGGCGACCACGACGGCACCGGTGATCCGGTGCAGATCGACTGCAAGATCCTCGCGGCTGGTGGCCTCGAGGTCGAGGGCTCGTCGCAGACGGTCCAGTTCACCTTCGTGCGGGGTCAGGACCGTATCGGGACCCAGTTGGCGCAGCAAATCGGGATGCTGGCACAGATGCCACAGTCCATCGGCGTCGATGACGGTGGGGGCGGTCGTGGTGGCCAGGAATCGCCGTAGTGCCGCAGTGGTCTGCGCCTCTCTGCCGATCCCGCAGCCGAACACCCAGCTGCTGGGTCGGGTCGTGGTGAGCAGTTTCTCGATGGCCGACTGGTTCCAGTGGCTGTTTCCGTCGCCGGGGCTCCAGCACATCGCCTCGAGCGGTTTTTGTTCCTCGGCCGCTGCGGCACAGCCATCGGGAATCGCGACGGTAGCGCGACCACACCCCCCCCGCACGGCGGCATGCACCGCCAGAAGAGCAGCACCACTGAGTCCTGGCGATCCACCGACGATCCATACCGAACCCATCGTCGACTTGTCGGCATCGACGGGTCGCGGCGGTAGCGGAGGAAATTCAGGATTCACTCGGTTTTCCTCCCTCGCAGGCGAGTCGGTTGATCCGGGCTGCGATGATGCCGGCACCGAAACCATTGTCGATGTTGACCACCGAGATCCCCGGTGCGCAAGAACAGAGCATTCCCAGCAGCGCGGCGATGCCACCGAGCGATGCGCCATAGCCAACGCTGGTCGGCACCGCGATCACCGGCACCGAGACGCGTCCGGCGACCACCGACGGCAGTGCCCCCTCCATCCCGGCCACCACCACCAGTGCATTGGCTGATTGAAGCAACTCATCGTGGGCGAGGATTCTGTGGATTCCGGCGACTCCTGCATCGGCGACCAGTTCGGTTCGGGCCCCGGCCAGATCGGCGCTCACCTGGGCTTCCAGGGCCACCGGGAGATCGGTGGTACCGGCGCAGATCACCACGATCTGGCCCTGTCGTGCTATTTCGGTCCGTTCGACGCTGATGCATCGACACGATTGATGCCACTGAGCCTGTGGCACTGCGGCAGCGATCTGGGCACCCTGCTCGGCATCGACGCGGGTCGCCAGGGCGCGTCCACAGCGATCGGCGATGGCAAGCAGCGCCGTGGTGATCTGGTCGGCGCTCTTGCCGGTTCCGTAGATCACCTCGGGGAAGTCGGTTCGGCGTTCCCGATCATGATCGAAATCGAATGGATCTACTGGCTTCATGGTTGCGCCTCCGCGACCAGCTCCAGACTGTCTCGTTCACCCTTCTCGAGACGTCGAAGCGCAAGAGCTCCGATCATCGCGGCATTGTCGGTGGCGAACCGTGGTGGTGGAAACAACAGTTCGATTCTCTCTCCCAGTCGATCGGCAAGGCCCTCGCGCAGCGCTGCGTTGGCGGTCACACCACCTCCGAGCAGAACGGTATTGAGAGACTCCTGACGACAGGCGCGGCGGATCTTCTCGGCGATGACATCGAACACGGCTTGCTGGAAGGAAGCGCAGATGTCTTCAGGCTCGGGTGCACCTGGTGCGCGTCCCGGGTGTGCAGCGTTGGCGCCGCGCCAGCTGTAGAGAACCGCGGTCTTGATGCCCGAGAAGGAGAAATCGAGCGAATCATCCTCCAGCAGTGTGCGTGGAAGTTTCACCGCCGAGCCATCTCCCTCTAGTGCCGCTTTCTCGACCGCGGGTCCACCCGGATATCCGAGGCCCAGCACCGCAGAGACCTTGTCGAAGGCTTCGCCGATGGCATCGTCTCGGGTTCCGCCGAGCCATCGTGAGTTGCCATCGCCATCGACTCTGTACATGTCGGTGTGGCCGCCGGAGAGAACCACACCGATGCAGGGTCCGGTGACGTCATGACCCCCCAGAGCGGCAGATTCGAGGTGGGCTTCGAGGTGATTCACTCCGATGAGCGGTAATTCCCAGGCCCAGGCGAGCGCCTTGGCGGTGGTGACTCCGACCATCAAGGCGCCGATCAAACCGGGTCGATGAGCGACCGCCACTGCATCCAGCTGGTCGGGCTCGAGTCCGGAACGTTGAAGAGCGTCCTCGATCACGGCAGTCAGTTGTTCGACATGACTTCGGCTGGCGATCTCGGGTACGACCCCACCGTAAGGAGCGTGCTCGGCGACCTGCGAGAAGACCACGTCGGAAAGGACCCGGGGGCCGCTCTCGACAACCGCTGCGGCGGTCTCATCACAGGTGGTCTCGATCGCCAGCACCTTCACCGGGATTCCTCTTTCGATGGGGGGATGGAAATCTTCAGTAACGTCTGCCAGCGTTCCGGTTGCGACAGCAGTTGCAGCGCTGCAGAGAGCACAGGGTCACCATTACCGAGCTGGTCGACGGCAACCTGTGCATCGGGAATCGGCAGTCGGGACAGGGATCCGGGTTGTTCGATACGCGCGAAAGATCGGCTGCGAGTGTTGAGGGCGATCTGTCGCGCGGTCTCTGGATTTGTTGTCACGGCGACATCCGGGATCAATCCCGCTGCATTTCCCAGTTCGTCGCGGCCGACGCGGGTTCCTTCGGGAGGATGAAACGACTGGGTCGTCAGTTTCAGCAGCGATTGTTCAGATCCGCTGGGAATATAGATCAGATCCTGAGCGGTCCACTTGCCGAAAGAAGCGGTTCCGACCAGTGCGGCGCGGCGATGGTCACGCAGTGCCGCCGCGACGATCTCGGAGGCGCTAGCGCTCGATGAGTCGATCAAGATGGCCACCGGTAGGTGGCGAAAGGGGCCCGGTTGTTTGACCGAGCTGACCTCTTCGGCGCGGATTCCGGCGCGGCCCCGGGTTTTCACCACCGTGTCTCCAGCATCGAGAAACAATGCTGAGATGGCGACCGCCTCCGTGAACAGTCCACCGGCATTTCCACGTAGATCGAGGATGATCGAGGTAGCGCCAGCAGCGACGATCAACTCGACGGCGTTCTTCACCTCGGCAGTGCTGTTGGGTTGAAACTGGCGAAGTCGCACCAGACCCGTCATCGGCACCGAATCATCGGCAGCGGAAAACAGCGCGATCTCGATCACACTGGGGATGTGGACCTCATCTCGGTCGACACTCAAGGAGATGTCTTGGTCAGCCCGATGCAGACCGATCTCGACCATCGTTCCCTGTTCTCCTCGCAGTCGTGAGGAGAGTTCACGTAGATCCCACGCGGTGGCGGGATCCCCATCGACGGCAACGATCTGATCTCCGACGCGGATTCCTGCACTACTGGCCGGGCCATCGGGAATCACACGTTCGATCAGGTGGCCCAGTTGCTCGTCTTCTCTCAGGATCACGCCGATCCCGAACATGTACCCGCCGGTTTCCCGTTCAAACTCCAGAGCCTCTGAGGGGGAGAAGTAACGACTGTTTCGATCGAGCCCCTGGATGACACGGTCGAGTCCCTTTCTGAGCAGTTGCTGTCCATCGACGGGCTCGACGTAGTGCTTCTCGACCGCTCGTAGAACCCGGGCGGCAAGCACCTCGGCGGGTTCCGATGTCGGGTGCGACAGCGGCCAGCCACACACCAGTGCCAGCACTGCACCGAGAGCGATGGCGGTTCTTGTTGATCGCAGTTGATCGGGGGGCATCGTCGATCTCCACCGGTAAGAAACCTGGCCAGCGACGCTTCCGACGTCGCGACCACACGGCAGGATACCCCCGGCCCGAATCTGCCGCGACCGAGAGGACCAGATTCAGGGCCGTTTGAACCGCAACGAATCACTCTCCTGGGGCAGTTTGTGGCCGTTTCGTCGCCCCGATCAAGCGCTGCATCGTCGGCAGGTGGAGGTTACGATGGGGTTCTTATCTTTGATGGAGATGATCATGCGCTGCGGACTCTTACTGCTGTTACTGCTCGGGTTCTTGTCGCTCTGCCCTACCGCTCAGTCACAGACGTTGTACTGGATCGACGGCAGTGATCTGGTGCGATATGACGCGACCACGGCAACGGCCACGGTGTTGCCGACCTCAACCGCCCCTCTGACCCTTTCTGTCGACGAAGTCGCGGCCAGGATCTTCTACTTCCGGGTGCCCTTTTCGCTGGTCAGTGCTGATCTCGACGGCACCAATGAAACCGCCATCACCACTTACCCCTTCGGCTTCGAGGCGCTTGCCGCCAATCCGGCCGATCAGCGTCTTTACTGGATCAATGCCTTCAACGGCCAGCTGGTTTCGATCGGCTACGATGGTTCCAACCCGCAGGCAGTCGGCGGCATGTTCAACACCTCAGGGATCGGCATCGACACGGTCGCGCAAAAGCTCTACTTCACCAACTCTCAGACCGGATCGATCACCCGTCGTAACTTCGATGGCACTGGCAATGAGGTCATCGTCGCGGGCGGTCTCAGTGCTCCGCGAGACTGCTGTTATGATGAAGTGGTGGGCAAGATCTACTGGCTGACCAGTGCCGGCGCGACCCAGCGCTGTGATGATGATGGCACCAATATCGAGACGATCATCCCGTCAGCGTTCACGCCGGGAGTGACTCATCTGGTTGTCGATGGGATCGGCGAGTTCATCTATCT
>CAWLAN010000146.1:0-6059 GCA_963854815.1 Planctomycetes bacterium UBA1146
CATCGATATGCGATTGCACCGCGGCGGCGAGTTGATCGGGCTGGTCGAAATCGGCAACGATGCGACAGTGGCCAGCACCAGGAAGTGTCTCCAGTGCCGCATCGAGGGCTGCTTCATTGCGCGCACAGAGGGTGACCTTTGCTCCGATGTCGGCGATGGCACGAGCGCACTCGAGTCCGATACCGGCACTACTTCCACAGACGAGTGCGGTCTTGCCATCGAGTTGGATCTGCATCTTCAATTCTCTCCGTTCATTCGACACTCAGGAGCGGATCTCCCAGGGCGCTCTCGATCGGCGTGATTCCGAGTCCGGGAGCCTTCGAGGCTGCCATCCGACCGTTGACCCGCTTTGGTGCTCCATCGGCGATGGGGACGGTGACATACGAGTTGAAATCGGTCGCCGTCAGTAGCAGTTGAGGGGGGGTGCTGTGGGCCAGGTGGGCGATCGCCGCGGTGACGATGTCGCCGCCCCAGGCGTCCTCGATGGTCATGGCGATGCCCAGTTCAACGCACAGGTCGCGCACCTGACGCGCCCGGGTCAGGCCGCCGAACTTGGATATCTTGATATTGATCGCGTCCATCGCCTGATCCGCATGGGCTCGCATCAGGATGTCGATGCCGTCGATCACCTCGTCGAGGACGAAGGGATGGTCGGTGTTTCGACGCACGGCGAGGCACTCATCGTAACTCTCGCAAGGCTGTTCGATGGTGACATCCAGGTTCTTCACCGCCTTCACCACCCGCATCGCTGAATACTGGCTCCAGCCGGTGTTGGCATCGGCGATGAGGATGTCGGACGGTTTGAGAATTTCTCGTACCTGGTGGATCCGTTCGATATCGACATCGGGATCGCCGCCCACCTTCAACTGGAAGCGGGTGTATCCTTCTTCTCGATAGCAGCGCACCTTGTCGGTCATCGCCACCGGATCTTCCTGGGAGATGGCGCGATAGAGCACGAAGTCATCGCCGTGGCAGCCACCGAACAAGGTGCTGACGGGAACAGAGCAGGCCTGTCCGAGGATGTCCCAGCAGGCGATGTCGATGGCGGACTTGACATAGGGGTGGCCTTTGAGGCAAGCATCCATCTTCTGGTTGAGAAGCAGCAATTCGCAAGGATCTTCGCCGATCAACTGAGGCGCCAGGAAAGCGATGCCGGTGCGAGCCCCCTCGGCGTATGCCGGCAAGTAAGCGGGGCCGAGTGGACACACTTCACCATGGCCGGTGATGCCCTCGTCGGTCTCGATGCGGACCACGGTGCTGTCGAACACGTCGACCGATTTTCCTCCGGACCAGCGATAGGATCCCTCGACGAGGGGAAGGTCGACCTGGAAGGTCTGGATGCGGCGAATTTTCACGAGACCTCCAGCGAGAGGGGTTTTCCGGGCCCGCGATGAGCCCTGTACCACCATGGCTTTACAGGACGCCCTCCAATCTGACAACCGTTTGGCCATGGAACGGCCCCAGCGGGCTGTTGGCGGCCGATTCACGCTTCCTTCCCTGCTTGTGAGGAGGTGGGCGTCATGCTGTCATCCGGGGGTCTTTGACTAGGAGGTATCCCAGATGGATCGCAGGACCTTCGTCACCACCGGTATCGCTGCAGGAACCGCCCTCGCCCTCGGAAAATCACCGCTCGCCTTCACAACCCGCAAGCCCGATGAGATCCGGGTGGCGGTGGCCGGCATCCGTAGTCGGGGCTGGGCTCATGTACAGGGACTCAACCGCCTCGAGGGAGTGCGAGTGGTAGCTCTGTGTGATGTCGACCGGGGAATCCTCGAGAATCGCCAGCGAGAACTGGCGGAGCAGGGCACCGAGACGCAGATCTTCCGCGACTTCCGCGACGTACTGACTCGCGACGACATCGATGTGGTGTCGATCGCGACCCCCAACCACTGGCATGCGATGCAGACGGTGTGGGCCTGTGCTGCCGGCAAGGATGTCTACGTCGAGAAACCGGTCAGCCACAACGTCCGTGAAGGACGCCTGATGGTGGAAGCCGCCAAGCGTCATGGACGGATCGTTCAGGCCGGAACCCAGTCACGTTCTTCTTCGGCGATTCGCGAGGCCATCGCCTGGATGCACGAGGGTCATATCGGTAAGCCGTTGCTGGCGCGTGGACTCTGTTACAAGCCACGGACTTCCATCGGCAAAGTGGATGGACCGCGCGATATCCCCAAGGGAGTTGACTACGACCTGTGGACGGGTCCCGCTCCGATGAAACCGTTGCGGCGACGCCAGCTGCATTACGACTGGCACTGGGATTTCGACACCGGAAACGGCGACCTGGGCAATCAGGGGATCCATCAGATGGACCTGTGTCGCTGGGCGATGGGTTACGATCGGATGCCGGATCGAGTCATCGGTTACGGCGGTCGTTTCGGTTATGACGATGATGGCAACACACCCAACACGCTGGTCTCGATACTCGATTATCCTGAAGCCCCCATCATCTTCGAGGTGCGTGGGCTTCCTTCGAGCCTTGCAGCACAGAAGAACAACTGGGGTGGCAGCATGGATCGCTACCTCGGCATGTCGATCGGTGCTGCGGTGCACTGCGAAGAGGGTACCTTGTTGATGCCCAACTACTCGAGTGCACATATCAAAGATCGGGCGGGGAAAACCATCAAGCAGTGGCGTGGTGCCCAGAATCACTTCCAGAACTTCATCGATGCGGTGAGATCCAGAGATACTTCCGCGTTGAACGGCAGCATCGAGGATGGACATCTTTCCAGTGCGCTGTGTCATCTGGGCAACATCTCTTACCTGCGGGGTGAGACCGTTTCTCCGAAGCAAGCCGCGAGCAAGATCACCTGGCCGACCACTTCGGCTGCGGACGTGGAGCGCGTGGTGGGACATCTGCGCGCCAATGGGATCGACTTTGCCTCGAGCGGAATCGTTGCCGGCAAGGTGCTGGAGATGGACAAGGACAGCGAGAGTTTCATCGGTGATGCCGATGCCAATGTAATGTTGTTCCGTCCCGGTCGCGCCGAGTACGTCTTTCCGGATGAGGCGTAGAGGTTGAACTCGGCCGGTGAACAGATTCTGGATCGCCGTGATCTCCTCAAGGGATTCGTGGCCACCGGTGGATTGCTCGCCACTGCACCTCAGTTGCTGTGGGCGGATGAACCGGTGGCGTTGCCAGCGGCGCGCTTTCGCTTCGGCCTGGTCACCTACCTGTGGGGGCAGGACCTCACGTTGCCGCGGCTCATCAACAGTTGCGAATCCTCCGGCCTGGAAGCGGTGGAATTGCGCACCACCCACGCCCACGGAGTCGAGCCGAGCCTCGACAAGAAACAGCGGGCCGAGGTCAAGGCACGTTTCGATGATTCTCCCGTCACCTGTATAGGCATCGGCGGAAACGAGAAGTTACATCATGCCGATCCGGCCCAGTTGAAGGCCGCGATGGATGCCACCCGTGCCTTCCTGAGGCTGAGTGTCGATATCGGTGGCAGCGGAGTGAAGGTGAAACCGGATCATTGTCCCCGGGGAGAACAACGAGAACGGACCATCGAGAGGATCGGCAAGTCGCTGCAGCAACTGGGCAAGGAAGCCGCCGACATGGGACAGGAGATCCGCCTCGAGGTACACGGCTCCTGTGCTCCATTACCATTGATCGAGCGGATTCTTGAGATTGCCGATCACCCGGCGGTGGGGGCGTGCTGGAACTGCAACGACAGCGACCTCGGTGGAGATGGCATCGAGAAGAATTTCGCACGGGTGAGCAACCGCCTCGCCCGGACCTTGCACGTACGTCGTCTCGACGAGAAACGTTACCCCTACGAGACCCTGTTCGGTCTGCTGCGTACCTCTAAGTGGGACGGCTGGATGCTGCTGGAGGCGCATGATCGGCCGCCGGAGGCGAGAGTCGAAGCGATGCGCGCTCAACGTGCCTACTTCGAAGCTCTGGCCGGCAAGCGTGTGCCCCGGAAAACGAACTAGATCTTAATTTTCAGGGGCAGCCACTACCGAGGCAGGGGTAGGAATCCTGTGCATCGCCGCAGTCGGGGAAGGGCGCCTCAGGTGATGCGGTGGCGCTGAACAGATAACCCAGCAGAGAGACCGGATCGGCGATGTTCACCTGGTCGTCGTGGTTGACATCGATGGCTGCGATGCAGGAGCAAGGACTGCCGAAGAAGAGATGCGCGAGCAACTGGATCGGATCGGCGATGTCGATGACCAGATCGATGTTGACGTCCCCACGGATGAAGTTCAGATCACAATCGTCGGGCAGTCCATCTTCATCTTTGTCGGTGTCAGAGCCCAGGAACAGTTCCATCAGGTCGAGAACACCATCTTCGTCGCAGTCCAGCAGCAGTCCGTCGTAACGATCGAGCAACAACTCCAGATCAATAACGTCGATGGAGGAATCTCCATTCATGTCGAAGATCTCGAAGCCGGATTGGAAGCCTGCTTCTGCGGCGAGCACGAATTGGAAATAGTCGTCGAGGTCGACGTCTCCGTCCCTGTCTCCATCGCCAAGTAGATCGGGGTGGAAGAGTTTCCATGTATCGTTTGCGGGAAGATCGGTGATGGTTCGGGTTGCTCCTCCTGGAAAAAATACGGTGAGCTCTGCCACGGTTTCTGCATCTGCAAGACCGTGGTGAAAGATCCATTCCCCTTCGGACTTGTAATACTGCCCCGCACCGCGCTGGGCGGACCAGAGGAGTGCTCCCGTGTCATCAAGCATCTCGATACGCGAACCGACCGCGAAGTGGTTGGGAGCCGGCGCCACCGGATCGAGGCGAATGAAGTTACCGTTTCCCTCGTCGGGATGAATGAAGAGATGGAAATTACCGAGGTGGTCTGCTGTGAAGAGGTCAATGTCTCCATCCAGGTCAACATCTGCCTGCACACAACAATAACTGAATCCAGGAGAATCGAGGCCCAGCGAGGGTGCGTTATCTATCCAGGGGGCCGGCCCGTCCTGAACAAAAAGTCGGTTCGGGGCACTGCTATCTAGAACCAACAGATCGAGATCTCCATCGAGTTGGTGATCGAAGAACAAGGCACCCCAACTCACAATTCCGAACCCGACTCCATAAGTGGATGTCACATCACTGAAGCCGAAATCCCCGTCATTTTGCAGCAAAGGATGGGACAGTTCGTAATTTGTACAGTAGATATCCATCTTTCCGTCGAGATTGATGTCTCCTGCACAGATTCCCATCGAATCGATGATTACTCCGGAACCCAGATCACTCCGTTCGATGAAAAAGCCTCCCTGATTTTCAAACATCCGGTTGGGGTAGCCACCGCTGTAGCCCTTGTCATTGGAGATGTATATGTCGAGGTCTCCGTCGAGATCAAAGTCCTGCAGCATCCCCTGCATGCCTGGTTCTTCCAGAGAAAACGCTGCGATTTGTGAAGATGGAAGGAAGTTACCTTGACCATCGTTGAAGAAGAGGTGGTCGGCAGATAACGATGATCCGGCGCCTCCTGTGACGATCAGTAGATCAACCCAGTCATCCCCATTGAGATCTCCGAAAGCGCCGCCCACGCTTTTGCCGGGAAGGTCGAGCCCTGCTTGTTGGGAGATATCAGTGAACTGGAAGTTACCATCGTTTCTCAGGAGGTAGTTGTGGTCAGTCCAGGACATGATCAGGATGTCTAGATCTCCGTCGCCATCCGGGTCTCCAACGGCGATCGCTCCGGCGTTGGCTATAGCGGGGGGATTTACCACATCGGTTCGATTGGTGAAGTAACCGTTGCCATCGTTTTCCAGAAATTGCACGAGATCGGCCACTCCGGTCAAAACCAGGTCGGCATCTCCATCCTGATCGAGATCGACTGCTGCGAAGCCCTGGCCAAGACCGGGAGATCCAATCAAAAACTGAAAATCCAGGCCTCGAATCACCGCTTCGTCGACATAGGGAACCGGGGGAGTTTGGCCGCAGATACTTACAGAGAAGAAGGTTCCAAGTAGCGCGATGCAAGCAAGAGCGAGGGTGGTGGCCCGTACTCTGATCTGTTGCATTGGAATCCTCCTCAAGGCAATCGCAATCGTTCAATACAAGAGAATGAGTACAGATGCCTCCGATCCTCAATTGCACGAGAGATGCGTG
>CAWLAN010000147.1:0-5996 GCA_963854815.1 Planctomycetes bacterium UBA1146
CGCTGTTCGTCGGTGTAATTGCTACGAAGGACACCATTCCAGGCCGAGGTGATGGGGACCGTTGCCAGCGATGAGATCGTCACCAGCACCAGAAAGAACCAGGGAACGAGCTGCTGGCCCTGCTCGGTGCGCGCCCACTCACCGATCCCGGGCACGAGCAACAGGCCGACCAGCGCCAGCGGCAATCGACCGAGCGTTGCTGCTCTTCGCAACAGTCGACGCGGACCGGTGCGAGAGATCCAACCACCGAAAAACAGCACTGAACCCATCGACACCGCCGGAGCCATGACGATCAGGGTCAGAAGCAACGTATCGACGCCGAGCGCCTTGCGCGCGATCTCGCCGGTCGACCACATCAGGCCGCCGAATATTCCCTCGAAGAGGATGGCCCGGACGTGAAAGCGGTAGGTCTGCTTCTCGAGATCAAACACGGCGGTTCCTTCATCGATTTCGAGTCGAAAGACAGCTGTGGCGAAGTGATGAGGCCGGCTGAGCACACCTGCAGGCTCCGGGCCGACGCCGCGTTCGGGGGAGATCCTGGACGATCCCAATGGTGCAGCAAGGAGAACACTGCGGCCATCCATTCCACCGAAATGGACCTGCTCCTCACCTCACCTTCGGCAAATCTGCACCCAGATGAAGAACAATGTGGATTTCACGCCAGAGGTACCCCACCATCCGGGCCACTTCGACTCAAATTCGACACAGGAACCGGAGGCCTTCGATGGTCAAGCATCTTCTCGTTTCTCTTTGCGTTGTCGCACTCATTTCCGGCTGCCAGTTCGTTTCACCCGGTATTCAGGGCTCGGGCATCGAGGTAAGCGAATTACGTTCCGTGGAGCCGTTCGAGCGCGTGGATCTGGATGGAACCTCAGATGTTTTCATCTCCTTCGGTGAGACCCAGAGTGTCACCATTACCACCGACGATAATCTTATTCAGCTGGTCAGGACGGTCGTCGTGGGAAATCAACTTCGCATCAGTACCTCGGGTTCCTACAGCACTTCGCTCGGAATCCAGATCGACATCGTGGTACCGAGCCTGATCGCCTGCGAGTTGAATGGCACTGGTGACATCGATATCTCCGGATACGCGGGAGAAGAACTCGAACTCAGCACCAATGGTGTCGGCGACATCACCTGCGGCGGTACGGTGGGAATCGTCCATGCCACCACCGATGGGATCGGTGATATCGAACTCGCCGAGCTGGTAGCCAGGGAAGCCTACGCCATCACCGATGGGATCGGTGACATCGTGGTCAACGCGACCGAAAAGGTCGATGCCAGGATCAATGGTATCGGAAGCATCACGATCATCGGCGATCCGAAAAATGTTCAGACCGAGGTCGATGGAATGGGTGATATCATCCGTAACTGAACGGAATTCGGGGGAAGTGACGGGCTCGATCTGAGCCGCACCGGAGCCTTTTCAGGAATCCTCAGCGAGTGCGACGATGTGTTCCTCGCCGTCGAAAACGACTCGATCACCATTGCGCAAAACACGACCTCTTCTCATCTCCACCGCTCCGTTGACCGCTACCTCGCCCTCGCGAATCCGGATCTTCGCCTCTCCCCCGGTGCCACAGAGTCCCTTCCACTTGAGAAACTGCGACAGACGGATCGTTGGAACTTCTTCCCGGTTCATCCAGTTCTCCGAGGCGGACCGCTGGCGCCATATCCCTCGAGCAGGGCATCCATCAGCAGAGCATCGGCCGGGTTCAACTCTTTGCTGCAGTCGAGATCCCATACCGCAACCACCTCACCCGATTCATCGAGGATCGGCCTCGCAATTCCGGACTGGGTCCTGAGACCACTCTCTTCGTCACAGAAGATGTAACCCGGCCAACTCGCCACATCGGAGGCGACCAGGATGCTTCCTTGCTGCACTGCATCGAAGCACATGCCGCTCGGCTGCGAATCCGCTTGCTCCTCGATGGTGTTGCAGACCGGCGGCCCAGCAGCATGGAGTAGTTCCAGACGGCGCTGGGGTACCACTCCCTTGAGCAGGTAGATGCCGTTCCAGTCCCATCCGAATGCACCCATCGTCTCGGCAACGATGGTGGGAAACTTGCTCCATACATCGTGCTCATCGAGGGCGATACAGCATCGAGAAACCAGTGCTCGATATGCATCGCTCCTCGCGGGAGGAACATCACCGGGTAACTGATCGATGACCCGATTCAATCGCTGTTCCAGATCGACACAGACGAGATGGTGCTGGATTCGCCTCCGGATGGCATCGCGGGCGGTGCGATACACCTGCAGTCCCACCTCGGTGACCTCCTCGCCGGAAGCATGTTGGATGGGATCGGGGAAGGGCCAGTAAACCGTGCGCAGCGCACCCGGGAAAACAGCGCACTCCTGGCGAGCGAATTCGCAGACGATCACGGCAAGATCGAACCGCTCTCCGGCAAAGTCAGCCACCGCCTGGCTGCTCAATCCCTCGACCGAGATGCCGTCCTCTTCCAGTACCGCTAGCGCCAGCGGATGAGGAGTACCGGTAGGTTGAGTTCCGGCAGACGCGCAACGCCAGAGACCACGGGTCTCCTCGCGCCAGAGAGCCTCGGCGAGGATGGAACGACAAGAATTGCCGGTGCACAGAATGACGACCGATGGCACAAGGTCTCCCATCGATTTGACTTCGGATCCAGGTGTCCAGGATAGCAAGAGAGCATCAGCAGTGTACCCTGCCTGTCGAGAGAGGAGAGATAAATGGAGATTCAGACCATTGAACTTTCAACACTGTGGTTGCCGATCCTGCTATCGACGGTCTTCGTCTTTATCGCCAGTTCCATCCTGCACGTGGTGATCCAGATTCACAACAAGGATTACGTTGCCATGCCGGGGGAA
Source organism: Planctomycetes bacterium UBA1146 (assembly GCA_963854815.1). GTDB lineage: Bacteria > Planctomycetota > UBA8108 > UBA1146 > UBA1146 > UBA1146. The sequence continues at coordinate 2,848 of CAWLAN010000147.1, forward strand.
GAAGCGGTCCGAGAAGCGATGCGCGACCAGAACATTTCCCCTGGTATGTACGTGTTTCCACACTGCCATTCGATGAAGGAGATGGGGACACCGGAAAACATGGAGAAATACAATCGTGGGCCCAACGGATTCCTGACGGTGGTCCCCGACGGTCCGCCTGCGATGGGAAAAACACTCGTGCTCTGGTTTCTCTACACCTTGCTGCTCAGCATCTTTGTCGGCTACCTCACCTCTGTTTCGGTCGATGTCGGTTCCTCCTTCAAGGGAGTATTCCGCGTCGCTGGCACTGCGGCAGTGCTCGGCTATTGTGTTCCCATCATCAGCGATTCGATCTGGAAGGCCGTCCCCTGGTCGGTGAGTTTCAAGTTCATCTTCGATGGTGCCGTATACAGCCTCGTCACCGCAGCGACCTTCGCCTGGCTGTGGCTGTAGGCGCCGTGAAATGAGGAGCTGGCGATGAACGGTTCTCTACTGGTCTCGCTATTGTGCTTCGCCACTGCCGGAGAAATGTCCGAGGTGGAGGGGACCCGGCCCAAACCTATCAACATCGTCTACATCCTCGCCGATGATCTCGGCTACCGGGAACTGGGCAGTTACGGCCAGCAAAAGATCCGCACACCCCGGCTCGACCACCTCGCTGCCGAGGGGATGCGCTTCATGCAGCACTACTCCGGTGCACCGGTGTGTGCCTCTTCGCGTTGCGTGTTGATGACGGGGCTGCACTGCGGCCACTCGCTGGTTCGCAACAACTGGGAGAACGGTGGCTGGGGTGAGAATCAGCCGGAGGGTCAGTACCCGCTGCCGGCCGGCACCTTGACGATGGCACGAATGCTCCAGGATGGTGGCTACGCCACCGGCGTATTCGGTAAGTGGGGTCTCGGTGGACCGGGAACCACCGGCGCACCGGAAAACCAGGGCTTCGACACCTCATGCATCGTCAATTGCCAGCGTAAGGCGCACAACTTCTACCCCAACCACCTGTGGAAAAATGGCCAGAAGATGGTGCTGCCCGGCAACGGCTGGTTCAAGGCGCATCAAAAAATCGATGCACCGCTGGCCACCGAGCAGGAGTACTACGACCGTTACCTGCGTCAGACCTACTCACCGGATGTGTTCCTCGACGAAGCGCTTTCTTTCATCGATGAAAACGCGGATCGGCCCTTCTTCCTCTACTATCCCAGTCCCATCCCCCACGCGGCGCTGCAAGTTCCTGCTGAGGATCTCGATGCCTATCCGCGGGAGTGGGACCAGAAGCCCTATCTGGGCGGCAGTTACCTGCCGCACCCGCGGCCACGTGCTGCCTACGCCGCCATGATCACCCATCTCGACAAGGAGGTCGGCGCCATCCTCGATCGTCTCGAGCAGCACGGCCTCACCGGCAACACCATCGTGATGTTCACCAGTGATAATGGCACCACCTGGGCCGGCGGCGTCGAGCACACCTTCTTCGACAGCACAAAGGGACTCAGTGGTCTCAAGGGCAGCGTGCTCGAGGGTGGCATACGCGTTCCCTTCATCGTGCGCTGGCCCGGCAAGGTCGAAGCGGGTAGCACCAGCGAGTATCCGTCATCGTTCCCCGACATGATGCCGACCTTCGCCGAGATCGCCGGTATTCCCCTCGATCGTCCCACTGACGGAGATAGCCTGCTGCCGGCCTTCAGTGGCGAGAATCCAGCCCGGCAGAAGGACCTCTACTGGGAACACGGCGATCAACAGGCGCTACGCCACGGCGACTGGAAACTGGTACGGCGAAGACTGGGAAAAACAAATCCGGAGACGAAGCTGTTCGATCTGGCGGTAGACCCCGGCGAGAAGAAGGATCTGTCGAAGGAACGGCCGGAAATCCTCCAGATGATGATCGAACGTGCTGGGGCCACTCGCTTCCCGTCACTGGTGTTTCCCAACCCGGGTCTCGACGGGGTTGCCGGCTCATAAATCCGTGAAAAAGATTCGATACTGGCCGCAAGCGCTACGACATCTGCGCTCGGTGGATCCCCATCTCGGTCGAATCATCGATGCATGTGGCAACATCAAACTGGAGATTCAGCGACGCCGTTCCCCCTTCGAGTTCCTGCTGCGTTCCATCATCTTCCAGCAACTCTCCGGCAAGGCCGCCGGCACCATCCACGGTCGTTTGCTCGCACTGTTTCCGATGAAACGTCCGACACCCCAACGAGTGCTGCGACTGCAACCGCAAAAGTTTCGCAACACTGGTGTCTCCGGCAACAAAGAGCGCGCCATCCGCGATCTGGCCCGTCACGCCCGTGATGGCCTGGTTCCAGGCTTCACAGCGCTTACACGGATGAGCGATGAGGAGATCATCGAGACCCTCACCGCCATCCACGGCATCGGTCGCTGGACCGTCGAGATGCTGCTGATCTTTCAACTGGGAAGCCCGGACGTGCTGCCGGTCGATGACCTCGGGGTCCGAAAGGGTTTTGCGATGATGCGCGGCAAGAAAACCTTGCCAACCCCCAAGCAACTGGCCCGCGCCGCCAGCAAGTGGCAACCCTACCGTAGTATCGGCAGCTGGTACTGCTGGCGGGCGACGGAGATGTAGAGAGTTATTTCGAACTCAGCAGCAACGATTCCGGGGGGTGATGCTCCCAGGTATCGAAGTCGTCATGCTGGATCACCTCGGCGGCGAGATGGATGTTCTGCTCCATGTCCTCGCGTGAACGCCACCGGATCATTCCGATGAAGCGACCGGTCTTCTCGTCCTCGAAGACCCCGCCATCGATGAACCCCTCGACATTCTCGAGCGCCCCCTTGAAACGGTGCATCGAGTCGAGCAGGTGTTCCCGGTACGCGTCCTTTGGTGAATGAACCGACACGTGAACGAACATCTCTACAGTCCTTCCCGTGTACTGGCCAACCGATGAACGGTGAAGTGCACAAACGACTGCGCAGGGCCGATCTCATCGAATTGCAGCGCCCAGTTCAGGTGCATCTGCATGGCGGGCTTCATGTCGGGGATCACCAGCCTCACCTGTTTACCATCTTTTGACAGGGTGGCAGAGGCCACCTCCAGCCCGGTGGTGCCCTCTTTGCCTTCATCCAGGTCGAGTTTTGGTGAACCGTAGTTGCTGCTCCAGCGGTAATTCCAACCCTCCAGTTTGAAGGCAGAGGCCAGTGCTTCCGTTTCGGTG
>CAWLAN010000148.1:0-5995 GCA_963854815.1 Planctomycetes bacterium UBA1146
GAATCCTCCGTGTAGACAAAACCACCGGATCCGCCGACCGTCCCGGTTCCATCGAAGAGGTCGTAGACCCAACTGTTGAGGCCAGTGGATGCCATCCGGGAAGTGTCCCATTGCTGGAACTGTGAATCGTGACAGGACGCACACTGGAAGGGGCTCATGAGGTTGTAGTTCGGATCATCGGAGCGGGGGACCGGATCGAGCGAGATGGTGACGTTTGTTGCAGGAGTGGTGACCGTGACGGATTGGTTGTAGTAGCCCTTCTTCGCTCCAGCGATGACCAGACCGATCCCGTTGACATCACCCAGATTGAAGGTGCCATCGGCTGCTGCGGTGGTGTGTTGCACCGTTGCCTGGAGAGTGACCCGGGCCTCACCGATGGGAACTCCGGTAGTGCTGTCGAGCACGGTTCCGGAAACCTGACCCGCAAGCGGCAACGCAACGATGAGCAGCGGCAATAACCACATCCACAACAGCAGACGCCGGGTGGACAGGCAGGGTCCGATAAATGGAGAGCGACGTGTGAACTCGAAATTCCCCATCATGAGGAAACCTGGCCTTCCGACGGGCGGACCGATTGTGGGCGGACTGCAGAGCGCTGGGGGGCATCTTAGCCGATTGCCGGGATGGGGCCACTGAAGCGGCCCCGGCAGCCCCATCCTATCGTCTATCGGCGACAGCAGGGTCAAATTCGACCCCGGGCTGCCGCTGCGAGGCGACGAAATGACGAATTCGTCGTAGAATTGACAGGGAACCTGTCGTTCCCTTCCCCGTGGAAGTGGAGCGCCGTGAGTCACTGCGAACCCAACTGCTCGATCGCTGGCAGATTTGTGCCCGTATCACTACTGGGGCGTGGCGCCATGGGCGAGGTCTGGTTGGCCCGCGATCGGGTCAACGGATCGCAGGTGGCCCTCAAACGGGTTTCTCCAGAGGATTCTCCGGGGCCGGTGGGAGCACGCCACCGCAGGGAGTATCTGAATCTCTCCCGTCTACGACATCCCTCGATCCTGCAGGTGTACGACTACGGCATCGACCACCGGGATGGGGCCAGTTGGTTCAGTTCCGAGGTGCTCCGGGGCCCGGTTTCTGGAGAACTCGCCGGCAACCTCCCGCTCCATCGGTGGCTCGAGATGTGCAAAGGGGTGCTGAGCCCGTTGGCATTCCTGCATCGCAATGGCTGGGTCCACGGCGATATCAAATCGGACAATGTTCGCTTCAGAGACGTGATTCGTGACGAGAGTCCGCTCGATCCGGTGCTGCTGGATTTCGGACTCAGCCACCTCCAGGGACATCCCGACGAGCACAAGATCCTCGGTACACCGCATTCGATGGCGCCGGAACAGTGGCTTGGTGAACCACCCGGTATGCACGGTGACGTTTACTCGGCCGGGATTCTCTTTTACCAGTGGTGGTGTGGGCGTCTGCCGTTCACCGGAAACGACCGTTCGCGACTGGGACGTGCTCATCTCCAGGATGATCCTCCAGCACTCGATCGATTGCGATCTGGCCTGCCCGTCGAGGCGATCGAATGTTTGCAGAAGATGCTCGAGAAACGTCCTGACGATCGGCCGCGAGATGCGGGCGAAGTGTGGAATCTGCTCGACAAGCTTTGCTGCCGTTTGGGAGTCGATCTTCGAGCAGAGTCGTGCTCATCGCTGGCATCTCAGGTGCGCTATGGTGGACCTTCTCGCGTCCAGACCGATGCCCTGTTCGATGCCCTGATGGAGACCGTCGAGGGCGGCCAGGATGTGGGCATCGTCGTTCATCTGCATCGCAGGGGCGGAGATCGACGGCGTATCACACGGTCGGTTCGTACCCACTTGATGTCCCGGGGGATCCCGGTGATCGCCATCGATCCTGGTTCCGCGACTGCTGTCGAAGATGTAGCGAGGGAGGTCGTTTCCGGCACCGAAGTCGCCATCGTGATGGTCGAGGAACCTGGACTCGGGAGTGCCGAACTGCGGTCTGCTCTCGAATGTAGCCACATCGGATCCTGCACGATCATCTGGTGGGTCAACTGCTCCAGCGTTCCTTCCGGTTATCTGGGAGAGGTGGTTGCAAAACGACCGACTCGCAAGATCCAGACCGATGCCCTGGCAGCGATGGAACTGGGAGAGTGGCTCGAAAGGGCGATTCCCGGCGCCACCGTCCCCTCCAATTTGCGCCTCCGCCTCGATCGGTGGGGCCAGGGGAGCCCCGCCATCTGGGAGCGTGTGCTGATCGGCCGCATCGAAGCGGGTCAGTTGACGCACGACGGCCTTCGCTGGTGCTGGAAAGATCTGGACCAGTATCCCGAGGATCGCTGGCGAGCCCGCGTTATCGAGCAAGCCGAGCACCTGCCTGAAGATGAGCTCTCGATTGTGCGTGCGCTCTCCATCCTGAGGGCTCCAGCAACACCTTCTGATGTGCTCCGTGTGGCGGGTATCGAGCGGGGAAAACTCCCTGCTCTGGCATCGCGGCTGGTACAGAGGCGCTGGCTACGTATCGAGGGTGATCTTCACTGGTGCGAGCCTTTCCAGTCGGACGGAATCTTGAGTGGCATCTGCGCCTCCACCAGAAAAGAATTTCATCGACGCGCTGCTCGATTGAGCAGTCTGAATCCACTCGAGAAAGCTCGCCATCTGTTGAGTTCGGGAGACGCTGAATCTGCAGCAAACTGTTTGCAACTGTGGTTGCATGACGATGCAAAATTGCGGCTAAATACCGAGGATCTTGTCGAGATTCTCACTCCCCTGATCGATGTCCTGGACGGCGATTTGAAGGCTCCTCTGGCCGAGTTGCTCGGACGTGCCGAGGACCTGCTCGGAAATCCGGCGCGTCGAGACCGTGCCTGGCGCATCTGCGCCTCTTTGCTGACCTGCGGGAGTGCTGAGGCGCTCCGGCTTGCCCGTTGGCGTGCTCATACTACAAGACGCGATGGAGATCCGCGCGAAGCCCTTCGTATCCTCGACGAGATTTCAGATCTCGAAGAGTTGCAATGCCCGGATGGCTGCGATGAAAAGACTCTATATGCCATCGAGTATTCACGGGTGCAGCGAATGCTGGCCAAACGGGGTCAGGCGCCGGTGCCGACTCTCGAGCTACCCATCGATTCGGGAGAACTGGTGAATGAAGTTCGGCTGGAGAAGTGCCGCTGTGCTCTTGCCAGGGGAGCGCGGCTTCAGGCTGCTGATCTCGCTGATCTGGTGATCGAGCAGTGCGGGGCCGATGGCCGTCTCATCGCGGAGGCTCAATGTCTGAGAGCCCGATCGAGAGAGGATCTCCGATCGTTGCGAATCTGGAGTCGTCTTCACCAACTGCTCAGTCGAAGGTCGTGCTCGTGGGAGGCGGCTGTGGTTGCTGGGATCGAGTCGGCAGAGTCTGCGATGCGGTTAGGATGTGAGCAGTTGGCAAGATCCGAGATCTCTTCGCTCGTTGCCGAGGCACGTCAACGCTGTCGCGGTCAGTTACCGAGAGCTCTGCTGTTGCTGGCTCGGTGTGAAGCCGGAGTCGGTTGGATCCGGACCGCCTCTTCTTGTCTTCAAGAGGCTCTTGCCATGGATGGCCCCGCTGGGATTGTTGCCTGGGAAGGGAACCTGCTGGTGGCCACTTCGGAGTGGGCTGCAGGTCGATGCCGCACGGCCCTCGAGATCCTCCTCTCGGCGGCTCCAGAAGCAGCCCCGCACGAAAGTGAGTGTATCGATGTTCACTCGCGCTACACCATCCTGGAGAGTCGTTGTGCTTTCTCCAGTGGAGAGCCTCAACAGGCGCTGGCCATCATCGACCACGGCATCACAAAACTGCGACTGCGAGGAACTGCCCGCGATCTATCGCCACTACGGCACGAACGAGTGAGGATTCTCGAACGACTCGGACATACCGCCAAGGCCCAGACGGAACGACGTAGGATCTGTCCAGGATCGATTGCCGAGCCTGGAATCGATCCCGAGCCGTGCGGATTGCGGCGCGCCAGGGAGGCTCTCGATCGACGCAGAACCCTGCTGCTTCGCCGTGTCGACTCCCAACAAGCCGACAGTTACCTGGAAGCGGCTGCCCTGGATGTGCTGAGACTGAGAGCGCAGCCCCTTTCGGCCTGGCTGACGCTGCAACGAAGCGAGCAATTGAGTCCCCGGGAGCGTGACCACATTGCCTGTAGTGTCTGGAAGCGAGTGGTTGGCATCGAATCTCGCGAGGGCCACGCAGCGATCCTGTTGTGGTGGGCACAGGCTCGCGAAGCCTGCGAAGATGCTGAATCGGGAGCCAGGCTCAGACAGGCTGCACTGCGCGAGGTCGATCGGTGGCAACAAAGGAGTCCTTCCGGCACTCGCTGGAAGGAACTGGCGCTGTTACTGGGCGTTGGCGGCCTCGGTTCAGAAGCAGTTCCCGGGAATGGTGGCCGTAACGCAGCGCTGGCGTAGAATCCCCGGGACAGAGGTTTCCTCTGGGGAAGGGGTATCGAGGTGCTCAGAAGCCACACCTGCGGCGAACTGCGCGCGGAGCATATCGGCGACGAGACCACCATCATCGGCTGGATAAATGCGATCCGTGACCACGGTGGTCTGCGCTTCGTCGATCTTCGCGATCGGTACGGTTGTACGCAAGTGACCGTGTCTCCCGATTCCCTTGCCGGACAATCGCTCGATTCACTTCGTTCAGAACAGGTGCTCCAGGTGAAGGGGAAGGTCGAAGCTCGTCCCGAAGGGATGAAGAATCCCCGTCTCGATACCGGAGATGTGGAGGTGGTCGCCATCACGGCGACGATCCTCGGCGATTGTCCTCCATTGCCTTTCGATCCCTCCGGAGGAGATCAGGTCAACGAGGAACTCCGTTTTCAGTACCGCTTCATCGACATGCGCCGCGATGAGGTGAGGCAGCGTTTCCAGTTGCGTTCCGATCTGCAACACGCGATCCGCTGCCATCTCCACCAACAGGATTTCATCGACCTCGAGACTCCGATACTCACCAAGAGCACTCCGGAAGGGGCTCGAGATTTCCTGGTGCCGAGCCGTCTCAACCCGGGCGAGTTCTACGCGTTGCCCCAGTCGCCACAGATCTTCAAACAGATCTTCATGGTTGCTGGATTCGATCGATACATGCAGGTGGTTCGTTGTTTTCGCGACGAGGATCTTCGTGCCGATCGTCAACCCGAGTTCACGCAGTTGGACATCGAGATGGCATGCGTCGAAGAAGCAGATGTGATCGCTCTGATCGAGGGTTTGATGGTCGATGTGATCCGTACCGTCACCGGGAAGGAAGTTGCGACCCCGTTCCGGTGCTTCAGTTATGCCGATGCAATGCAACGTTATGGCACCGATTCGCCCGATCTGCGAAGCGATCTGGAACTCGTCGATGTGTCCGATCTGGTCTCTCAATTGGGATTCAAGGTCTTCTCCAGCGCCATCGAGGAGGGGGGATCGGTTCGAGCCATCAGGGTTCCCGGGGCAGGCGCCTGGTCGCGCAAGCAGATCGAATCACTCGAGGATGTGGTCAAGAACCAGGGCGCCGGAGGGCTCGCCTGGTTCAAGCGCACCGAAGATGGAACTGCAGGCTCCATCTCTCGTTTTCTGCAAGGAGAAGCCAGCTCGCAACTTCTCGATAGAGTTTGCATGGAGGTGGGAGACCTGTGCTGCCTGGTGGCAGATCGGTCCAACAAGGTGGTGAACGGTTCACTGTCGTTCCTGAGGAAGGAACTGGCGATTCGCCTCGAGCAGATAGAGCCGGGTGCTCTGGAGTTCTGCTGGGTGAAAGAGTTCCCGCTCTTCGTTGAGGATGAATCAAGTGGCCGTCCGACCCCTTGCCATCACCCCTTCACTGCACCCCATCCGGATGATCTGGAACGGCTCGAGGATGAGCCCCTGACGGTCCGTGCCCTCGCCTATGATCTGGTGCTGAATGGATTCGAAGTCGCTGGCGGTAGCATCCGGATCCACCAGAGAGAGTTGCAGGAGAGGGTCTTCGAGGCGATCGGCCTCGATCAGGAAGAGGCACAGGAAAAATTCAGTTTCCTGCTCGAGGCTCT
>CAWLAN010000149.1:0-5929 GCA_963854815.1 Planctomycetes bacterium UBA1146
CGGCATCGATTCTCCCTCACAGGCCACTTCCATCAGAAATAACCCCTGAGCAGGGGCAGCTACCCCCGCCTTTCGTCGATCTCGCGACTCGAGGATGACGGAAGTTTCACGAGCCTCACGCACACCTCTGCCCACCTCGACCAGAGTTCCGACCAGATTCCGGACCATCTGGTAGAGGAAGCCATCCCCCACCACCTGAATCCACACTCGATCCTGATCTCCATCCACCGTCAACTCGTGGATACACCGGACGGTGTCTTCCGGCTCATCCTTGGAGCGAGTTCGAAAGGCCGCGAAGTCGTGGCTTCCGACCAGTTCCAGAGCCGCGGACCTCATCGCTTCCAGATCGAGTTTTGATCGTACCCACCAGCAGGTCCGCTCCTGAAACAAAGGACGGCGAGGTCCGTTCGATATTCGATAGAGGTACCTCTTGCCGATGGCATTGAAGCGAGGGTGCCAGCCGGGTTCGGCAACTTCACAAGAGATCACTTCGATGTCAGATGGGGTGATCCCCTGCAACGATCGCTGCAAAGTTTCGGGCTCGATGAAGTCCCTTAGCCGTATCCTCACCAGGTGACCCCGTGCGTGCACACCGGCATCGGTCCGACTGGAACCTTCTACCTCGACAGTTTTATCGCTGAGAACGGCGACCGACTCCTTCAGAATTCCCTCGACTGTACGAACACCCTGATTGTCCATCCAGCCGTGAAACTCGGTCCCGTCATATGCGATGACAAGGCGATAACTGTGAAGATCATCCATCAGTTCGGGGCACTCCAGAGTTCTGCAATTTGAACCGTGTTCAGCGCAGCACCCTTGAGAATCTGATCCCCGACGACCCATAACTGCAAGGAATCGCTGAATGGAGCACGAACTCGACCGACCGAAACGAGGTGAACTCCGGCCAGCGGACCCGGAGTGGGAGGAGATTCGGGATCATCATGGAACTGGACCCCGGGACTTTCCTTCAGAAGTTCCACCGCCTTGGCGAGACGAGTCGGATCGGACTCATCGAAGAGAAGATTCACTGCGATGGAATGACAACGAGCCACCGGAACCCGGACACACGTTCCTTGGACAATTATCTGCGGATCCGACAGAATCTTACGGGTCTCGTCGAGCATCTTTCGTTCCTCCTCGGTTACCCCCTCATCATCGACGGGACCGATGGCCGGAAAGAGATTGCCATGTATGGGAAAAGGGAACGGATCCCCGGGACGAAACTCACCTCCCGAACCCTCTCGTTCGAGAGCCTCGAGACCACTGCGGCCGGCACCACTGACCGCCTGGTAGGTGTCAGCGATGATGCGTCCGGGACCGAGGCACCACAGCGGCTTCAGCGCCAGCAACAAGATGATTGTCGAGCAGTTCGGATTGGCGATGATTCCAGGACCCTTTGGAATCATCTCGGGATTGACCTCGGGAATCACCAGCGGCACCTGGTCATCGAGACGAAAAGCTGAAGAGTTGTCAACAACCGCCCCGCCGGCAACGACGAATTTTGGAGCCCACTGGCGGGCAGTATCCGATCCGGCAGCCATCAGTGAAATATCGAGACCACCAAGATCAGCATTTTCATCGAGAGAGTGGACGGTGAGTTCTTGATCTCGCCATGGAACTTTGTGACCAGCGCTTCGAGAAGAAGCCAGCAGATGAGGGGGTTCTTCACCCAGTGGTGACTTTTCCAGCAGACGTAGGATCTCTTGCCCCACGACTCCGGTCGCCCCGACCACTCCCACTTTCAACGCTCTTTCTCCTCTCGCCTTGCCAGCCATGCTGAAGCCACAGGCAGTAAAACGACGAGCAACAATACCGTCACGGTGAGAAAAAACTCCCACGCACTGACTGCAAACAGCATCAGTTGTCCTCTTCGTTCACCGTCGGCAATCTTCGTTCACTGACCTCGGCAGCGATATCGCTGATAAAACGATCGAGATCCACCGCCCCAAGATCTCCTATTCCCCTCTGACGTACCGAAACGGTTCCAGCCTCTGCATCTCGACCTCCGACGATCAGCAAGTAAGGGATCTTCTGCTGTGCCCCCACCTTGATCTTGGCATTGACTCGTTCATCGGAGTTGTCGACGGTGACCCTGAGCCCTTCTGCAGCGAGACGCTCCTTCACTGCACAGGCATAATCGACGAACTTCTCGCTGATGGAGAGCACTCGTACCTGTTCGGGAGCCAGCCAGGTCGGGAATTTCCCCTCGAAATGTTCGATGAGGATCCCGATGAATCGTTCGAGACTCCCGAACGGAGCCCTGTGAACCATCACCGGACGATGGTCGAGGTTGTCTGCACCTGTGTATTTGAGATCGAAACGTTCGGGGAGATTGTAGTCGACCTGAACCGTTCCCAGTTGCCACTCTCTGCCGATGGCATCCTTGACGACGAAGTCGATTTTCGGACCGTAGAAGGCGGCCTCTCCCAGCTCTTTGGAGAAAGGAACTTCAAGGGTCGAGGCCGCATCGAGACAGGCAGTTTCCGCCTGATCCCACAGTTTGGGATCGCCGGCATACTTGCTGGTGTCATCGTCTCTGAGGCCAACTCGAACCCGATAATCGTCGAGTCCGAGGGTCGAGAGAACCAGTTTTACCAGCGCCAGACAGCCCTGGATCTCACCGTATACCTGATCCTCGGTGCAAAAGATGTGAGCGTCGTCCTGGGTAAATCCTCGGACCCTGATGAGGCCGTTGAGTTCTCCGGACTGCTCCCACCGGTAGACGGTTCCGAACTCGGCCAGTCGAACGGGGAGATCGCGGTAGGAACGAGGTTCAGCATCAAAGATCTTGATGTGATGCGGGCAGTTCATCGGTTTCAGAATAAAACCATCGATCTCGCCAACATCGATGCGGTGAGAAAGCTCGGCGCAGGAGCAACCCTCATCGGAAACAGCCTGAAGGAAATCAGAGGAGATGAGTGGCGGGAACTGGCTATCCTGGAAGTAAGGAAAGTGTCCACTGGTGCGATATAGATCCAGTTTTCCTACATGAGGGGAGTAGACCATCTGGTATCCGGTGGCCACGAGGTGCATCCGGATGAACTCTTCGAGTTCACGCCGTATGACCGCACCGTTGGGCTGCCAGAGCACCAATCCCTGGCCAACGGTCTCGTCGATTAGAAACAGATTCAGTTTCTTTGCAATCACGCGGTGATCTCTCCGGCGCGCCTCTTCGAGACGATCGAGATGAGTCTGCAACTGAGCCGGGTAAGGAAAAGCCGTGCCGTAGATGCGGGTCAAGCGGTCACTGGTGGAATCTCCATGCCAGTACGCACTGGCGACACTCATCAGACGAAAGGCACCGATCCGTCCAGTACCGGGAAGATGTGGCCCACGACACAGATCTTCCCAGTCGCAACCAGGTTCCCCGGTTGCGTACCAGGTCAGATTCTCTGAACCACCATCGATAGCGCGCTGCGCGTTGTCGAGTTTGTACTTACTCCCTTCCTCCCGGAGTCTGGCCAAACCTGCATCCGCATCGAGTTCGTAGCGCTGAAAGGGTCGATCCTCCGCGATGATCTGTTTCATGTGCTCTTCGATCGACGAGAAGTCGTCGGTGCTGATGATACGATCGTCGGAGAAATGGATGTCGTAATAGAAACCCTGGTCGGTGGGCGGACCGTAGACCAGTTGAGTACCCGGAATCACTCGCTCGATGGCCTCGGCCATCACGTGGGCGCAGGAATGTCGAATCAAGTAGAGCGCCTCTGCGGAAGGGTCTTCCTTCTTTCTTCCCTCCGTGATGATCGACACTTCTGAATCTGAATCGATGACCCCAGACAGATCCTTGATTTCTCCATCCACCATGATTCCTATGGCAGACTTCAGGAGCCGTTCACCGATGTCACCAGCGATGACAACGCCAGTTACGGGTGTGGCGTAATCGCGATGGCTCCCGTCGGGGAGGGTGATCCTGGGCATGGCCCTTCCTTCCGGGGTCATTCTAGCCAACGGCCATGCAATACGCCAACGGACCGACCATCGGCGGAAGATCTTGACCGGGGGCCACTCAGAGACCATCACTGCAACTGACCCGAAAGAGAACAGGAGCGCCGTTGGATAGATTCGACTCCGATCCTCGACTGTCCATCATCCATGCGGACATGGATGCTTTCTTCGCCGCCGTCGAGGTCCTCGACGACCCCTCGCTGGCGGGAAAACCGCTCATCATCGGATCTCCAGGGGCTCGTGGAGTGGTCTCCACCGCCTCCTACGAGGCGAGGAAGTTCGGTGTCCACTCGGCGATGCCATCGGTAGAAGCACTGCGGCGCTGTCCCGAGGGCATCTGGCGTTCCCCCCGACAAGAGCGCTACCGCGAGATCTCCCAGTTGGTGATGGGTGTCTTCGGTGAGTTCACCCCGGAAGTCGAACCGCTGTCGGTCGATGAGGCATTTCTCGACATCGCAGGATCACTGCGCCTGTTCGAAGGAGCCGTTTCCATGGCACGAAAGATCCAGCACCGGGTTGGGGAGGCGACCGGAGGATTGACCGTCAGCATCGGAGTCGCCCCCAACAAGTTCCTGGCGAAACTCGCCAGTGATCTGGAAAAACCGAACGGACTCACGGTGGTCGATCCTGATCGGATTCAGCAATTGCTCGATCCTCTGGCGGTAGAAAAAATCTGGGGGGTCGGCCCACGCACGCGTGATGTGCTGCACGAAATTGGACTGCGTGAGATACGTCATCTCCGTCAAGCAGGAGTCGATCTACTGATTCGCCATCTGGGAGAATCTTCCGGCAGGCATCTGTGGCAACTGGCGCATGGAGAAGATTCGCGAACGGTCGAGAGCCAACACGATGTCCGCTCCATCTCGACTGAAAACACCTTCGCTCGTGACTTGACCCGTGGCCAGGAAACGGAAACTTTCCTCAGAAGCGCCGCAGAGGAAGTGGCTCGATCCCTGCGCGACCAGCATCTGAGGGCACGAACGGTTCGACTCAAGGTCAGGACGGGATCGTTTCTCACCATGAACCGCAGCCGCACTCTCGATGCTCCCTTCCAGGATCCGGGCCGGCTCTACCGGGTCGCCCTCGAGTTGCTCACGGCGGTCGATCTGGCAGGAGAGGGCATCCGGCTACTGGGCCTGGGTGCAGGAAACCTGGTCGATTCCGATACTCCTCGCCAGCGAGGTCTGTTCGAGGATCCCTCGGCTGATCTGCGCGCCGAGAAAGTAACGCGGCTGCTCGATCAATCGAGAAATATGCCTGGAATCTTGCCGCTCGAACGAGGCTGCCTCATCGATCCGCCGCCGCAGGATGCCCCCGAAGAGGAATCCATCGGGGAATCGAGTTCCTGAGACTACCGCCGGCGAGATGCTCTCGACTTGCGGATCCGCAGATTGAGAGCCTCGACGAATGCCGAGAATCCCATCGCGAAATAGATGTAACCCTTCGGGATGTGATGGCCGAGGCCATCGGCCACCAGTGCTATTCCGATGAGCAGCAAGAAGGCGAGCGCCAGCACCTTTACCGTCGGGTGTTGAGAGACGAATCTCGACACCGATCCACTGAAGATCAGCATCACGATCACTGACAGGACCACCGCCAGCACCATCACGGCCAGGATGTCGGCCATTCCCACTGCGGTTATGACCGAGTCGAGGCTGAAGACCACATCCAACAGCACGATCTGAAAAAGTACGGATCCTAAACCGACCTTGCGGCCAACCACGCTCCCCTCGTTTTGGCCTCCCTCCATGACGTCATGGATCTCGTGGGTCCCCTTCGCGAGCAAGAATAAGCCACCACATAGAAGAATGAGGTCGCGACCGCTGAGTGAAATCGAATAGATATCGATGATGGGTTCCTGCAACCGGATCATCCATGCGATGCAAAAGAGCAAGCCGATGCGAGTGCCCATCGCGACCAGAAGACCGAGACGCCGAGCCAGATCACGTTGATTCTCTGGCAGTTTTTCGGCGAGTACTGC
>CAWLAN010000150.1:0-5901 GCA_963854815.1 Planctomycetes bacterium UBA1146
CAATGCTGGTTGGTTCCCAACCAGGTCATCGACGAACTTGAAGGTCGAAGATTATTTAACCAGCTGGAGAAGCTCTGCAACGAACGCTTGTTGTGGGGAGGCTGCATACTGCAGGACAAGGCTGTCCCCGAAGCTGTGGAATCGAGTAGTCCCGTCGTGCTTCACGAACCTCAATCGGACGCTTCCAGGTCGATCCGGGATCTGGCGCGCTATCTACTCGATCATCCCCCGGCGGGAACGGAGGATGACGGAGCCCTTCTCGACAGGGTGCGTCAGATCCTTCACCAGTAACCGATGCAACCAAGTGGCTGCTCGGACCGGCACCGGTGGTCGGCGCACACGAGATGCAGAAATTGAATTGGATGCAAAATTGAAGCAGATCAGATCGTGAGGGGGAGGCGGTCTAGCCCCACGCGGTCAGACGAGAACTGCCACGGCGCCGGCGAGCATTGATCTGCTTGCGACCCGCCTTGGTGCGCATGCGAGCCCGGAAGCCCTGCTTCTTGCGCTTGATGCCGGTCTTGCGAATCTTGACCTTCATTACGTCCTCCGTGGTGTTCAACCGAAGTCCGGAGTCTACCGGGCACGATTTCGCCTTGCAACGGCTTCCGGGAGCTAGTCTTGCGGCTTTTTGGGCGGTTCCGTGCGAACCAGCGCTTCGATCCCCTGGATTCTTGATCGGCGGCCACTGAGCATGATCCGCCCACCTCGCGGTGGGCCTGGGCACTCCCAGCGTAACCGCGAAGATCCATCGCCGAGCACCACCGTGGTGGAGGTCTCATCGCCGCTGAAGACCTGGAATCGGCCCTTGAAGTTTTTTCCTCCGCCTCCAATGGAACTCTCGCCGGTCAACTCTCCGGTCGGTTTGAACTCACCCCGGTAGGAGTAACGGACAAAATCGTTGGTGAACTTGACATGATTTTTGTTCCAGCCGAACTCGACAGTCCCATCATCTTCGTCGTGGGCGAGATCGACCCGGAAGGTGCGGCAACCCTCGGGCAGTTTCAGATGTTCCACCCAGCCGGAAAGCGGAGGAGGATTCACCGGGCTCCAGTGGTGTAACCCGAGATCTCGGATGCGCAGTCCGCGCCAGCGAATCTCAAGTGGTTCCTTGCGGTTTCCGACGCCGTGAACTTGAAGTCCGATGAAGCCGCTGAGGCGACGGGTGTCGAATACTTCCGCTGCCGGCACACCGTTGAGCCAGGTTTGCATCTTGGCTCCCATCGCGACCACGCGGACATGGTTCCAGTCGTGCGGTCTGTGAGCGGCGCGTGCTTCGGGGTTGTCCTTGAGGTCGTCGATCCAGCCGCGGTCTCCTTCTTCGTAGAGTCCAGCACTCCAGAATCGTTTTCTTTTATCGTCGACATCGATTTCGACCTGGAAACCGCGGGCACGATCACCTTTTGCTTCACTGCGGATCTGGACACCGGAGTTGAGGGAAGGGTCACAGAGGAACTCGTATTCCAGTTCGAAATCGCCGAACTGACGCTCGGTGGTGAGCCAGGTGTTGGGACTGCCCGCGGTCGTTTGTCCGATCACCACCGAGTCCTCGACGCGGTAGCAAGCGGTTCCGCCGATGATCTTCCAGCCGGCGAGATCCGCCGGTGGAACCAGTGATTCCCAAGCTATTGTCGAGGAGTTGTCATCGGCGGAAGTCACGGTGGAGGGCGAAAGTTCCTGTGAGATGACTGGTGGGGTGGAGAACAGTACGCCGACCAGCAGCAGGAAACTCATTGCGGATCTCCCTTCAGCGTCTCCACCGTCCACGGCAGGATGCGATCGGAGGTCAGTCGACGTAGATCGGTCACCGTTTTCGGATCGATGGCATCGCCTCCGTGCCCCCATTGACGCCGTGCCCAGGTCAAGAGACCGGCGATCAACTCATCATCGAGCAACGGGTTTTCTCGGTGACCCGGCATCGTGATGTCCCAGGTTTCCCCGTCCACCTCGACCGGTCCGGTCAGCCCATCGAGGACCAGACGAACCGGCACGCTCGCTTCTGCCAGTAACCACGGACTGTCGAGCAAGGAGGGACCAAGCCCCGGTTGCCCTGTTCCGGAGGGTCCATGGCACAGTGCGCAGGAGGATGCGAAGGCGATGGCGCCGCGGCTGGCAAGCCGACGCTGGGCCTCGGTCCAGGGAGTGACCTCAGGCAGCGACGAGGGATCGAAGGTCAGTCGAGCGACGATGGCCTGCGCATCCGTGGCCACGGTATCGGGGAGATCGTTTCGTTCCACTACTGGAGGGATGATGGCCAGCACCGGGGCTTTCCAGCGCTTGTCATCGGTGGTCACCCTGATTCCACTCAGGATCGCCGCGAGCCGCCCGTCGGAGGAGTCGAGACCATCGAGCGAATCGAGCAGCAAGCCGAGTGAGGAGGGGTGGCTACGAAGTGCTGAACGAGTGGTTTCCTTCAGCAGTGCTTCGCGGCCCGGGAAGGGTTCGATGTGATCGCCCAGGAAGCGCCCGATCCGCTCGATCTGGTAATCCTTCCAGCCGCTCAGTGCCGCCATGCGGATATGGGCGTTGGTGCCATCTCGGCGGAGGATATCGAGCATCGCAGCCCATGCATCGGGGTGGTCGGGGAACGCCCCCAGAGCCAGCACCCGGTGGATCTTCTCGACCTGGGACAGTTCGGACGTTTCGGCGGCGAGCGTCGCCACCAGTTTGGCCACCTGTAGCGTCGGAATCGCGGTGGATTTGGCGATGATCCGGCAGGCAGTGCGCCGCACCATCTCGTCGGGGTCGTCGAAGGCGGCGCTGAGGAGTTCGCCATCGACCACACCCAATCCATCCAGGGTCCAGAGTGCATGGGCTTTTGAAGTGGCAGTGGAGTTGCTGGATCGGACCAGGTTCTTCAACTCCTGTACCGGTGCTGAACCTCCCGCCTCGACCAGTAGCCGCTGCGCCTGGTCTCGAACCCAGCCGACAGGATGCTTCAATGCCTCGATTCGTCCCGCTTCACCGGCGAGCAGTCCCAGTGGTTCGCCGCTTGGTCGATCATCCTGAGCGACGATTCGCCAGATCCGTCCCAGCCCGATCGGCTCCTCCAACTTTCGCTCCTCGACCTGCTTGCGCAGGTACGAGGTGACGAACTGGCGGTGCTGGACCACTCCCCGGTAAAAATCGACGACGTAGAGGTTGCCGTCGGGACCGACCTCGACATCGACGGGACGGAAACGCTCGTCGGTGGATCCGAGGAACGCCTGTTTCCCGTAATCGTCATGGGGCCAGGTCAGTTGTTGTCCTGTGAGTCGGGTTTCCCGCTCCTCGAGGCGGAAGGCACCGACCAGGTTGCTGGTGGTCTCGGCGACGAAGGCGATGCCGTTCCAGTCAGCGCCCCATCGCGTGCTGCGAAAGATCGTCATTCCCGCAGCGGCGGTATTTCGGCTCAGCCGACCATCTGCTCTCAGCATCCCCGGCTGGTAGCCGCGGTTGATGCCGGGATTCATTCGCACCGGCCAGGTCGATTCGTCCGAGATGACCCGTTGCCCTGATCGTCCTGGCTGTCCGACAGATTTGCCGCAGTGGCGGTTTCGAAGCAGCAGGTCGGTGGGGAGAGGGTCCGCCAGCAGCCAGGTGGAGTTGTGGTTGAAGAAGATGCGGCCCTGATCGTCCTGGGCGATGCCCCACTGACCACGGAACGCTGTGGTGTCATTCTCGAGGGTCGGTTTTCCATCGATGACATCGAAGCGGAACCGACGCTGGCTCTTGGCGTTGTAGAACCAGTTGTCGATACTTCTGAGCAGACCATTCTCGGTGTGCTCGACAACATCTGGGTTCGGATCTCCGTAGCGTGATACCTCGCTGCGACGGTCGCAGCGAAGATCGCCGTCGAGATCCTGGCAGTACCAGAGGTGGGGAGGTTCGGCGACCAGAACCCCACCCTCGACGATGGCGATCGCGCGCGGGCTCACCAGGCGATCGAGGAACACGGTGCTGTCTTCGTAGTACCCGTCTCCATCTCGATCCTCGAGCACCACAACCTGGCCGAGCGGTTCGCTTTCACCGTCCCCGTCGATGGTGCGCATGAAAGCTCGCAGTTCCACCGCCCACAGCCTTCCGTGCTCGTCCCATGCTATGGCGACCGGGTCGACCACCTGAGGTTCGCAGGCGGCCAGTTCGACACGGAAACCGGGAGCGACCTGGAAGGACTCGAGTGCTTGCTCGGGAGAGAGCACCGGAGCCGGCGGAACATCCCACTGGCGCCAGTTCTCCGGTTGCTGCTCGCCGGCGCGATCCCCGTTTTGTGCCAGCAGGCCAGCGGTCGGCCAGATGAGCGCTACCAGAAGGAAACCGCAGCTCAGAAAACGCATTCTCAGTCCTTCTCGGTGCTCCGGTTGTGGCCGGTGAGTTTGCGGAAGCCCTCCTGGATGATGTAAAGAGGAGCGACGAGCAGGAAGCGGGGGTCCTTCATGAAGGACGGTTTGTTGCCCTCGATTCCATGGCCGACGAATTGCAGGATCCAGCCGCCGACGAACAGCCCCAGGCCCCACTTCCAGTCGAAGAAGACCACCACCAGAGAAATGACGATGGCGGGGATCCCTATGAAGTGGGTGAGGTGATTGAGAGGATGATTGTGGTCGGCTCGATAGCGGTCGATCCAACGGTTGACGGCCGCCCCGCTCCCGGATGACTGGTCTTGTGCGGACATGGCAGCACCTCCTGCTGGATTCTCCATCTATTTCGCGGGCGGTTCCATCACCACTTCGATACCGAGGGTCGACTTGCGCCCCCTGGTATGGGGGGTGATGCTGGTTGTCTTACGGTGCTCATCTCCACCAGGGAGGATCATGACCACACCACTTTTCGTAGGTCTGGATCTCGGCGGGACCGAGGTCAAGGTGGGCCTCTGTGGTAGCACGGGTGAGGTGGTCTGGTCCGATCGAGGCCCCAGCAATGCGCATCTGGGCCAGCAAGCGATCCTCGGGGCGCTCGCCGAGGCGGTCGAAGCGGCTCTCTCGGAGGCGACCACGAGAGGTGCCGAGGTGCGGGCGATCGGACTCGGAACTCCCGGGATCGTCGATCCCGAAAGTGGAGTCATCCGGTTTCCTGTGGCCAATCTCGGAGGCTGGCACGGCACCGACATCGTCGGCTTTTTCCGTGACCGCTTCCAGGTGCCGGCTGTGGTCGAGAACGACGCCAACTCTGCTGCCTGGTGTGAATATTGTTGCGGGGCAGGAGTCGGTGCTCGAGTGCTGCTGGTGGCGACGGTCGGGACCGGAATCGGTGGTGGTGCCGTCATCGATGGCGAACTGGTTCGAGGTTCCATCGGTGGCGCGATGGAACTGGGACACACCCTGTACCAACACGATGGCAGGCCCTGCAACTGTGGTCTGATCGGATGCCTCGAGGCGTATGCCGGTGGCTGGGCGATGGCCAGCGAGTGGGGGAAGCAGCGAAGTCTCCGTGAAACTCCGTCGGTTTCCGAACTGGTGAAAGCTGGACTCGACGGAGATGAGGGGGCGAACCAGGTACTCGATGACGGGGCGCGCGCGCTCGGTGCTGGATTGATGAGTTCTCTTCACCTGCTGAATCCAGATATCGTGGTGATTGGCGGGGGCATCATCGATGCGCGTCCTCGTCACCTCGAATTGATCGAGCAGGAGTTACGCTCCAAGGTGCTCCCCAAGGCCAGTACCGATCTTCGAGTGGTACAGGCCCAGCACGGCAACCGTGCCGGTTTGATCGGGGCGGCGATGTGCGCCGAGAAATATGTTCGAGAGGAGGGTACCGGATGAGCAATCCGGAAGATTCCCTCCCGAAGGTGGTCCTCAGGGATGCCGAGGCGGTGCTTCCCGATCGGGTTCTGCGTGCTGATATCGTCTTGCAAGGATCCGTGATCGCAGCGCTATCTGCCCCCGGCACAGCCGCCGGAGATGAGATCTGGGATCTGGGCGG
>CAWLAN010000151.1:0-5862 GCA_963854815.1 Planctomycetes bacterium UBA1146
ACAACAGTCTCTTCGCGCTCACAGTCGAGGTGGACGATCTCGCTGAACTCGCCGATCTAGGTTTCTTCCTTGCTGACTTCGAACGTGTTTGGGTCGAGGTCGGGATGTATCCCAATAACCACATGGTCTCGAATGACGAGGGCGAGGCCCTGGCGGATTTCGTTCTCGATGGAGGACAGCTCTACATCAGCGGTGGAGATACCTTCTGCTTCGATCCGGACACTCCCCTTCAGGATCTGTTCGGTTTCGACGGTTGCGGGGATGGAGGAGCTTCGGTGGGGGACATCTCGGGGATCGTGTCTGCCGATTGTGACCTCGTCAACTTCGACCAGACCGTTCCTTACAACGGTGAGGCTGCCTACGTCGACCAGTTGCAACCAGTGACGACCGGTCAGGAGATCCTCTTCGCCAGTGTTGGCTTTACCTGTGCGGTCGTGAATTATGTTGGCGAGAATGGTGCGGTGATCTCGCAGTCGCCCGAGATGGGAGGGATCGGAGAGAGTCACGATCGCAAGGACCTCATCGAACGCTACATCGGTTGTCTTCCTGTCGAACCCCCGATCGCGGCTTTCAGTTTTTCTCCGGCTTCGGGGGTTGCACCGATGCAGGTCAGTTTCGAGAGCGAATCGACCGGAGCCATCGAGAATCACCAGTGGCTTTTCGGAGATGGAGGAGAAAGCGTATCCGTGGCACCCCAGCACACCTATACCGACACGGGGACTTACACGGTCACCTTGATGGTCGAAGGTCCAGGAGGGGCGGATCAGGTAACGATCGTCGATGCGATCGTCGTCGAGGAGGCACTTCCTGGCTACATCCGCGGAGATGCGAACCAGGATGGGATGGTCGATATCGCAGATGCCATCGTGATCCTCGGATATCTGTTCGGTGGTGGTAGCGATGGAGGCTGCCTCTCCGCTCTCGATGCTAACGACGATGGTTCCGCCGATGTGGCAGATGCGGTCGCTGTACTCAGTCATCTTTTCTCGCAAGGAGGGCCGTTGCTGCCGCCATTCCCGGACTGTGGAGTGGATCCAACAGCCGACACGCTCGAGTGTCAGAACCCGCCGTGTAGCTAGCGCGACACTCGGTTGGCCATGGAAACCGAGACCGGGGTTACCCCCTGGTCTCGAGCAGTCGCGCAGTACAATAGGAATACCTTCGGGGTGTCCCCCGGTACGGAGAGGAACGGATCATGTCGGCCGGTAGTCTTTGCATCCCTCGGATCCCGTTGACGCTGGCGATGTTTGTCCTTTTTGCGGGTCTGATGCCCGTTGGCTCTCCTGTTCAGGCCCAACCAGGAGGCCCTGGAGAGATTTTCAATCCTCTCGGACCGATGCCCGAACCACCGGAAAATCCGCTCACGGATGCGAAGGCGTTGCTGGGCAAGTTCCTGTTCTGGGAGGAGCAACTCTCCCACGACAACTCGACCTCCTGTGGCACCTGTCATCGACCAGAGGTCGGTGGCTCCGATCCGCGAGCCGATGATCCCCGTTCCGTTCATCCCGGTTTTGATGGAGTGTTCGGGACTCCCGATGATATCTCGGGCTCGATCGGCGTTGTGCTCCAGCAGTGTTCGGGAGCATTGATGGACGATGGGGTCTTCTACCCGCAGCGACAGGTCACTTCCCGGAAATCACAGCCGATGATCGCTGCTGGTTATCATCCGACCCTGTTCTGGGATGGCCGTGCTGGACCCGAGTTCATCGATCCAGAGACGGGCCAGGTTCTGATACCGATCGGGGGAGCTCTCGAAGCGCAGGCGGTGGCGCCAATCGTTTCGATGGTGGAGATGGGATGCGATACTCTCGGTTGGGATAGCGTCCGGCAGAAGTTGATCTCGGTGACCCCGATGGCACTGGCCACCGATCTTCCGGATGACATCGTGGATGCTCTGCTTCTCTTCGGGGATTACCCATCGTTGTTCGAGAATGCCTTTGGTGACACCGAGATCACCGCTGCTCGCATCGCTTTTGCCATCGCCAGTTATGAACGCATTCTGATCCCCGACCGTACCCCCTTTGACATCTTCAACGAGGGCAATGCCGATGCGTTGACCGACACCCAGCAGCAAGGGATGTTGCTCTTCATCGATAACTGCCTGCCTTGTCATAGTACGCCTGCTCTGGGGGATGGCCTCTTCCGCAACATCGGGGTTCGTCCTATCTTCGAAGACGAGGGGCATTTCGTGGTCACGGGTGACCCCGCGGACATGGGACATTTCAAGACACCTTCGCTTCGCAACGTGGGTCTCCGAGCTCCCTATTTTCACAACGGTGGCAAGGCTGACCTCGATGAGGTGCTGGCTTTTTATAATGGTGGAGGAGATTTCGAACCGAATGATCCTTTGATGGAACCGATGGGGCTCAGCAACATGGATCTTTCTCTGATCAAGGATTTCATCTTGAACGGCCTTACCGATTCGCGTGTTGAGTTTGGTCTTCCTCCCTTTGATCATCCGACGATGCAACCTTTCTTCGTTCGCGGTGATTCCAACGATGACGGTGCCGTGGATATTTCGGATGCGATTCACGCCCTGCAGTTTTTGTTCACCGGCGGTGAGGTCATCTGCGAGGACGCTACCGATGTCAATGACGATGGGGCGCTCGACATCGCCGATCCGATCGCATTGTTGGCTCGTCTCTTCGTGGGGGCGGGACCGTTACCTTTGCCCAGCGACATCTCCTTTGGTCCCGATCCGACTTCCGATCTGTTGGCCTGTCTGAGATAGAAATTTCGAAGAGATTTCTGGCGAGTTGTAAGATGATTCCCGTATAGCAATTCGTGCGTTCATGGCTGGCTCTTCGCCGCATTGCCCGTTCAGTACGAGGGTGATAGAGTCACTATCAGCGATGAAAATCACACCTACTAATTTCTTCAGGGTATCAGCCTTGGCCGCAAGTCTGCTCTCGGGCACTGCTGAGGGCGCTGGTTCTCCGGTGGACTTCGCCCGTGAGGTGAGGCCGATCCTCATGGAGCATTGCTTCCCGTGCCACGGACCCAACGATGAATCCCGCAAGGCCGGATTGAGACTGGTCGAATTCGAATCCGCCACGGCAGAACTCGAATCCGGATTCACTGCGATCGTTCCAGGAAGTCGTGATCGCAGCGAGATGTGGCAGCGCATCACGGATCCAGAGGATCCGATGCCACCGGCGAAAGAGCGCAACGAACTGAGTGCCGAACAGGTTGAACTGCTCGGTCGGTGGATCGAAGAGGGTGCCAATTACGCTCCGCACTGGGCTTATATTGCCCCGGTAGCAACTGCGGTTCCTTCGAGGGTGGACGCTGACTGGCCTGTTACTGACATCGATCATTTCATCCTGGAGCGTCTGCAGCACGAAGGACTTCAGCCGGCTGCGGATGCCGATCAGTTGACCCTGTTTCGCCGTCTCAACTACGATGTCACCGGACTTCCACCTTCAACCGAGGCCCTCGATGCATTTCTGGCAGATGATGGTGAAGATGCCTATTCCCGGGCAGTGAATCGGTTGCTGGCAAGCCCTCACTTCGGAGAACGTCTGGCGAGCGCCTGGCTCGATCTGGTGCGCTACGCCGATACCGTTGGCTATCACGGCGATCAAGAGCATCGTGTCTGGCCATACCGCGACTGGGTCATCGCGGCTTTCAACTCCAACATGCCCTTCGATCGCTTCACCATCGAACAACTTGCCGGTGATCTGCTCGAAGATCCCGACCAGGAGCAGTTGATTGCCACCTGTTACAACCGTCTGATCCAGACCAGTCACGAGGGCGGATTGCAACTCAAGGAGTACCGCTCCATCTACATGGCCGATCGCATCCGAAATGTTTCTGAGGTCTGGATGGGTGCCACGCTCGGGTGTGCGCAGTGTCATGACCACAAGTACGATCCATACACCATGCGCGACTTCTATTCGTTCGGAGCTTTCTTCGCCGATATCGACGATGAGGAGCACATTCGTGATCCATACGGAGGACTGAATACCACTCCTACCCGGCGTTCTCCCGAGATGCGAGTGATGACCGACGAGCGACGTATTCGTGAGCAACAGATCGCCAGCGAGATCGAGCAATCGCAGCAACTCATCGAGATCGCCATCAAAGAACTCGAGCCGCTACAGTCACAATGGGAGCAAGATCTGAGCCAGAGGATCACCTCCAGTGAGAAATTCCAGACGATCTGGGTCGATGATGTTCTCGATACTGGCGGAACCGTCAGTGGTAAGTGGGAGTTCGTACGCGAGGACGATATCACTCCACACAGTGGCGAGTTGTATCGTCGTCAATCGAGTGACAAGTTGGTCCAGCATTACACCGTATCCACCACCAGCAAGCGCATCACCGTCGGAGAGGGAGACACTCTCTTTGCCTGGGTGTACCTTCGCCCCGACTCTCTACCGGCGGCCGTCATGTTGCAGTGCAATACCGCCGGGGACTGGGAGCATCGCGCCGTCTGGGGCGGCGATGAGATCGGATATGGTCGCAGGGAAAAGAGTGCGCCTGCTTACCAGCGGATGGGTGAGTTGCCACCGTCGGGACAGTGGACTCGCATCGAGGTTCCTTTCGAGAAGATCGGACTGAAACCAGGTACCGTCGTCAGCGGAATTGCATTCACCCAGTTCGGCGGCACAGTCTACTGGGATGATTGTGGTTTCGAGAACGCCAGCGCCGCACCGGCGGCGGTGGTCGAGGCGCTCACGATATTGTCCGGTGACCGTACCGAGAAGCAGCGCCAGGCCGTGCGCAGTTTTCAGGCGGATCAATCGCAACAGGTGAGTACTTTGCGGGCACAACAGGCGAGTCTTGAGCAGCAGCATGCCGACATCGAGAAATCCTTGCCGCTGACTCTTTTCACCAAGGGGCTCGAGATGGCCCGAGAGGTACGGATTCTCCCTCGTGGCAACTGGCTCGATGAGTCGGGTGAAATCGTCGAGCCGGCGATCCCCGCTTTTCTCGGCAGCCTCGAAACTTCCCATCGCGCCTCGCGGCTCGATCTGGCCCGCTGGCTCGTCACCGTCGAGGCCGATGGTGGTGTCGGTGGCATGACGGCACGTGTATTCGTCAACCGGATGTGGGCACTCCTTTTCGGCGAGGGGCTCTGTCCATCGGTCGAGAACTTCGGGGGGCGGGGGCGTCTACCTACACATCCGGAACTGCTCGATCATCTGGCCAACGAGTTCATCGCATCGGGGTGGGATATCCACGAGTTGTTCAGGAAACTATTGCTGTCTCGTACTTACCGCCAGTCCTCGAGGGTTGATCCCCTGACCCAGGAACTGGATCCTGAGAACCTGTTCTTTTCTCATCAGGCTAGATACCGGTTACCTGCCGAAATGGTGCGAGATACCGCACTCACTGTCGGAGGGTTACTGGTCGATCGACTCGGTGGTCCAGGCGTGAAACCGCCGCAGCCGAAACATTACTACCGGCATCTCAACTTCCCCAAGCGACGTTACAAGCCCGACATGAATCAGCAGCAGTGGCGTCGTGGTGTCTACGTGCACTGGCAGCGCCAGTTCCTGCACCCGATGTTGCTCGCTTTCGATGCTCCCGTTCGCGAGGATTGCACGGCACGTCGGGCAACATCGAATACGCCACTGGCATCGCTGGTGTTGATGAATGACCCGGTATTCGTCGAAGCGGCGCGAGGATTCGCCCAGCGGATCCTGGTTCGCGGTCTGTCGAACGATAAGGAGGTGATCGCTTTCGCCATGAGAGAAGCGACCTGTCGCCAGCCAGAGCCCGAGGAAGTCGCCGTCCTTGTCAGATTGCTGGTCGCTAGCCGGGAATACTTCGAGGCGAACCCGGCTGAGGCCAAATCGTTGCTGGCGGTCGGATCGTCGCCGGTACCGGAGTCCATCGAACCGACCGAACTCGCAG
>CAWLAN010000152.1:0-5697 GCA_963854815.1 Planctomycetes bacterium UBA1146
AACTGGTACCTGTTCGTTTTCTGATGCTGGTGGTTTCCATCGGTGGTCTCCTCCTGGCAGCCGCGTTTTACTCCCGGATGGAGTTAGCAACACACTCTCGCAAACAAGAAAAACCACCCCCTCCTCCAATCGGCCAGGATTGAATGATGGTTGCCGAGAGATCTGGCCATTCTAGACTGATGGGGTGATCAGGAGGCCAAGCGTGCGTGCCAATATCATCGTCGCCATCTGCGCCCTGCTCGTGGGAATCCTGATCGGACGCAACAACTGGGATGGTTCCGGTGTCCATCAGGATACGAATCCCGCTGCCAGGATGGGCAGCACTTCTGAAGATCCCCCGGAATCCACGAAGACCAGCGCCCGAGGGCAACAACAGGTGGCAAACGAGTCGATCCCATCAACCGACGGCCTCGAGAACGAGACGAAGCGAACCGCACCGAGACCATCGACGGGAACCGGGGTTGCATCCGCCGAACAAGTGCTGGCATCACACATCGAAAACCAGGATTTCGAATCGATCTGGCAACTCGCCTTCGACCTGATCGCCGCAGGCCATTATGAAGAGGTGGATCGCCTCTATGAACAGTTCGCCGATGCCTTCAATGGTGGAACACTCGATTCGCCACTATGGAAAGCACCGGATTTCTACACCGGCAACCTGATGAGGGAATACGCCGATAATGAAATCGCTGTGCTGTCATACATGGGGCATCTGGCGCAACTTGATGAACCGGGCGAACTGCTAGCGGATCTGCGCTTGGAACTCCTCGAGGGGGCAGCCGCTCCGATGCTGCTTGGATTCCATGAAGGACGAAATCCTGAACTAGTGGCCGGCTGGTTGCCTTATTATCAAGATCGAATCGAGAACTGGTCGGGGACTTCATTTCGTAACCGAGAGATCATCCTTGCGCTGGGTCATATTCCGGTCGAGGAATCGGCCTTGTTACTGATGGACATCCTGTCCTGGGCCGGATCTGCTCAGCGCCTCGATGTAGTGCGCGCGCTGGGCAGAAACGGGACCGCTCCCGCCATCGATACGTTGATGACGATATCGAGAGAAGATCCAAACCCCACGTTGCGCAGAGCAGCTACCGAGGCGCTTGAACTGTTGCATCGGGGGTGAAGATCATCGCGGCTGCATCCTCGGGTTCCCAACGATGCGAATCATCGCATCGGCGACCAGGTTTGCCTCCATCAGCGCCGGGACTGCTGCCCACCAGTTGGTCATGTCGTTGCCAAAGGTGACGATCCCGGCGTGTTCCGTCTTGTCCGCATCAATTTCTGGATCGAGATCGTAGACCCCCAGCACCCAGCGCAGCGTTTCGATCTCGTCAAAGTCGCCGGTCAGATGCAACCATCCGGTCCAATTCGGGTCACCATAACTTCGATATTCTCGAAGAGCCCTGGGCGTATCTTTTTCTGGATCGATGGAGATGGAGAGAAACAGAATATCCTTGCCCACCCGATCACCAAACATTTCATGAACCTTCACGAGGTTCTCGGTGACCCCTGGTCATATTCCGCTACAGGTTGTGTAGAAAAACTGGATGACAACGATGCGATCCTTGACCAGGTCGCTGTAAAAGTGATGTTTACGCCCGAGGTGATCGGTGAGAACAGTATCTGGAAACTTATCTGAATAGCGACCGCGCGGCACTGAATGTGGTATTGCGCGCGCGCGTTTATCGATGAAAGGGATCTCTTCAGACGCAACCTCGAGATGATCACCATAGAAAGATGAGGGATTCTCACCTTTCTGGGGCAGCGCACAGCCACACAAATTCAAGAGCAGAAGAAAACTAACAAGTACTCGCACACTAGCGCCGATCTTCTTGCTCCTCGGGAATTGGGTCATCGGTGGTGGTCTGGTTTCCTTCCGGATCCCAGTCTCCTCCATCCACCTCGCAGACATCGTCGTGGAAGTCTCCCGGAAATCCGACTCCTTCGTCCTCGAGTTGAGGCACATCACCGGGACCAACAACCTCGCCACTGGTCAATACTTGTTCGTGATCGAACAGCAGGTGATGGGGGTCAATGCAACCGGTCGGCATCCCCGACTGTTCGGCGTTTTCGGCATTCCAGGCATGATTGCGAATGCCATCATTCATGCTCTCTTCTCCTGCTTCTCGTGGATCGAAGGTGAGCATCATCCTCATATCTTCATGTTCGATGATGTGGCAGTGGCAGACAAAGGGGCCCTTGAAGGTGCGGAATTTGATGAAAATCTCCACCTCGTCTCCCCCTTCCAGATTCACCAGATCGGTATTCCAACGATACCAAACGGGGAAATCGGGGTCGTCCTTCGTCATGCCGTTAAAAACCTGAACCTGTTGGGCTTCGAGATGGATGTGGATGGGATGCCACCATCCTCCCCCGCCATTCTTGATAATCCACCGCTCAGCACTGTTCAGCAGGTTGGTGGCATCAGTACGGCGCGGGCTGAAGTACTTCTGATTCACCTGCCATGCACCGTTTCGGCGATGGAACTCGAATAGGCGAGTCACCACCACTTCATCTTCTGTAATAGGAGTGAACTCGCGAATCGGATCACCGGCGCTCACCGAATAGACGCCATTCTCGACACCCTCGATCTCTTGTAACCCTGGTGGGTCTCCACCGAGAATGCGGAACTGCAGCCAGGGGGTGTGCTCCTTCTTGGGGCGAATCCCTTTCGGTTTGCGACCATCGGTCTGATGCATGATGTTCTGTAGATAATAGTTATCGACATCTTCCGGCAACTGGCTGAAATCGATGATCATGTCGAAACGTTCTCCGGGACAGATGGTAAAACTGTCCATCTCGGTCGCTTCAGCGATCTCCCAGGTGTCCTTGCCGATCATCAGGAACGGCATGCCGTCTCTCTGGCGCCTTCCCGTCTTACTGTTGAGTCGCATGTGTAAATAGCGCGCATTACAGGCATTGAGAAACCGGAAGCGATACTTGCGCCGATACACTTCCAGATAAGGCTGGACGCGTCCGTTGACAGTTGTGACATCGCCGATGTGACCGTTGTGATCGAGAAGGTCGTACTGCAGGGTTCCATCACTATTGAAACGGAAATCTTTCAGTGCCACCACGTGATCGAAATCGCCGTAGAGCTTCGGGAGAAAACCATCCTCTTGGTGTTTCTGTTCGACATCGTCTTCACTGAGATAGAAGCCAGCCAGTCCACGATTGACATTGAATCCGGTCACGTCCATGGCGTGATCGTGGTACCACATCGTTGTGGGAAGATGACCCTCTTCAAAGGGTCCCGCCTCTTCCACTGTTGCCGGAAATGGTACAGATGGCTCGACATTGAGACGCGGTCCGATGTTCGGGTAGTAGTAATCTCGGGTTTTTTCCTGTAGAGCGTAGAAATCCGGATGTCCGTCAGAGTGCGCCGGGCCGTGGTCGCCGTGCAGATGGATCGAGGTCTCTACCGAGGTCTTATTGGTGTAGCGAACCACCCACGGCTCTCCCTGGCGAGCAACAAATGTGGGTCCAGGAAAACTAGGGGGTGTTTCGGAAGGGGTGCCCGCCTTGCCTCGATAAGCAAAGACAGGGGTATCGACACCAGGGAAGAACTGCCAGGCACCTTCCACCGCCTCCAACTCCAGGTATTTCTCGGGAAACCGATCCCAGTCCTCCAGATGGGCTGGATGGTCAGGGTAATACTCCGGAGCAATGCCGTGATACACCGCCTCGGAGCCCACCTTGGCGTCATCGCTGCCAGCGGCCGGAGTGAGAGTATCTGTCTTGCCGATTACCGGTGGTTTGAAAAACGGCTGGGTAAAGCGCCGATAGCCAAACATGCCGGCTTGTGCACGCTTATTGCCAAGAAAAGGACTCGCCGCACCCATGGCTCCTGCTGCGAGTGCGCCGCGAAGAAGTTCACGCCTATTGATAGTCATGTAACCCCACAATGATCTTCGATAATGAATGACTGCCAGATGAAATACATCTGGCGAGTATAGAGCCGACAGCGTCAATACGCTTGAACGAAACAACCCTGAACGAATATCGAGAATACCAAGTCAGGAAAGACAATGAGAATCAATACTCACAATGAGAATGACGCGAAATAGATATCGTCACTCGGCGATCCTTCGATATGTTACTTCGTCGGAAACTTCTGTTGCTCGAGTGTCGATATCACAGCTGCGCCGTGGGTCGAAACATCGACCTTCTTGTCGATCGCGCGCAATTTTCCCTCGGGCCCAAAATAGAAGGTGTGTCGTTTCGATAAACCAAAAAGACGATCGACTCCGAAAATACGGGAAGCCTTGCGGTCTGGATCGGACAGAACAGGGAACGGCATTTCCAGCTTTTCCGCAAATTTCTGGCTTTTGTCGATGGAGTCACAGGAGATTACAAATACCTTGACTCGAAACCTGTTCATCACATCGGCGCTGTCACGCAGCGCCTTGCATTCGGCAGTTCAGCCGGGGGTACCGGTCTTTGGAATCCAGGCGACGACAAGTCCGTCTCCTTGTGCAATTATTTTTCTGAAGGAATGCTCCTGCCCATCGGAGCCGGTCAGCGTCAGATCCGGTACCAGATCACCCACCTTCAGGGGCCCGGCGCCGGAGGCTCCAGAAGAGAAAATATTTGCCAAAATGCCGATGACAACAACTCCTCCCAGTACGATCAGGATTCGCGATGTTCGATTTTTTATCATCATTCTGTGTCCTCGGAAATGCCCGGCTCGAGGCCGTTTTCTATCTCAGAACCGTCTGGCCACAACAGCATGATACCGATGGCATGGACGATGGCACCGATCGAATACAGAGGTTCATGCAAGAGGTAGGCACAAAGCGCCCACAGTAGGCCTGGCGCTTCGCAAACGGCAGCCAGAAACGTCATACCGGCGATGAAAGCCTGCAGCCGCGCTTCTCCCGATCGTGATTCGAGAACCCTGGAGAGGTAGTTCTTGCCGATGACCAGGACCACGAAGGAGATCGGACTCAATACAAAAGTGATGGTGGCCAGGTTTTCGAGACCATAACCGAACGCCTCCGCTTCGGAGGAAAGAACAAATGCTCCAACGAATCCGGCCAGAATGACAAAGAGCGCGCAACTGAACAGGACCAGCCGCACCACCAACAACACGTTTTTGTTGCTGAGATCAGGATCCATATTCGTCCTCATACTGTAACGCCCGCCGCGCCAGGCGAAGAACCGAATCATCGGTATCGAGCTGGTCCAACTGCTCGAGAGCATACCAGGAAAGCGCGGTAGATTCTTCGCTGACGCAAGGGATGCAATCTTCGGGTGCCATCACCTCGAACCTGACATCTAGATGGAGGTGCTGCGGCTCGGTTCCCGTTCGAGGGATCACGTGAACATCGAGATCGAGGATCTTGGGGTTGATGACCAGATCCGGAATCCCTGACTCCTCCACAGCCTCGCGCCAGGCAACATGAGGAAAGTTCCCGTCGCCATCACAGTGACCGCCGAACTGAAGCCAGCGGCCAAGTTTTGCGTGGTGATGAAGCAACACTCTGGAGCGCGAGTGATCGACAACGAGAGAAGAAGCCGTAAGGTGCCCGGTCATGCATGTTCGACAGAGTGCATCGGGATGTTCAGCGCAGAAAGCAAGGATCCGGCTCTGTTCTTGTTGCTGAGTTTCATCCTGGGAGTGGTAATTCTCGAGCAGTTTTATCGCGTGAGAAAGTTCACGAATCTCAACCAAAGACGGATGGCCAGGCGCCCAGC
>CAWLAN010000153.1:0-5661 GCA_963854815.1 Planctomycetes bacterium UBA1146
AGTTCTCGTCTGACCGCGTGGGGCTAGACCGCCTCCCCCTCACGATCTGATCTGCTTCAATTTTGCATCCAATTCAATTTCTGCATCTCGTGTGCGCCGACCACCGGTGCCGGTCCGAGCAGCCACCTGGTTGCATCGGTTACTGGTGAAGGATCTGACGCACCCTGTCGAGAAGGGCTCCGTCATCCTCCGTTCCCGCCGGGGGATGATCGAGTAGATAGCGCGCCAGATCCCGGATCGACCTGGAAGCGTCCGATTGAGGTTCGTGAAGCACGACGGGACTACTCGATTCCACAGCTTCGGGGACAGCCTTGTCCTGCAGTATGCAGCCTCCCCACAACAAGCGTTCGTTGCAGAGCTTCTCCAGCTGGTTAAATAGTCTTCGACCTTCAAGTTCGTCGATGACCTGGTTGGGAACCAACCAGCATTGGGGAGATGGAGACACCATCTCCAGCACTTTGAGCATGACGGTCGCATCTCGTTTGGCGAGCGGTTCGCGGTTGGTCACAACCACCGCTTCTCCGGCATACTGGCAGAATTGGATCACAGGCCACCCGAGGCCTGCACTGGTGTCAAAGACGATCATGTCGGCGTGTCCCGAGAGTTCCTGCAGTGTCTCCAGAAAGCGCTTCTGGTGATCTGGATCCAGCACAGTTAGATCGGAGGAGCCGATATCTCCTGGCAAGAAGAAGAGCTGTCCCTGATCGGAGTCGCCAGGAAATTTCCATTGCCCGGGATCGACTTCCACCAGTGCCGAGTCGAGGGAGCATTTGCCATCGATCACCGACTTCATGGTGTTCTTGCTCTTGACCCCCAGAAGCATGTCGGCATTGCAAAGACCCAGATCGGCATCGACCAGGATCACTTTCTTGCCCATCTTTGCCCATTCGATGGCACAACTGACGGCAACATGTGTTTTTCCGACACCACCCTTGCCGCTGGTGATGGCGATCATCCTGAGACCCGACATACCCGCCTCCTCCCCCGCTGGTCATCCTGATCGGATCAGGGGCGCACTTCTACCCACCACTCGAGTTCCTGACTCAGAAGCCCACCCTCATCCGTGAGTACCCAGCGAGTGGGATCCTTGACGCTGCAACGAACCCTGTGCCAGCCCGGTTCCAGATCCTTGGCGCGGATCTGAGCCGCCTGGACCGTTTTTCCGGTCGGATCGACGCCACTTTGAACTCTCCGCCATCGTTCACCCGGTCGCTGGTCCTTGACCACGGTTCTTCCACCGGGGCCTGTCGCTTCACCCGGTTTCTGGAGACCCAGGGAGAGCACTCTCCAGGTCACTTCGAGATCATGGGTTCTCGGTTGCAGTGTCCAGACCTTGAGAATCACCTCCTCGGCCTCTTCCCTCGACAGCACCAGATCCCCCGGTGGCGGGTCGACCCGGTCTACCGGACGAACACGGCGATAAATCTGCTTGACCATATGCTCCATGCAGACGACACAGAAGCCACTGTTGTCTCTCATCATGCAGGAGACCTGTGGACGCCACACGTGAAATGGTTTGCGATCGCCCCCCTCGAACAGTCCCACCTTGCTACCGTTCCACCAGCGATCCTCCGCCTCGATCCATCGGTTCCAGATCACCTGGGATTCGACATCCTCACGGTCACTGCCGTGCATCAGATTGGGAGGCGCTGCCCGTGTCGGCACGATCGCATCACGGGGAGGGGGAGGCTCCTTGTCGGGATCCTGGCCCGGTTGGTAATCGTATTCGTCATGAAGCCCACCGAGCGAATGCCCCACTTCGTGATTGACCAGCCCCAGGGCACCCTTGGGCAAACTCGCCACTCCCCCGCCACCGGTCGCGACACCTGCGGAATCGTTGGCGATCACCACCGCCTGTCGATCCTTACCGGCTTCCCCCAGCCCGGCGAGGATCGCGAAGACCTTGCCGCCATTGGAAGTGAGTACGTCGTATCGAACGGTGCAACCGACAGCCGTATCCTTGACGATTTCGCCCGGTTCCCGCGAAACACCCATGTCCTTCGACTGGAGGTGGAGGGCATACACGTTGAAATACTGTTCGTATTCCCGGTACGGGTCGACCGCCAGCAGCAGTTTCTCGCAGGTCCTGGCGTGGTTGAGAAACATCTCCTGC
Organism: Planctomycetes bacterium UBA1146; assembly: GCA_963854815.1. Lineage (GTDB taxonomy): Bacteria > Planctomycetota > UBA8108 > UBA1146 > UBA1146 > UBA1146. Next base: position 2,114 of record CAWLAN010000153.1, read on the forward strand.
TGTTGATCATCGACCTGGTATCCATCCCCCAGGATGAAGAAATCGATTCGATTGGAAGGAGCACCACTTTCTCGCAGCCCAACCATCGCCAGGTATGGATCCTGGAGCAGTCTCCGCGCCTCGGAGGACTGCTCGGCATCGTCGGACTGGACCACCACCTCGCGCAGCATCCGGTCTGCCAGGCTGAAGGAACCCTGTTCCCTCAGCAGATGCACGTACTCGATCACCGCTTCGATCTTGTTCGATTTCCGGAGTCGTTTCGCCTCGGCGATCGCTTCGCGTTCCCGTTCCTTTCTCAATCGACGTCGTTCGAGTAACTGTTCCTTCTCCAGAGTCGTCATGAGACGGCCCTCGAACTCCTCGTAACTTCCCGAACCGGAACCCCCGGAACGAGATCGTTCGAGAATTGCCTCGGCCAGTTCCTTGCCACGCGTCCTGCGATGCAGGTTCACCAGGGCGCGATGAAAACCCTCGTCGTCACCAGCAACTTCGGCGAGAAAGACCAGTCCCATGACACCATCGAGGGAATGTGGCACCGAGCGGAACAAGACCGCTTTCTCCACAGAACTGACCCGGAGCCAGGGTCGGCGGTCGACCATCTTGCCGCCGGCAATCTGCCGCTCCAGTTCGACCCCTTCGCGGGTAGCCCGGACGACGCGCGAAGTTCCAGAAGTGAACTGCACCGACAGTTCACCGCCGGAAGCGCCCTCGAGGAACTCCACGAACATCGTCTCCAGCGCACCTGCTCTCACCAGCATCATCAGAGATTCGATGTGCTCCTCGGTGGGAAGATCGAGCGAGATGGCACGGTGCAGGATCGGCGAGAGGTTGTCGTAACGGCACTGCTCGAGCAGAAGCCGCGCCGAGGAGAGCAGTTGAGCCCATTCCACCGGGGGCGAGACTCGACGAGGGGGTTGTTGAAGACGCACATCTGCGACGCCAGTGACCAGTTCTCCCAGTACCGACTCGTACTCTGGAATTCCTGCGAATCTCCCTCGTGCTGCTGCGATGATTCGCAGCGCTTCTCCCGGTTGGCGAATTCCCAGCAAGGCGGAGACCTGGTCCTGGATCTCCTGGAGGCGACCCCGTGCCAGAAGACCGATCTCGTCGGCGCGAACCTTCCAGTAGCCCCGCTCACTATCGATGTCCTCGACCCGGGACAGGAAGTATGCCGCCGAGGCAGCCTCTCCGTAGCGTCCACCCAGGATCAACGGGGTCAGCACCTCCTCCAGCGATTCTCGCTGCTCCCGTTCGGTGGCGATTTTCATCCCCTCCAGCGCCATCGCCAGGTCGTCGCAGGTCTGTGCAGCTCTGCTGGTGGGATACCTCCTGGCGAGGGTGCGCAGAGCATCGATGGCATCCCAGCCGATCTCGGCTGCAGCAAGTTCCTGTTCGAGCAGTTTGAGTTCCACTTCTCCTTCATCGAGAGGAGCCGCCACCGGGTAGATTTGATCCGGATTCGTCGCGGCATCGTCACCAGACACGGTCGAACTGGAACCCGAGAGGATCTTGCGAGGACCATCTGCATACTCCCGGCCGATGAGAAACAACATTAGCACCAGTAGCGCCATCAGTGCCACGTCAGTGAGCCGGGAGACCGGGGATGCGCCAGGGCGAACCCGCGTTGGACGTGCTCCCGATTCTGCAACACTTGCTGCTCCCTTGGCGGAAGGAGCCGCAGTTCCTTCCATCTTCGATACCGGTTTGCGCCTACGCGGGGTTGTCCCGACTGGTTGCGGAATGGCCTCTTCTCTGATCTCGATCACGGCGCTGCCGATCTCGATACGATCGCCGATTCTGAGGCTGGCATAATCGACCAGTTCGCCGTTGAGAATCGTTCCATTGGAAGATCGCTTGTCGACGAGCCGCAGATTCCCTGCCTCGAGTCGGATCTCGGCATGAAGTCGGCTCACCCTGGGAATATCGAGGAAAACGTCACATTCGTCGGATCTACCGATCGTGGTCACCGAACGGTCCTCGAAGGAAATCTCCTGCTCGGATCCATCGAGAATCAGAATGAGAACTGTTTTCTGATCGGGAGAACCAGCCATCGAACCTCTCCGTATGTGAGACGGACACATCATCCGGAAGATCTCGCCGGGAATCCAGTTCCATGACCGAGTTCAATCGAGACCGAGACCACCCCGCAGACGCGACAGGATCTGCTGATCCTCCAGATCGATCACGGGATCCGAGTCATACTGCTCGAAGAAGAGCGATGGAGTCATTTCATCGGGAATCTCCAGAGCCTTGCGGATCTTCTTCTCTGCGGGAACAAATCCCCGACCCGAGAGACGAAGGATGGATTCTCCGATGGTTCCCTGAAGTCCACAGACCAGCACCGCAACCAGTTCTGGACCAAGTGACCCTTTCTCGAGACCCATCCTGGATTCCAGCATCTCGATACCTTGCGGCTCGAAACAGGCCTCCGCACGGCCAGTGGTTCCTGTCCAGTCAGGATTCTCGGCGGGACGACTCACTGTCGGGATGTAGACGAGACCATGATCCCGTTGAAGTGCCTCGAGTTCGTCGCGATATCCCAGGTCTGAAGGTCGTGACACCCCGTGGATGACACAGGTTTTCGATATCGATCTTCCATGGGTGATGTCATCACGAACGATGCAAAGAAATGGTGCCAGACCGGTTCCTGCACTGACATACATCCTCCAGCGATCATCTTCTGTCCCGATCGTTCCGGGGATGGTGAAGTGCCCCCTCGGTTTGGGCCGGAGAAAGACACGCTCATCTTTGCCGAGCAGGAACAGGCTGTGGGTCAGTGGATTCTTCGATTCGGGTTCCCCCACTCTACGGACATAGAACTCGACGTAACCCCTCTCTGCGGGTTCGGAAGCGATGGACATCGGCCTCTGTACCCCACCGAGTTCTGGCTCCTCGACGTTGTTGACACCGATGACCATGTATTGCCCGGGTACGAACCAGTCGCCCTCTGGAAGTTCTTCGTCCAGAGCGACCTGAAAGATCGCCAGTCCCTCCGACATGTCTTCACGGCCCACGATGGTCGCGTTCGGTTCGAGTACCTTGGCCAATGCAATTCTCCTACTCCACTGGTCGTGGTTCAGACCCGCAGAGTCTCCGGCCACTCCGTCCTCCGGTCAAGGTCTGGAGTGCCCGTGGACTCCCACTTCTTTGCTGCGCACAATGGATCGAGTAGACCGTGAAAGGATCCGGATGGAACTCGCTGGTAAAGTGGCTCTGATCACCGGTGCAGCCCGCCGCCTCGGAAAAGCGATGGCCTGCCGCCTGGCAGCCGAGGGGATGCACGTTGCCGTTCACTGGAACACATCCTCTCAGGAGGCCCAGCAGACGGTCGAGGAGTGTCGGTCCCATGGCGTCAACTCGCTGGCGGTCCAGGGAGATCTGTCCGATCCTGGCTGCAGTTGCTCGATCATCGAAGCAGCGCGCCAACTGGGACCCCTACAAGTTCTGGTCAACAACGCTTCTCGCTTCATCCCGATGCGACTGGCACAACTCGATTCCGACGAACTGGAGAAGGATCACCGGATTCACGTCATCTCCCCGCTCCTTCT
>CAWLAN010000154.1:0-5659 GCA_963854815.1 Planctomycetes bacterium UBA1146
TCAGCGATCTCGGGGCCCTCGAATCCCTTGCAGCTATCTGGTCGAAGAGAGATGCGAGGAGGCCGGATGTAAGCCAGATCAAGACATTGATCGATGCGGTGCTGCAGGATTTTCCAGCGCCGTCTCGATTCATGGGAGATGTTCAGCAAACTAGAGATGATCTCCGGACCCTCTCGTTCGAGAGCGGGCAGGATTTCGAGTCGCAGACGATTTCTTCGGTGCGACAGCAACTGATTGCTCGAGTCCTCGATGCTCTCGAGTCCCACCTCGTCGAGATGCTTCAGGATCTCTGATCTTCGAATTCCGAGCAGCGGGCGTCCGATCTTGACACCACTGGTTCCGATTTCGGAGATCGGCTCCATTCCCCGTAGGCCTCTCAGACCACAGCCCCTCAGCAGGTTTCCCAGCACCGTTTCTGCTTGATCATCGCCATGATGGCCAGTGAGAACGATCGGTGCCGAGCGAGCTCTACCGACGGCGACGAATCGCGACCTACGGACTTCTCGGCCTGCGGTCTCCAGCGAGATGGATTGCGAGAGAGCCTTGTGCTTGACATCTTCGGTGACGAAGTGAAGAGGGATCCCAAGTCGAGCGCAGATCCTGGCGCAGTGGCGGGCATCTCTGTCTGCTTCTTCCTGACGGATTCCATGATGGACATGAAGTGCCTCGGGGACCGCCCGGTTTTTTGAACCGCTCGACCATGTCTTGCATAGCGATAGCAACGCGACCGAGTCAGGCCCTCCGGAGAGGGCGACGATGTAACGTTTCGCCTCGTTCGGAATCAGACGAGATAGAGATCTCGTGATGGTTGCCTGAAGGGAAGTCTTCAACGTCCCTCCAGAAAATCCACACGCAGATGTAGTTCGATGGGAACATCGATCCCTGTCGGCGGCGGATTCAGAGGATTCAGTATTGCGATGGCATCCCTTACCGCGAAGGCGTCGAACTCAACTCCGGGAGCCGGACGCAACGAGATGTCATAGATCCAACCCTCGGCGTCGATCAGAAATCCGACAAGAAAACTTGCTCTGTCATCTCCCTGATGGATTGTTGCATTTCCTTGCAGAAGGTGAGAGAGGTTGTTGAGGACCTGTTCGCGGACTTCCATCATCAACCATCGCTCACGAGTTTTGTTTTGGAGTACTGTTTTCTGGGTTTGTTCCATCAGCGCATCGATACGCTTCGATTCGGCAGTGTCTTGTGGTGACTCCCCGATAGCATCTGGGGCAGCATCCACGTAGGAGCCCAACTGCTCCTTTACCGCGTCCGGTTCCGCCACATCCTCGCTCGGGCTGGGGACCGGATCTGTTTCGAGATCCTGATCCCCCGAAGTCTCTTCCTTTTCAGGTCTCGGTTGTGGCTCAGATGGTGTATCGGTTTTCATCGGGGCCGCCTCGAGCACGGATCCTCTGAGGACAATCCGGGTACCTGTTGTCGGCTCTGAGGAAGATCCTGGTGTCGGGAGAACCAGTATCGCGAACAAGTGAAGTGCCACAGATACCAGAGCAGCATTGCGCAGGATCGAATCGGAACTGCCCGATGGTGGTTTCCGGTTTGTTCGAGGCCAGATTCGCAGGGAACGAAGAGGTCCGAAGTGGCGCACAAGACGGTCCGAACGTAATCGGAGGATAACTGTCTCGACGAGCTCTCGAATCATTCGGGAACTCCTTCAATGGTCCTTGATGCTCCCCCGGATCCAGTCCTGCTGCAGTTCGTGCAAGGTATCGGCCCCCGTGACCGTGCTCAAGGATTGCTCCAGACCTTCTTCGCTCCAGCGCTGCAGGAGATCCGGTAGCAGTGCAGGGGGCACATCACAGATGAGCCAATCGACCAGGGATCCACAGGTGGCTCTGTACAGTTCGTCTTCTACCGGTGCCTCCAGCTGGAGAAGATCGGTGATGTCGGGCAGGTTTCCGAGGCTGTAGGCACGTTCGAGCAGGTAGAGATCGCGCATGCGAGCCAGTTTCCCCCTGCTGATCGCACATAACCCCTCCTCCAACCAGGGCGGCAACCAGCGGTGGTGACGGGTGATTCTAGCAAGCGCATTGCGAAATAATTCCCTCGGCAAGGCATCCTGATCGAGAAAAGGCGCCCGGGCGACCACGTGCAACGTCTTGGAGACCAACTGGCCGTAATTCATCTCTACCGTCAATCGGGCGGGATATGAACAGGGGCCCAGGATCTCATTCATCTGCTCGGCATCGGCGTGGAAACGCAGTGCAATCGCCGATGGTGGCCTCCCGGGCAAGAGCCACTGGTTCCACAACCGCCCATGGTGATGATCGATGAAACTGCTGAGATCGAGGGTTGCAGGCGGATCACCTGCAAGTTCGGCGCTGGCGTCTCTGGCCAGCTTGGTGCGAATTTTGGTCGGTTGGATGTCCGGTCCCACCAGGTGACGCAACTTGTCGAGTTGATGTGCTCGTCTGAAACCCCCGCCGGAACTCTCGGCGATTCTTGCTGCGGCCAGAAATACGGCGGGCTCCCGGGGCAGTAACTGGCTGGCCTGGTCGATGGTCAGTCCGTGGCCTGCTGTCGAGCAGTGAACGATGGCAGTTCTTGCACGCCGGAGTTGAGCCGGGATCAGGATCACCGAGTCGATCAACAGCGGTGCGGCTGTCTCCAGATCCCCCAGATCATGTGCACGGCGTCCTGCTTCGAGCAGATTTTCGGCCAGAGTTGTGTGCCATTTTCGATGTTGGGATGGGAACTCCGAGAGCAAATTTCGTATCCTCGCGGTTGCCTGCAGTGGTCGATTGGTTTCAAGAGCGATATGGATGTCGAGTTCGAGCGACAGAAGTCGCTCTTGAACCTGGAAGATTTTATTGCTGACCGATCCATCGCGAGGGGAGGTGCCTGGCAGGGTTCGATACTCCTCCCAGAGATCGAGAACTCGTTGCAGTTTTCCCAGTTCCAGTTGCCTTTCGACTTCGCACAATAAACTCTCCCTGTAGATGGGAAGGACCTGATCTCGCAGGGGAGATTGCCGGTATTCGGATCTGAGGAAACGAATCGCTGACCCCGGAGTTCCTCCCTGAATTCGTCGTAGGCATTCCTCGAGAAGGGTTTTTCTTGGTTCCAGCTCCAGGATCGAGGAGATGTGGGACCATTGAATCCAGATCTTCCCCTCCGGAAACTGGAGGACCACCTGCTGTCCATCGTCGGAGAGGATCCGCCCCCTGAGTAAATGCCCGTTTTTGAGTTGGATCTCGTCAGCACCGATGAGCCCGCCCGAGAGGCTCAACAGGGCCATCAGGATCAGTAGCACCCCGTAGCGACGTTTGCGTGGACCAAAATCGTGGGAGCAGTTGACGTGAGCGTCCTGCAAGGGCGATGATCCTCTCTCCGGGGAGACCCACTCCCTGGTGGGCCTCCTGACGGGGGCCATCTGTAGAAATCGGCATTCTCGGGACACGACTGAAGCGCTGATTGCCCCGATTGCCGAATTGGCACGAGAGGCTTCGAACCTTTGGATCATGACCATTACCAGGATCCGGTCGCGCAAAGATACGCCTCCGCCCAGATGCAGAAGCTCTTTTCTCCGCTGCGCAGAGCCCTCACCTGGCGTGAAGTGTGGATCGCCCTGGCAAAGGTGCAACAGCAAGCGGGACTTCCCGTCACCCTGGAGCAGGTCAAGGCACTCGAGGAGGCTCGTGATGACATCGATCTGGCCAGAGTCGCCGAGATCGAACGTGAGACGCGTCACGATGTGATGGCACACATTCGACACTATGGCGAGGTGGCTCCCGCTGCAGCCGGGGTGATCCATCTGGGAGCCACGTCCTGTTTCGTCACGGACAATTCAGACCTGATCATCCTGAGGATTGCCCTCGGTAGCATCCGGGATCGTTTACTTCGAGTGATCCACGAACTTTCTTCCTTTTGCCGTGACAACGCTGGGTTTCCGACACTAGGAATGACCCATCTCCAGCCGGCGCAGTTGACGACCGTTGGAAAGAGGTCTTCTTTGTGGCTACAGGACCTCGTCCATTGCTACCGGGAGATCGAGGACTTACTGACGGACCTTCCTCTACGTGGACTGAAAGGGACGACAGGCACCCAGGCATCCTTCCTGCAGTTGTGTCAGGGAGATGGTTCCAGAGTGGATGCACTCGAGAGTGCGCTGGCGAGCGAACTTGGATTCGACAAAGTATTTGATGTGTGTGGGCAAACCTATCCTCGCCTCTGGGATCATCGGATTGCCTGTCGGCTGACCGACATCTCCGTGGCGATTCACAAGGCGGCCACCGATGTGCGGCTGCTACAGTCATTCGGAGAGGTGGAAGAACCCTACGAGAGTACTCAGGTGGGGTCATCAGCGATGCCCTACAAGCGCAATCCGATGCGGTGCGAACGCATCTGCTCTCTCGCGCGACACGTGATGACGATCGCACCCGGTCTGGCTCAGATGGCTGCGAACCAGTGGCTAGAACGCACGCTGGATGACAGTGCTCAGCGACGGATTGCCATCCCTTCGCTGTTTCTTACCACCGATGCCATCTTGATCACTGCCAGAAACGTCTTCTCCGGTCTCATCGTTCACCACGAGGTGATAGAGCGAAGAATCTCTGAATACCTGCCCTACATCGCAGTCGAGGAACTGCTGATGGAGGGGGTCGCCAGAGGAGCGGATCGTCAGCAACTTCACGAACGGATCCGGGAGTACTCCTGGAGAGCCAGAGAGGCGGTGCTCGAAGGGAAAACGAATCCTCTCAGGAGCATGGTCGAGTCCGATGAATTCCTGGGCGAGATTGCCCGTAGCCTCTCCCCCTGGGAACCGGTCCGCTTTACCGGGAGAGCTAACGAACAGACCCTTCGCTTTCTCGACGAAGTCGTGGACCTGTTGCCTCGACCCGATGAGGACCACCTCACGGAACTCAAGGTATAGGTTTCAATGCGGGGCCAGGTTGTTTTCCGATCCAGCAGGAACGTCACCGTCCTTGCGGATGGAAGTTCCTATCGGTGCGATTTTGCCGGGCGTCTGCGCAAGAAGGGTCGCAATCCCGTAGTCGTTGGTGACTGGGTAGAGTTCGATGTCACCGGGGATGAAGCTGGTGTCGCAGTGGGACGAGTCATTTCGGTCGAGGAGAGGAAACGGTGGATCTCTCGTCGGCGTGATGTGGGCAAGGGAAGAGAACTGATCCTTGCGTCGAACATCGATCAAATTGCATGCGTATTTTCGGTTGGCTTTCCCCGCATCAAGTTTGGTGCTCTCGATCGATTACTCATTGCTGCTTCTTTCAGGGAAATTCCCTCAGTTGTGATCCTCAACAAGATCGACCTGAGAATTTCGGATGAGATCGAGCAGCGTGTGCAAATCTATCCGAAGATCGGGATCGATGTGATTCGTACCTCGGCCAACTCAGGTGACGGTATGGACGAACTTGCTGAGCGTCTTGCTGGACAGGCAACGGTCCTCACTGGACCCAGTGGAGTCGGAAAGTCCTCGTTGATTGCGAAGGTGCTGGGAATCGATATCCGGATCTCCGAGGTCAGCGAACACAACGAGAAAGGCAAGCACACCACCACTGCCGTGACCTGGCATCCGGCTGGCGATGGAAGTGCGATCGTCGATACCCCAGGATTCAGGGATTGGGCGTTGTGGGGACTGGACCCGGGAGAAATCGCTGCATCGATGCCGGATCTGGCTGCCGTGATG
>CAWLAN010000155.1:0-5646 GCA_963854815.1 Planctomycetes bacterium UBA1146
GCAGAGGAACAACCGGCCGAGCAGGCTGCAGAGGAAGAGCCTGCAGAGCAGGCTGCAGAGGAACAACCGGCCGAGCAGGCTGCAGAGGAAGAGCCTGCAGAGGAGGCTGCAGAGGAACAACCGGCCGAGCAGGCTGCAGAGGAACAACCGGCGGAGGAAGCTGCAGAAGATGCCGACAGCGATGAGCAAGACGGGGAGTCCCGGGATTCGTAGCAACCCGATGACTTCTTGTCCAACCGGGTTGCAATCGAAATTGAACCTCCTGCGCGGAGGTTTGTGGCTGGTGGTATTTCTTCTGGTCGCCGGTGTCGGATATTGCGCCATCGGCGATGAGGATTCTCGAACCGATCCACCATTGTCCGCAACAGGCCCGCTGGTTTCGAGTGCGGTTGCCCCCGATGGCGTAACTTCTTCGCAAGCCGTAGTCGCGTTTCTGACCTCTCGTTACCAGGAGGCCATTCGTGCGTTCGAGAACGGGTCGTACGAGAAGTCCTGGAAGTTGTGCGAGGCGATCATCGTTTTGGCTCCCGAGCCGTTCCCACTGCTGGCGGAGGTGAGGAAACTACGCCGAAAAGCTCACGGTCGACATCTGGCTCGTAGCGTTCTGGTCGTTCGGTTTTCCCATGATCCAGCTGATCCGGCGTCATTTCCGCTATCGAGATTGCGTGGGTCCGTGCTGGTAGAGAACCTCTCGAGCGAGCCGATCCAGTTCGGGGTTCGAGCCGAAGATGCTCTACTGGGGCAGATCTACTTGAGCCTCAGAGAGGTCTACGAGAATGGTTCCGAGACCATCATCTCAGATGTCCGGGTGCTCCGGCTCGAAAGTGGATTTCGCGTCGAACCGGGTGCCAGTCGGGGAGTGCCCGTAACATTGCCATTGCCAGTCCCGGCTGCAATGCCAGTATTGCAGGAATGGGTCGTCACCGGCGTGACGAGACCGATTCGGATCATGACGAAAGAGGGACAGATCATCCGGGGACTGCCCTGGATCAAGGAAAGTGGTGTCGCCGTCGTCAAGGGGTACGAGGCCGTCATCGAAGACCCCCTCAGGGAACTACGAAAAGCGCTGCTGGAGGGGGATCGCACCCGGATGGTGATCGCTCGCCACCTGTGGATGGCCCAACGGAGCGAGGACGGAATTTCTGCCTCTCCCGGCGATTCGATCGTGGATGACCTGCTCGGGTTCCTCGGAAGCCATGACGGTGTTCTCGATGATCTGCTCGTGCGTCTGCTCGAGGATGTGACAGGGTTGATCCGGGAACGATCTGCGAGAGCATGGAAGATCTGGGGAGTGACCCGTCAGGTACGGCGCGATTCCGATGGGGGAAGATAGCGATGTCCGGCGACTTCGAAGGATTCGATGAGGTCATTCGTGGAGTGGTCTCGATAGATACCGAAGAAGAACTGAAGAAGAAGTGGTCCAGATCGAGGAGAGAGAATCGTCCCCTGCGAGTCAAGCTCGGAGTGGATCCCACCAATCCTCAACTCCACATCGGCCATGCCGTTCCACTGAGGAAACTGAGGCAGTTCCAGGATGCGGGTCATCTCGCGGTCCTCATCGTGGGCGATTACACCGCTTGTGTCGGAGACCCCTCAGGTCGCGATAAGACCCGTCCCACGTTGACTCATGACCAGTGCAGGGAGAACGCCGGGGATTATCTCGAACAAGCGTGGAAGATCCTCGATCAAGACCGCACCGAACTGCGCTGGAATGGCGACTGGTTCGGGGAGATGTCGTTTCTCGATGTGATCGGTCTCTGTGGTCGCACGACGGTGGCTCGTCAACTCGAACGCGATGACTTCCACAAGCGATACACCTCAGGGCAACCCATCAGTGTGCACGAGTTCATCTACCCCCTCATGCAAGCCTGGGATTCCGTCAAGGTCGAGGCAGATATCGAACTGGGGGGGACGGACCAGACCTTCAATCTGTTACTGGGACGGGATCTGATGCGCCAGGAGAACCAGGAGGCTCAGGTCTGCATCACCTTGCCACTACTGGTCGGAACGGATGGGTCGCGCAAGATGTCCAAAACCCATGGCAATTCCATCGGCATCTCCGATCCACCTCAGGAGATCTACGGCAAGACGATGTCGATTCCCGATGAGGCGATGAAGGATTATTTCCTGCTGGCCTCCGATTTGACGATCCCGCAGATCGAGCAGGTTCTCGAAGGGTCTCCAAGGGATGCCAAGGGGTTGCTCGCCCGCACTCTTGTGCGCCTCTATCACGGTGAAGATGAGTCGCTGGCTGCCGAGGAGAACTTCAAGAAGGTCTTCAGTCAGGGAGAGATCCCCGAGCAGATGGACGAATACATCGTCCCCTCAGCGGATCTCGAGGACAGCAAGATCTGGATCGTGAAACTGGTCGTCGATGCCGGATTGGTCGAGAAGAACAACGATGCAAGGCGCAACATCGAAGGGGGAGGGGTTCGGATCGACGGGGTTCGTGTCGAGGATCCGCGCGGCCGCATCGAGATTCGAGATGGTATGGTGCTTCAGGTCGGGAAGAGAAAGTTTCGCCGCATTCGTAGCGGCTAGATCCTGTCGAAGATCGCCTCGCCAGCGAGGATCTTCTCGAGAGCCTCCGGATAGGCGCGCCTCTCCGCCTCGAAGACCCTCGAACTGAGTGATTCGACGGTGTCGTCGGCTAGCACCGGAATCTCTTCCTGGAGAATCACGGGTCCGTGATCAAATTCAGCATCGACAAAGTGCACCGTACACCCGGTCGTGGAGTCTCCGCCCTCGAGAACCTTCCGATGGACGTGATCGCCGTAACAACCGGAACCTCCATGGCGCGGGAGCAGCGAGGGGTGGATGTTCACGACCCGTCCGAGCCATTCTGGCGGCACCACAAGTTTCCGCAGCCACCCTCCCAGCAGTGCCCACTGGCAGCCGGCTTCATCGAGAGCCTGGAAGATCTCACGCGAGCCCTCGGGGTTCTTGCACGGATGGATCTGGCTGGGGATTCCCAGTCGACGAGCTCTCTCGAGCCCACCGATGCCGCTGCGATTGGAGATGACCAGACAGATGCGAGCAGCGAGGGATCGCTGCTCGATCATCTCGACCAGGTTCTCCAGGGTTCGGCCTCCCCCCGAGAGGAGGAACCCTATCTTCGCCATCTCGGTGCTCATCGGGTTATTTCCTGGTGGATCCAAGGTGCCAAAACGGATGCTACAAATCGTTGAGGCTGGTCAATATCGTCCCGATCAGACCGTATTCTTTCGCCTCTTGCGGAGACATCCAGCAGTCTCCGTTGGTGTCCTTCTCGACTTGCTCGAGAGAGTGATCGGTCTCTTCGGCGATCAGTTGGTTACAACGACGACGAAGTTTCATGATCTCCTCGGCTGTGACCTCGATCTCCGATGCCTTTCCGCGAACTCCACTGGAAGGCTGGTGGATCATGATGCGACTGTTGGGCAGAGAGAAGCGACGTTCTCGCGGAGAAGCGAGAAGGATCACTGCACCGGCGGAAGCATTGATGCCATTCGTGATGCACAGAACTGGACTGCGGATGAAACGGATCGCATCGAAGATGGCGAATCCGTCATCGGCAGATCCTCCGGGAGTATTGATGAAAAGTCGAATCGTGTCGTCCGATTGAGAATCGAGCCACAACAATGATGGAACGATGCGCCTGGTCAGTTTCGGAGATACATCCTCGGAGATGAACAGAGTCCTCTGCTTCTCCATCAGATCGCGCATGTACATCGGCGTTCCCTTGGAGGAATTCTCCGTGTCTTGTTCCTCGTGCTCGTCTTCGAGTTCATCAATCGATCGGTACTGATCTATCATCCGTTTTGGTCCCTTCCTGGGCTCCCTGGAGTCAGGTTTCAGTCGTTCAGAAATTTCACCACCAAGCGGGTAAGTTTGGGTTCCGCTTCGGTGGCCACTGCAAGGATCTCCTCGACGGAGACTTTCTTCAAGTCGTCCGGGTCGCAAAGATCGGTGACCACACCAATCGCCGAGGCCCGGATGCCCTCATGGGCGCAGATGATCGCCTCCGGAATCGTCGACATCCCCACCACATCGGCACCGAGGGAATGGAGCATACGGTACTCTGCCCTGGTCTCCAGATTGGGGCCACAAACGGCAGCGTAGACACCACGGGAGGCGCGAATTTGCTCCTGGGAGGCGATCTGCGCCAACCGGGAGGCACTTTCGAGGCAATATGGTTCGGACATATCGGGGAAGCGGGGGCCCCAGTCGTCGTGATTGGCACCGGTCAAGGGGTTCACACCAAGAAGATTGATGTGGTCCTCGAGAATCAGCAGATCACCTTTTTGCAGATTCTGGTTCATTCCTCCACAACTGTTGGAAATGAGTGCCGAGGAGACTCCCAGCCGGCATGAGATGCGCATCGGCATTACGATGTCCTCCATCTGCCACCCCTCGTAGAGGTGGAATCGGCCCTCGAAGACGAGCACTCGCGCTTTCCCGATCTGGCCGATGTGCAAGCGACCGGCGTGCCCTGGAGCGGTGGAAACCGGGAATCCAGGAATTTCCTGGTATGGAATCGTCACCTCTTCGGTGATTTCTGAAACCAGTGCTCCAAGTCCGGTGCCGAGCACCAGAGCCACCTCGGGGGGCGCTCCCGGATTCCGTTTCGCTACTGCTTCGGCAGCAGTCTCGATTCGCCGTCTCTGTTGCTCCCGGGCTTCCTCGATGCGGTTCATCGGTTTGCCTTCCGCTGTATTTGTCCGTCTCGATCGACCAAGCAGCGAAGTCTTTCGTCGATCCCGGACAGTTCGGCTCCCTGGAGCAGGAAGCACTTGTTCTTGTGTCGTTGACCCCGGATCAGCTCCAGGTCCTTTTTACGAAGGCCGAGAACCTCGGCCAGCAGGTCGATGATGGCACGGTTGGCCTTTCCCTTCTCGGGAGCCGTGGTGATCCGCACCAGCAGGGCTCCTTCTCGACTCCCACCAATTTCATTGCGGGAGGCACCGGGGATGGCCCGGACAGGTAACTCGACGCCTCGTTCGGTCTGCACCAGTGCGACGGGAGTATAGGATGACACGGTTCCTCTTCAATCCGAATCGCGAGTATCCCTCAGCAATGCTTCCGTCTCCAAGCGGGCTTTCTGTTCCAGAAGCTGCCAGAGACCGGCAGCCTCGTCCGCTCTTCCGCTCCACTCCAGCAGCGCGATGATGTGTTTGATGAGGAGTTCGGGGGGACCGGCCTCGATCAGCAGATCGAGTCGTCCGCCGGGCGTCACTTCCTTCCACAAGAGGTAACGTCCTACCTCGGTGGAGGATTCCCGGTAGGTGATCCGATCCCTGTCGATTCTCACCTGAGGAGCCTGGATGGTGCCGGAAGAACTGGTTTCCAGGGTCCGCTTTCTTCGATAGGGGAGGTCAAATCCTGACCACGATTTCAGTTTGCCGTCAAATTCCTGGAGGAAATGGACATGACGATCGATGCTCTTCATCGCCGCCTCGGGTAAGCCATCTCGGAGGGCGGAGTCTTGTAGCACCTCGATCGCTTCTTTTCCGGAGAAACTCTCGTTCCAGCGATCCCAGCCCTCCCTGACGACGGGTCCGATCTTCGGCGTACTGGTCACATCGGTGCGGATGCGGGCACGCTTGACCTCGTCTCTGAGAAGCGATTCGAGATCCCGAGTGGTCGGCAGAAGCGCCCTCGAGACCA
>CAWLAN010000156.1:0-5620 GCA_963854815.1 Planctomycetes bacterium UBA1146
CCGAAATAATCCTGCGCCGTCAAAGCATCCAGCGAAGCGACAGCGATGCGACGGGCCCACAGATTTCCCTGAGCGAACTCACAGGTATGGAGAATCACGGCGAGCGCGCCATTGGGAAGTTTCTTGCGTTGCCGGATGTCCATCTTCACAGGCAGTGCTTCCTCCACTTTGGTGCCACGCCATCCTCCGGCTCCGAAAGAAGCGGGGCCTCCTACCATCAACAAACCCATACCTGTGGAATGAACCAGTTTCTCTACCAGTTCGATCCGTGTCGGATCGAGGTCGAAGGCGGACACGTCGTCGAGGACCACCGCCTCGATACCCAGGTAATCCTCGGCAATCGCTGATACCTGCTGGGGAGCGACCACATCCGCCAGGATGCTGCCATCGGCGAGAATCCTGGCCAGAGTTTGGTCCGGATCTTCGGAAACGATCAGCACCCGGGCGGGCTGTAACGTGCGCACCAGAGCCAGCCCCGAGTTGTTCTGCTCGAGCGAATCTGTGCCCTCGTTGGGATAAACAGTGACCCGCAGTCTTCTCAGAGGTGAAGAAGTGGCACCGAGCCTGAAAGTGACACGATTTCGCCCGTCAGCGAGCTGGACCGGTCGCCGTTCGATGATGCGATCCTGCTCGGAGAGCACCACCGTCGCTGAGGCTTCCCCGCTCGACCAGATCACCGAGTCCACCGAGAAGGTCTGCCCGGGACGGACCGTCTCCGGAACCTCTACATTTTCCAGGATCACTTCATGCTGGTGCTCGTAGTGCACCGCCAGAACATCGACCACGATTCCCGCTGTGGCGAGGTTTTTCGCCTCCTGTACAGGATCTCCCTCGGTCGAGTTCCCATCACTGATGAGTACGATGCGGCGCGCTCCTCCCGGCGCGCTGCCCTCGAGAGTGCTCGCCGAGAACCTCAATGCAGCCGCGATGTCGGACCCGTTCCTGTCGATCTGGGAAGAAACTCCCGGCCCAAGCCTCAGGCCCATCGGCTGTTCCAGTTGCTGATCCTTACCAAAAGAGACAAAGCCGACCTGGTCCGGAAACTCGAGTGTCCCGAGACGCTTCGAAGTCTCGGAAACGATTTCATCGCTGACGAGTCGAGGAACCGAAGCCGACAGATCTCTCAGCACCAGGATGGTCAGTCCCTCTCCCCCGGAGAGGTGGACCATTCGAGCCAGGCCCAAAACGATGGCAACGATCGCCATGCCCCTGAGCAACAGCGCCAGCCGCTGAACAGCCACCGGTAGACCAGCTCGACTCCTGGCCGTGAAATAAATCACACACCCGAGTGCGGGGATCAGGACCAGAAGCCAGGCGGGAACATCAAAACCGATGGAGAACATCAAAAAGACCCTCCCGGTAACCGTGTCACCACCACCCGATGATTTCCGGTATCGGCCACCAGAACCGTGACGTGGCCATCTCGTTCACCAACCGCTATTCCGCGCGGCTCGCTGAGCCTCCCAGCACTGCTGCCGGCACCTCCCTGGGCAGCGATCAAGGTACCGTCGCTGCGAAACCTCTGGATGCGGCACCCGGACCTGTCAACGACCACGAAACTGCCGTCTCCAACGGTATCGATGTCGAACGGATCGTCGAACTGTCCCGGAGCCCGACCTGATCCACCGATGGTCTGGATGTACTCGCCATCGAGCGAGAAGCGTAGAACCCGGTGATGCCCACAGTCCACAACGAGAACGGAACCGTCTCGATTCACCGCAATCCCCTCGGGCCTGAGAAACTGGTCATGGCCATCTCCCCGCTGGCCCCAGATCGACAGCAGACTTCCTTCGCGATCAAACCGGAAGATGCGATCCTGGATGCCGTAAGAGGCAACCAGGATGGAACCGTCTGGAGCCACATCGATACCGCGAACCAGTTCCAGCCCCACGTCCTCACCGAAGCGGCGGATCTCATTGCCGTCGAGATCGAACTCGATGATTCTCATGTAGTGGGTGTCTGCCACCAGCAACGTATTCTGGTCGGTATGACAGAGATCTACCGGCTGGCCAGCGGACCACTCCGGAAGCATCCATACATCTTCGAGTTTCCCATCCTGATCGAAATGTTGCACACGACCACTGCGGTCGATCACGACGCAATCTCCTCCAGGCAGGGCGGTGATGGCACGGGGCTGGAAGAAACGGCCGATGCCGCGACCAGGTCCTCCGATGAAATCGATGAAGGAAAGAGGATCCACCGAAGAAGATGAGCAGGAGGTCAAGAGTAAGACGGCTAGGCACCCGGCCCCCATGCGCATGCACACCCTCCCGATTCGCTGCAGGTAGAAACGCGGAGACGTCGCCGCTCAGTCGTCCGCTCGACCTTGCAGACGGTCGAAGTAATCTCTGGCCACCTGTCGAAGAGACACAGGCACTCGCTGATTCTGGAGATCGGACTCGGCCTGACGAGCGATCGCTTCGACCGCTTGGCGCAATTCTGTCCTTGCTTCTCCGCTGGGGGCTTCCCCTTCGACCAGCAAGGTGGCCACGGTAACTCCTCCGCGCCCCCCACCGCCCAGTTGTTCCGGTTGGGTACCGGTCTCACCATCCCTGGCATCCGGGACCTGGCCTCCTCCGCCACCGAGTTGTAACGCCACACCTCCTCCGGGCGTGATCGCACCACCGGTTGCCGGATTCGGTTGAGAGCCCTGCTTCAGTATGTGAACGAAACTTCGTTCACTGGAGGAACCCTGTCAGGTTCCTCCACCTTCTAGCTGTCACGTCCCGGCAAGGCAATCGGGGCAAATCTGTGGAGGAGGTCCCTCGGGCCATTCGGAAGGTAGTGAACTGAGTTCGGCCTCGGTGAACTTGATCTGGTCGAGAGCGTGGTCGAGAAGATCACTCTCGCGCAACAATCGTGCGAGTTGCTCCAGCTGCCGGGTGAGATTCTGCAGATCCTTGGGATCGATCTGATCGCCTGATTTTCCGGCACCGGAAGCCTGCGCGAGTTTGCTCGCGAGATCACCGGAGAGCCCCATCGAACTGGCGATCCGGGCCAGATCTTCTCTTGCTTGCTTGCCCGCCTCACCATCCTTGCCAGCTGCCCGGGCCAACTTTTGCAGTTCCATCGCTGCACGGCCGAGATCTCCCTTGCGCATCGCCCGCTGCAGTTCGCGCCCCTCCTTCGATTTCGGCTCACCGGACTGTTCTGCACTGCGGCGCACTCGCTCGGCGGTAGTGCGTGCCGAAGCGAGAGCATCTCTCTCCAGGCGACTGGAAACGGCACGCCGTGCTATTCTGGCACGATCCTGAGCGCTTTTTGTCAGCTCGGGTCGCTCATTCGACAGTTCACTTGCTGGCGGTACTTCAGGTTTCTGAGCGAGTCGAGTCAGGAACTTGCGAGTTTCAGCATCGATCTGATGGCGCTCGGCGAGTCGAGAAACCTCACGCAGTCTGCGCTGGAGCGAGGACTCCTTGCGGGCAATCCGGTGCGACTCCCGCTGCTTTTTCGTGGCCTCCTCCTCGATGCCGAGCAGATCCACTGCAGGTATCACGAGAGAAAGGATCAGCACCGCCAGCGAATAGAGTACACGCCTCCCGTGTCCCGGTTTTCCGAGCGGAACCGCCCGTCGCGGATCGACATTCGCGGCCAGTACCTGGGCATCACCGATGATCTTGTCAGCAGCTTCGGTGGAGAACCCCGAATCACGAGCAAGGAGAGAGGTGGAGATGGTCTGGGGGATCGCCCCCTGTCTCTCCGCCTCGACAGCCTCGACCACGGGAACGGATCGAACCGAAAGGAAAGCGAGCACTCCCCCCGCCAGCAAGAGGGCTACCGGGACTCCATAGAAGATCTGATCGGAAACCGAGATGGAGATGATTCTCCCGAGAAAGTTGAACAGGGCCACCGAGAAGATCGCCGCCGCTACGGCAGTTCCGGAATGATGCATCACCGCCCGCAGACGTCGTCTGGTTCGTATTCGAACCAGCAACTTCTGAACGCGATCTGATTCGTTCCTCATCATTTCCTCATCTCGACAACCGGACTGCTCTAGATCCGACTCCAGCAGCGACCCGGACCCCTGCAGCACATTTCTCCATCTTACGCTCTGGCGCAGCAGGGTTCAAATCTCGGTCAGGAGTTCGTATCGCCCTGGGAGGCACCAACCAGAGTCAATTCTACTGCTTTCGGGGATCGGCAGGAGACATCCAGCTCTCGAGATCGACCCCCAGTGCATCGGCAACGCGGTTGATGTGATTGAAGAATCCGATCACATGCACCAGTTCCATGATGGCAGCATCATCGAGGCCCGTACCCTTCAGATGCTCGATATCACCAGCATTCATCGAGGTCGGATCGATGGTCAGTTTCTCGGTGAAGGCAGCGATGGCTCGCAGTCGATCATCGAGGGGGGCGGTGCCCGACCGGACCGCTTCAACGAGATCCTCGCTCCCGGTCTGGGATTCGAGATCGCGCAGGTGAGACTCGATTCAGTAATGGCAGCCATTGTGCTGGCTGGTGAGAACCGCCACCCACTCTCTCTCCGCACGAGAAAGCCCGACTGACCGGTGCATCAGTTGCACATAGAAATCGATGTACTTCTCCAGAAGATCAGGCCTGGCAGACATCACCTGGAGAATCTGGGCGACTTCCCCGGCGCGCGAGCGAGAACTCGCGTAGACCCTCTCCAGCGTGCCGCTGTCATCCTCTTGTTCGGATAGATGATCGATCCACGACAAGCGAACCCCTATTCACTGGCAGGAGGTGTTGCGCGCCAGGCCAGCATCCGATCTGCCAGTACCAGTGCCATCATCGCCTCGACGATCGGCACCGCCCGCGGCACCACGCACGGATCATGTCGGCCACTGCCCTCGAAGGACACCGCCTTCCCCGAACTGTCGATCGTCTGCTGGGAAGTGGCAATGGTGGACGTGGGTTTGAATCCGACCCGAGCCCACAACGGCGCACCGCTGGTGATGCCACCCTGCAATCCGCCCGAGCGATTGGTTTCCTGTCTCATACCGCCCTTGCCATCGGGAACCATCTGGTCGTTGTTGTGACTGCCGGTTCTGGAGGTCGCGGCGATCCCATCTCCCATTTCCATCGCCATCGCTGCAGGAATTGACAGGAACGCCGAGCCCAGCAACGCTTTCACCTTGCCAAAGACCGGATCTCCCCAGCCGGCGGGAACTCCGCGTGCCACCACTCCAACCCAACCACCGAGGCTGTCACCGCCATCACGGGCGGCCTCGATCTGTTCGATGAACGCCTCGGAGGCTTCGGTCACGGGACAGCGCACGACGGATGCCTCGACCTCTTCCGATTGAACGAGGGCCGGATTCACTTCGGCACGGCCCGTCCCGATGGCATCGACCCAGCCGACGATTTCGATTCCGTATTCACTGGAGAGCATCGCTCGAGCAACCGACCCAGCAGCAACACGCGCTGCCGTTTCACGGGCACTGGCGCGGCCGCCCCCGCGAGCATCGCGAAAACCATAGCGAGCATCGGTGGTGAAGTCTGCGTGGCCCGGTCGATAGAGTTCTGAGAGTTGGTCGTAATCTGCAGGGCGCGCATCGACCGATTCGATCCAGATGGCCAGTGGCGAGCCAAGTGTCTTGCCGTCGTGGAGTCCGGACTGGATTTGTGGCGCATCCGGCTCCTTGCGCGCCGATGC
>CAWLAN010000157.1:0-5475 GCA_963854815.1 Planctomycetes bacterium UBA1146
CTCTTGTCGATGGCATCGAAGGCGGTCATCGGCATCGCACCACCGGTATCATCACGGAGCAGTTTCAATTTCAGCGCCCGGCGAAGTACTTCCGCCTCGTCATCGGCGCTCAGGTAGGGGAGACGGTGTCTCATCAGGAATCTGTCCAGCTGAGCTTCAGGAAGATCGAAAGTCCCGGCCTGTTCGACCGGGTTCTGGGTCGCGATGACGAGGAAGGGCGAGGGGAGGGTGAAGGTGTTGTCACCGATCGTCACCTTGCGTTCCTGCATCGCTTCCAGCAGTGCCGATTGCACCTTCGGTGAGGCACGGTTGATCTCGTCGGCTAGCAACAGATTGGTGAAGATGGGTCCCTTGTGGACGCGGAACTCACCACTGTCCTTGTCGAGGATCTCCGAACCGACGATGTCGGAAGGGAGCAGGTCGATGGTGAACTGAACGCGTCCGAACTGCAATTCGATGGCATGTGCGACCGACTGGACCATCAGGGTCTTGGCGGTTCCTGGCACACCTTCCATGAGAAGATGGCCACCGGTCAGCAGAGAGATGAGAGTTCTCTCGAGAACGAGATCGAGACCGACAACCGTCTTTTCGACGTGGCTTCTTATCGAACTGGCGAAAGCGGAGGTCTCTGGTTGGGATTGGTTCTGGTCCTTTTGCTGGATGGCGGATCCTTCGCTCAAATGAGCCTCCAGGTGATGCGGGGTCACTGTGATGCGGGGTCACTGTGATGCGGGGTCACTTCTGGACTACGAAATATATGCAAAGGTGCGGGTCTTTACAAGGACCTATGATGGCATCTGAGATCAGAATCGCAAGACTCTCTTTTGCTGGGCGCGTGGGGAATTTGTGCTGTCGAGAAGCACTGCCACTGCGATCAGGCACAGGGTGATCCGCCCACCGCCGATTTCCTCATCCGCCACCCTTGCTTCACCTTGTCGAGATGCTGTTACATCTCAATCATCGATTGGGTTCCTACCCCGGAGAGGGAGAGCAAAGATGGATCTCGTCACTTTTTGTCTGATCGTTGCCGTGTGGGAACTGGCGATCGGTATTCCGATATTGATCTATCCCGATCGTGCCGAGAAGTGGATGCAATCTGTCCGTGATCAGGAGCTGGTCATGAGGCTTATTGGCTGCTTGTGGCTCACGGTGGGGGTGCTGGTGCTGTTCGAGGATGCGTCGGTGGGAATCGACGTTGCCGGACTGGTCCGGCTGATGGCCTGGGCGACCGTCATCAAATGCGTGCTCTTTTGCTGGTGGCCACTGTCGCTCATGGATATGCGCAAGAAGATCTACGGCGGGGTGAAATGGTGGGTCGGTGCGCTCATGTGTATCGTCGGAGGGCTTATGGTGGCGGCGGCACTGCACCTGAGAGAGATCGCATGAACTCAGATATGCGCTCAACAATATTGATCTGCATCTCACTGTTGTCGATGTCGATGGGCTGTGATGGAACTCAACCACCACTACTGGCTGACTGCTGTCTGATCAGCGAAAATGGAGGCGAAGGGCTGCGGCGAGTCTCGTTCGCATCCGGAGAGGAGATCTTCCTCGAAGCGGCCAGTTTCGACACGAGTTCTCTGTACAGTTTGCCGCAAAGAGTGACCCCAGACGATCCCACGTCACCGCTTCGATTGGAGTTCAAGGATCGGGCAAAGTTTGATTCCTTCATCACGGCAAATCAGGGTCGATCCCTGGCAGTGGTGCTGAGCCGCAGCAATGTCGTGATCCGAGGTGAGATTGCGGTGGTGTTGACAGAGATGTTACTGTTTACCCGCGAACGGCTGACCGATACCGAGAAGGAAGCACTCGGGGGCTGGGGGATGTCGGCGAGTCCGGCATCGCCGGTCGAGTACTGTCTGGCCCAGGAATCGGCCACCGACAGTACCCGTGCGGTGCGCGACCTGGACGGCAACACGGTCCATATCGAGCCGGCCAGTTTCACCGCCAAGAATCAGTCCGGCGGTGGCACCAGCTCAGGATCAGGTACTATTCCAATCCACTCTCTGCGTTTTCGTCGTTTCGCCGATCCCGATATCTCCACCATGTCCCAGTTTCTGGCCAGGTATGAAGGTCGAAAGTTGGCGGTGGTTCATGGAGATGTGGCAGCCTTGCTGATCCCCATCCAGCGACATATTCCCGGGCAGTTTCTGCTCAAGGGAGTCAGCGAGGAAGATTACCAGCTGTGGCAAAAAGAATGGCGCAATTGGCGCTGAGCGTAGTCACCGCAATCGGCTGCCACCGCGTGCGCGCCTACTCGCCGGCCAGCTGCTCTAGCCGCTCGAGCGCCAAGGTATCCTCGAGTGCAATGTTGTTGTTGCGGGCGTAAAAGTTTGCGTTCTTGCCAAACTTGTTCTCCGCCTTCGCATCCGCGCCTTCGTCGAGCAGCCACAAGATGATCTCAGAGTTGTTGCACCACCGTGCCGCGACCATCAGCGGGGTCCAGCCGTCGTTGAATCTCCCCCACCGCAGGCCAGCTTCAAGGGCAAGAGTGTGCGGGTCGATCGCTATCGTTGTTAGGGCCAGGCTTGCGCAGGTGATGAAACGGTTTTTGTTTGCCGATCTCAGGTGCCAACATCCTGATCCGCTGTGTAGGTAAGATTGGGAGTGCTGAACTATCGGGAGGTGGTCATGCGGTTGATCTGAATTATTAATTAGTTGACACTCATTTCAGTACTGAGCATCGATGGCGCTTACAGGTATCAGATCAGGAGGATCGATGGATTCTGGTGACAGCAATGATCGCATAGATGATCTTGAGCGTGAACTCCATGAGCTGAAACAGCAGATGCATGTGGAACCGATGCCGGAGCCCGGGATCAAGGGGTGGTTGCTATTTCAAGCCATCGGGAATGTAGTGGCCATTATAATCATGGGATTCGCAGCCCTCGGCTCCTTAACAGTTCCACCCTTCGCTCTCTTTATTGTGCCTTTGTTTTGTTACATGTTGTATGTAGTCGTCATCTTCTTTCAGCACAAAAAATCAACACCGACTCATGTGAAAGTAATCTTAGTCATTGGCTTAATATCTGATGTCATAGCGATGGGTATAGCCCTCTCCGGTCGCAGGCCTGAAGAAGCAATGTTTGGTTTTGTAGGATTGATAGTCGGTTCCCTCTGGCTGGCTTACTGGAACGTCTCGAAGAGAGTCAAGGTCACCTTTGTGAAGTAGCCGCATCGCCTGACTTTTCCTGTACGAAGTTCCCGCTGCCGAAAGATTTGATCGCGGGTGGTGGTGAAGCGGTCGCTGCGGGCGCCCGCCATCGTCGAATCTCCCCCACCGCAGGCCAGTTTCAAGGGCAAGAGTGTGCGGGTCGATCGCTATCGCAGCAGTTCCTGACGAGAGGTGTGGAGTTTCGATGTCGGATACCACCGGTCGCCGCGCCTACATCGCCGAGTTGCTGGGTACCTTTGGCATGGTGCTGCTGGGGACCGGGGCCGCGACCCTCGATGGACTGGGATACCCGCACGAGTACCCACTTGGTGCCGCCGGCGTCGGTCTGGTGTTCGGACTCGCCGTGATGTCGATGATCCTCATCTTTGGCAAAGCCTCCGGCGCCCACATCAATCCGGCGGTGTCGCTGGCGATGGTGGCGGCGGGAAAGTTGCCGGCGAAACGATTGGCCGGGTATCTGATCGCCCAGTGCTGCGGCGCCATCGCGGCGAGCGTGGTGGTGCAGGTCTGCTTTCCCGATGCGACATCCATCGGCGAGACGCTGCCCGGCTCTCCGGGACTGCTCGGATGTCTGGGGCTGGAAGTATTCCTGACGATGGTGCTGGTCGCTGTGATCTTGTGGGTCATCGACCAGCCGTGGGCGCGGGGCCCGATCCCGGCACTGGTGATCGGTGCCACCGTGGGGCTGGAAGCGTGGCTCGCTGGGCCGTTGTGTGGTGCATCGATGAATCCGGCACGAAGTCTGGGACCGGCGATCGTCTCCGGAAATCTACAGACGCTGTGGATCTACATCGTCGGCCCGGTGGCGGGTGCTTGCTGTGCGCTGCTGCTGTTTCGGTGGTTGCGCCCGGTTGGAGGTGCCGGAGATCCCTCCGATGGCCGGTAGCCGCGACCGCCTGCCACCGCGTGAGTGCCTACTCGCCGGACAACTCCGCGAGTTTTTTCAGCGCCGGGGTGTCTTTCAGCGCCTTGTTGTGCCGGGCGTGATCGATGGCTTTCATGCCGGAGGCATCTTTTGCCTGGGGGTTGGCGCCTTTATCGAGCAGGAGTTCGATGATGTCCCCTCCCAGCAGAGCGCCCGTCGCACCAAGAATATTCCCCTCGCTACCGGCTCCCCGTGCCGCAACCATCAGCGGGGTCCAGCCGTCGTTGTTGCGTGCGTTGACCTTGGCACCCTTTTCAATGAGCAGCTGGATGATTTCGGGTCTGTCGGTGCCTTTTGCCGCGACGATGAGTGGAGTGTTGCCGTCTTCATCGCGAGCATCGACCTGGGCGCCGTTTTCGAGCAGCAGCTGGATCATTTCGAGTGGTCGCTGGCGCACTTCTTCGATATCCCTGTCATTGTCCGGGTGAATTGACGGCAGGCAAAAAAGTCGGAACAGGTAACGATTTGAGATGGAGGCTTGCGCCGCCCTGTGGAGCGGGGTCGAGCCGTTGTTGCTGCGCGCATCGACCTGGGCACCCTTTTCGATGAGGAACTTGACGATCTCGGGGAATCCACGTTCATGAACCGCGAGCATCAGTGGAGTGACTCCGTTGCGATCCGGTGCGTTGACCTCGGCACCATGGTCGAGCAGTAATGCGACGATATCAGGTTTGTAGGAGTGCCCAGCGGACAACGCGAGTGGGGTTCTGCCGTTGCTGTCGCGCCCGTCGACCTCGGCCCCTCCCTCGAGCAGCAGTTTGACGACCGCGAGTTCCCTCACCAGGACATCATGTACGGGCAAAGCCGCCATGGTGAGTGGAGTGAGCCCGTACTTGCTGCGCGCGTTGACCTGAGCACCGCGGTCGAGCAGCAGTTTGACGGCCCCCGACCGGATGTATCTTGCTGCTCTCATCAGTGCGGTCACACCACGGTCATCGCGGGCGTTGACCTGAGCGCCGTTGTCGAGCAGAAGTTCGAGGGCGGGGTTCGGGTCCGTATGGCTCGCTGCATATATGAGGGGAGTCTTGCCGTTTATGGCCCTGGAACCCAGGTTCTTTTCTCGAGCGTTGATGTCACTGCCTTTATTGATCTCGGCCTGGACCGCTTCGATCTTGCCAGTGTCGATCGCTGTTATGAACCGTTCGTAATCGGAGGGCTGCGGAGATTTCTGGGCAGATGCGGGGACCGTGATGAGAGGCAGCAGCAGTGTCAGTCCGAGCATGAGTCGGGTGCTGTACGACATGGAAACTTCCTTCTATGCGGTCATCCAGGGATCCCAGCGATGGCCTACCTATTACAGTACCGCATCCCGAGTTCCGTTCGGAAACAAGATCAGCGACCTCAAGCCAGGTGTTGTGCTGATCTGAAGCAGTGC